>NZ_CP027762.1:3207022-3509462 GCF_003852315.1 Pseudomonas sp. LBUM920
CCACTGCGGTGCAAACGGCGGCTGCACAAAGCGTTGGTCTTTGGGCAACCGCGCGATGGCTTGCATATCCTGCTCATCGAGCGTGACGTGCAGCGAATCGAGGTTGGCTTGCTGGCTTTGCGGGCGCTGGGCTTTGGGAATCGCCGCCACGCCTTGTTGGCGTAACCAGGCCAGGGCAACTTGCGCTGCGCTGGCGCCGTGCTTGGCGCCGATCTGTGTGAGTACCGGGTCAGTGGCCGCGCGACCCTGTGCCAACGGCGCATACGCGACCATCGGGATGCGTTTGCCGCGCAGGTAATTGAGCAGGCGGCTCTGGTCGAGGAACGGGTGGTATTCCACCTGTACCGCGGCAATCGGCGTGCCCAGCACATCGATCGCCTCGCGCAGCATCGGCATGTTGAAGTTGCACACACCGATGTGTTTCACGCGGCCACTGTCGCGCAGAGCCAACAAAGCGTTCATCACGCCGGGCAGGTCCATGTCGACAGCCGGCCAATGCACCATGAACAGATCGACGTAGTCCACCGCCAGCTTGCCGAGGCTCAGCTCAAAGGCTTTTTGCAGCGCGGCCGGCGCCAACTGGTCATGCCAGACCTTGGTGGTCAGGAACACCTCGTCGCGGGGGATGCCCGAGTGTCTGATGGCCTGGCCAACGGCGGCTTCGTTGTCGTACAGGGCGGCGGTGTCGATATGCCGGTAACCCAGCGCCAGGGCACTTTCGACCACCGCCCGGCAGTCATCGCCGGGCATACGGAAGGTACCGAAACCCAATTCAGGCAGGTTCATCAGGCATTCGACTCGGCGGTTTTATCTGCCAGCTCGCGCAATACCGTGAGCAGGGAGGTTGTGCCCTTGAGCACCTGATCGTGCTCGAAACAGATCCAGCCTTCGTTGAAACCATCGACCATGCGCATGCGCGGCAGTGGGTTGTGTGCACCTTGGCCACGCAGCAACGGCTCCCAGGTATCGCGCTCAACCACGTCGGCACGCACGTCACGGCCGAGCACTTGTGCCAGGGTCTGGGCGATGTCGTTCGGGCTGACCCATTGGCTTTCCAGTTCGACTACGCGGTGGCCGGCCCAGTCTTGCTGCAACAACTGCGCGGCGAGTGTGCCGATGTCGGCCGTGGCAACCATTGGTATGCGCTTGTCCAGCGGTTGCAGGAAGCTGTGGATCACACCGGTGTCACGCGCACTGCTGACGTCGTAGGCGGCGTTTTCCATGAACCAGCCCGGGCGCAGGAAGGTTACGGGGATGTCCAGGGCGCTCAACGCCTGCTCCATCAGCGTGCGCTGGGTCAGCAGGTTGAGCTCTTTGGCCTGCGCGCCGATGGTCGACAGGCACAACACTCGTTGTGGCGCGGCGGCCTTGAGCGCTTGGCTGACAGCCGCTATCACCACACGCGCTTCAGGAAACCCAGGCTGCGGATCGAAGCCCGGTGGCGGCAGGATGAATACGGCGATCGCGCCCTTGAACGCTTCGGTCAACGCCTGTGCATCTTCCATCGCGGCGAACGCGATTTCGCAGCCCTGGTCAGCCCAATATGCCGCTTTGCCGGCGTCGCGAATGACGGCGCGAACCGGCAGACCTGCCTTGAGGAGGTTATGCGCCAGGGCGCCGCCGACTTTGCCTGTGATGCCAGTGATTACGTACATGCGCTTTACCCCTGTGGGTTCCAATGTGTGGAGCCCAGCATAAAGTTCGGCCGACGATGACAGAATAGCGATTACGTCACTGCGTTAGTGACGTGCAATCACGAATCGGCCAGGGGTGGCAAACGCCGTTTGACCGGGGTTTTCTTGACAATGGCGGTGTTGGTTTCGGCATAGGCGTTGATCCGGTCCAGCAGGGTGTCGAGGTGGTCCATGGTGCGCACGTGCAGGCGCGCGATAAAGCAGTCTTCACCCGTGACCTTGTCGCACTCGGTGAACTCGGGAATCGCCTGGATCTGGCGCTCCACCTCCTGCAATTTGCCGGGCAATGGGCGAATACGCACGATGGCTTGGAGCAAATAGCCGAAGTGTTTGGGGTCGATGTCGACGGTGTAATGGGTCAGCACGCCGCGCTCCTCCAAACGGCGCAGACGTTCGCCCACGCTGGGCGAAGACAGCCCGGTAATACCCGCCAACGCCTTGAGCGACAGGCGCGAGTCGTCCATCAAGGCGGCGATCAGTTGCTGGTCGATAGAGTCAATCATGCGGCCTGCCTAATTAAAAAAGGTAATCGAGGGTTTTTGCCTACTTTAGTCGCTGGAGGCGCTGACCGGCAGATTGCCATAATTGAGCCTCACTTGAGGAGCGCCATCGTGGACACATCTATTCGTCGCGGGTCGTGGGAAATGGTCGCCGCCATGCTGATTTCGGGCACCATCGGCTGGTTTGTGCTGGTGTCTGGCCTGTCGGTGATCGAAGTGGTGTTCTGGCGCTGCGTGATTGGCGCACTGACGCTGTTGCTGGTGTGTGCGTGGCTGGGTTACTTGCGGCGAGACCTGCTGACCCGGGCCAAGCTCGGCCTGGCGATGCTCAGTGGTGTGGCCATCGTTGGCAACTGGTTGCTGTTGTTCGAATCCTATTCACGTGCATCGATTGCCATCAGCACGGCGGTGTACAACGTGCAGCCGTTCATGTTGGTGATGCTGGCGGCGCTGTTTCTGGGTGAGAAGATCACCGTGCAGAAGCTCGCCTGGTTGAGCGTGGCGTTCCTCGGCATGTTGGCGATTGTCACCGCCCATGGCGAACAGCAAAGCGCTGGCGGGGATTATCTGACCGGCATTGCCCTGGCGTTGGGCGCAGCGTTTTTGTACGCGATTGCCGCGTTGATCATCAAGCGCTTGAAGGACGTTCCACCCCACTTGATGGCGTTGATCCAGGTGATTACCGGCGCGCTTTTGCTGGCGCCGTTGGTGCCCTGGCACAGCTTGCCTGCCGCGACCCAGGCCTGGGCTGCGCTGGTCACGCTGGGCATGGTGCACACCGGTTTGATGTATGTGTTGCTGTACGGGGCGATCCAGAAACTGCCGACCGCCATTACCGGCGCGCTGTCGTTCATCTACCCGATTGCGGCGATCTTTGTCGATTGGTTCGCCTTTGGGCATCGCCTGGGTTGGCTGCAATGGCTGGGGGTCGTTGCGATTCTGCTGGCGGCAGCGGGGTTGCAGCGGGGCTGGTGGTGGCCCCGCTTCCCAAGGGTTAGTGCGTGCCCTGAAAGATGATGTTTTCCGGGTTGAAATGGCCCACGCCGCTGCCCGGCTGCGGCAAGCCAAGGATGTGGCCCTTGATCTTGCCCACCACGTGCATCTCGCACGGTTTGCAGTCGAACTTCAGGGTCAGCACTTCATCACCGTGGATCAGTTGCATTGGCGCCACTTTGGTCTTCACCCCCGTCACGCCCTTGGCCTGTTTAGGGCACAGGTTGAACGAGAACCGCAGGCAGTGCTTGGTGATCATCACCGGCACTTCGCCAGTTTCTTCGTGGGCTTCAAAGGCGGCGTCGATCAGCTTCACGCCGTGACGGTGGTAGAAGTCCCGGGCTTTCTGGTTGTAGACGTTGGCCAGGAACGACAAATGCGCTTCCGGGTACACCGGCGGCGGCGACGTCTCAGCCTTGCGTGCCCCCCGTGGGTGAGCGGCAACGCGGGCGGCGGTCAGCGCCTCGATCACTTCACGGCGCAAGGCCTTGAGTTGCGAGTTGGGGATGAAGAATGCCTGCGGCGCATCCAGCTCGATGTGCGTGGCGTGGTACTCGGTGGTGCCGAGTTGGCCAAGCAGATCGCGCAGGGTGTCGAGCGCCTGTTCCGGCTTGTTGGCCACGCCGAACGGGCCGGGCAGGGTGACGCTGGCGCTGATGCCTTCTTCGCTGGTCGCGGTCACGTCCAACTGGTCTTCACGCAGGCGCGCGACCCACTGCAGGCCAATACGGCGCTCGGCCGAGGTTTTGAGCAGGGCTTGTTGCCAGTTGTGGTCGAGGTTGCGGTTCAGCGGATGGTTGGGGCGCAACTGGTGCAGGCCGGCCGGCATTTCATTTGGCTCGACGCGGTAGCGGTAGCGTTTCTCGCCGTCTTCTTCGAACTCGCCTTTGGGGTCGGCGATGTTGGCGCGAAAACCCACGACTTCGCGCTTGATCAGCACATTCAGGCCGTCGCCGTTGGAGAGCGGCTCATGGGTGACTACCTGCAAGTCGCGCTTGCCGGCTTTTTCCACCACACCCACCGGCAGGCCGGTGAAGGTGGGCGTGTCGAAGGCGCCTATGTCGATCTTGCGGTCGGTGACGAAGTAGTCGGTGCTGCCCCGGTGGAAGGTTTTTTCCGGGTCGGGCAGGAAGAAATGCGCAGTACGGCCGCTGGAAGCGCGCGCCAGGTCAGGGCGGTCTTCGAGGACGTCGTCGAGGCGTTGGCGGTAATAGGCGGTGATGTTTTTCACATACCCCATGTCCTTGTAGCGGCCTTCGATCTTGAACGAACGCACACCGGCTTCAACCAAGGCGCGGATGTTGGCGCTCTGGTTGTTGTCTTTCATCGACAGCAGGTGTTTTTCAAAGGCCACCACGCGGCCCTGGTCATCTTTCAAGGTGTACGGCAGGCGGCAGGCCTGGGAGCAATCGCCACGGTTGGCGCTGCGGCCATTTTGCGCGTGGGAGATATTGCATTGCCCGGAGAACGCCACGCACAGGGCGCCGTGGATGAAGAACTCGATGGCGGCATCGGTTTCATCGGCGATTGCGCGGATTTCCTGCAGGTTCAGCTCGCGGGCCAACACCAACTGCGAGAAACCGGCCTGGTCGAGAAACTTGGCGCGGCCCAGGGTGCGGATGTCGGTCTGGGTGCTGGCGTGCAGCTCGATGGGCGGAATATCCAGCTCCATCACGCCCAGGTCTTGCACGATCAGCGCATCGACGCCGGCGTCGTACAGCTGATGGATCAGCTTGCGCGCGGGTTCCAGTTCGTTGTCGTGCAGGATGGTGTTGATGGTGGTGAATACGCGGGCGTGGTAACGGCGGGCGAATTCGACCAATTGAGCGATGTCGCTCACCTCGTTACACGCGTTGTGGCGTGCGCCGAAGCTTGGTCCACCAATGTAGATGGCGTCGGCGCCATGCAAGATAGCCTCGCGCGCGATGGCGACATCGCGGGCCGGGCTGAGCAATTCCAGGTGATGCTTGGGCAAGGACATAGTTTTTTTAGTCAGGCTTGTCACGGTTGAGGCGGGCATTGTAGCTGTGAAATGCCGGGTGGGCACCTACCGCAGGGCTGTCTGGGCGAATGGGGGGAGGTGGGTTGGGGGCATATCCGTTGCTGTGGTCACGGCGGCTGGTGGTTCCGCTCTTACAGCGGGTCACTTTTGGCAAACGCCCCAAAAGTAACCAAAAGGTCTGTGCCCCACCACTCGGCCCCTCGCTTGGGCTCGGTGTGCCCTCACTCCGGCTTGAATCCGTGGGCCGCCGCGACGGGCCATCCATGGCCCAACGCGGCTAACCCGGCGTCCTGCCGGGTTACCCACGGATTCAAGCCTGCGTTCGGCCAGCGTGGTTGACGGGGCCTGTCAGATCAAGATCAAAAGCAGAGCACGGCGGCCTAGTAGCCGACCTGAGTGGTTGAAGCAAAAGCGGATCAACAGCACAGCGACGCGCTTCTATCTGATGAACTGAGCTCCAAATGTGGGAGCGGGCTTGCTCGCGAATGCGGTGTGTCAGCTACACATGAGCTGACTGACCCACCGCCTTCGCGAGCAAGCCCGCTCCCACAGTTTGACCGAGTACAGACCGCCAGCATCGCACTGCTTGGCTTACCTGCGATGCAGACACCTCGGTCTATCTGACGCTATCGCGCCAACCCTTGATGGGTATTGCCAGCGATAACTCAGGCCTTGGCCGCCATCGCGGTGACTTCCACGCGCATGCCTTCAACGGCCAGTGCGGCCACGCCTACGGCGGCGCGAACCGGCCACGGCTTGGCGAAAAAGCGTTTGTAGACCTCATTGAACGCGGCGCGATCAGCCATGTCGGTGAGGTAGATGGTCAGGTGCATCACTCGGTCCATGGAACTGCCGGCTTTTTCCAGCGCGACTTTCAGCGCTTGCAGGGTGCATTCGCTTTGCTGGGTGACGTCGCCGAGTTCGAGGCTGCCATCGGCGCGGGTTGGGATCTGGGTGGAGACCAGGATGCCGTTGAAGCCGACGACGTCGGAGGAAATCGAGTCGGCATCCGGATCGGGGGTGTAGCTCAGGTCGTGGTTGGCCATGGGCGCCTCTGGTTGGCTGTAGCAGAAGGCGCACATGGTCCCCGAAAATCACGGCAGGGGCAAACCGGGGGTTACGCCCAGCGGCGGAACAGCACGCTGGCATTCACGCCACCAAAACCGAAGCCATTGGACAGCGCATATTCAATCGGCATGTGCCGCGCTTCACCGCGCACCATGTCCAGGCCATCGGCCAGCGCGTCCGGGTTGTCCAGGTTCAGCGTCACCGGGGCGACCTGGTCGCGCAGGGCAAGCACGCTGAAGATCGCTTCGATGCCGCCTGCAGCGCCCAATAAGTGGCCGGTAGCAGATTTGGTTGAGCTGATGGCCGGGCCGCCCTCGGCGCCGAACACGGTCTTGATGGCTGCCAGTTCGCCTTTGTCACCCACCGGCGTCGAGGTTGCATGGGCGTTCAAGTACTGCACCTGGGCTGCCTCGATGCCTGCCTGACGCAGTGCCTGAGTCATCGCCCGCCGCGCGCCATCACCGTCTTCCGGCCCGGCCGTCATGTGGTAGGCATCGGCACTGGTGCCATAACCCACCAGTTCGGCGATGGGCTGCGCGCCGCGTGCCAGGGCATGCTCCAGTTCTTCGATGACCAGGATGCCGGCCCCTTCGCCCATCACGAAGCCGTCACGTGCCTGATCGAAAGGCCGCGACGCCCGCTCAGGCGTGTCATTGAAGTCGCTGGATAACGCCCGCGCCGCCGCAAACCCGGCCAGGCTGACCCGGTGAATCGCCGCTTCCGCACCGCCACACACCGCCACATCGATTTCCCCGGCACGGATCATCCGCGCCGCGTCCCCAATCGCTTGCACACCGGCTGCGCAGGCGGTTACCGGCGCGCCCAGCGGGCCTTTCAAGCCATAGTTGATCGACACATGCCCGGCCGCCATGTTGCTCAGAAAGGACGGAATGGTGAAGGGCGACAAGCGTCGCGGGCCTTTGCTGTCGGTGGTGCGCACGGCATCGGCAATCGCCGGAAAGCCGCCGACGCCAGAGGCAATGATGGTCGCCGTGCGTTCCTGTGCCTGCGGCGTTTGAGGCGCCCAGCCGGCTTGCTTGAGGGCTTCATCGGCTGCCGCCAGGGCGAACAGGATAAAGCGGTCCATCTTGCGCTGTTCCTTGGCGGCCAGCAGCCGATCAGGGTCAAACCCGGCCTCAGGGTCTTGCAGCACGCTTTGCACCTGGCCACCGATGCTGATGGCGAGGTCACCGATCAATTCCTCAGGCAGACGGCGTATGCCCGACTGCCCGTTCAACAGGCGTTGCCAGGTGGATTCCACGCTGGCGCCCAGCGGCGTCAGTGCGCCCATGCCTGTCACGACGATACGTTTACTCATGATCAATTGACTCCGGTTGCGTTGAGGGTACAGACCCTATGGACGTCACTATCATGATGAAAGTAACATGGCGTCACACAACTTTGTACCGGCACCTGGGAACCCTTATGCAACGCAAGTCTCTTGTCAGCGACGAATGCCCGATCGCCCGCAGTCTTGAACGGATAGGGGAGTGGTGGAGCATGTTGATCATGCGCGACGCATTGCATGGCTTGCGTCGTTTCGATGAGTTTTCACGCAGCCTGGGCATCGCGCCGAACATGTTGACGCGCCGCTTGAATGGCCTGGTGGACGCCGGGATGCTTGAGCGCCGCGCCTACAGCGAGCGGCCGCCACGGTATGAATACGTGCCGACGGCCAAGGGCGAGGATTTGCGCATGGTGCTGATGGCACTGGTGGCGTGGGGCAATCGGCATTTTGCCGAAGAGGGCACCAGTGTCGAGGTGGTTGAGCGCGAGACGGGCCAGCCGGTGCAACCGATGATGGTCACGGCCCAAGGCACACTCGTGCCGTTGGATGCGTGCGTGGTGCAGGCCGGTCCAGCCGCCAGCGCAGGCATGCGCCAACGGTTGGAGCCTGGGGTGGTTACAGCAGAGTGAACGGGTAGTCGACGATCACCCGCAGCTCGTTCAATTTGCCGTCGCGCTGATCCGCGTTTGACGAAACCATCGCATCGCGCACGCGCAGAGACAGGTTCTTCGCCGGGCCGCTTTGCAGCACGTATTTGGCCTCGACATCCGTCTCGTGGTGGTCGCCATCGGCACCGTAGTCGCCGACGTAGGCGCTGTTGGCCGGCGTGTGCGTGCCGTTGATGTCGGAGCCGTTGACGTAGCGGGTCATGAAGCTCAAGCCCGGCACGCCGTAGCCGGCCATGTTCAGGTCATAACGAACGCCCCAGGACTGCTCGCCCGGGCCGTTGAAGTCGCCCCACTGAATCGAGTTGGCCAGGAACACCGAATCGCCGCCTTCACCCGCGCCGTTGTTGCCGGTGCCGATGTAGTCGAACGGCGTGTCGCCGTGCACCTTCTGGAACGACAGCGTCAGCGTGTGGGCCGCCAGGAACGAGTAGGCCGCCGCCACCGAATACGTGGTGTTGTTGATCGTCCCGGCTTTGGCGCTGCCGGTGTCGAGTGTGCGGTACAGGTTGGCGTCCAGCGCCAGCGACTGGTCATGGCTCAACGGCAACACGTAGTTGAGGTTGGTGTAGTACTGGCGCCAGATATCTTCCAGCTCACCGGCGTACAGGGTTGCGCTCAGCGATGGCGTAAAGGTGTATTTGCCGCCGACGAAGCTCGCACTGTTGGCCGCGACGTTGGCGTAGGTGGCATAAATATCGTGGTCATGGTTGCTGGTCATGCCGCTGTTGGTGCTGGTGAAATGCCCGGCTTCGAGGTCCAGCCCGGCGATTTCGCTGCTGGTCAGGTCAAACCCGGTGGCGGTCTGCGGCAGAATTCGCGTGCCGCCGGTAGCAAAGACCGGCGCCGTGGGTTGCATGTCACCGAACTTCAGTTGGGTTTTGGAGACCTTGATTTTCACCGCGGCGCCAACCGAGCCATAGCCGTTTTCCGGGTCGCCATGACGGTCGGTTGGCAGGTCACCGGTGCCAGCATCCGCGTGGGTAGCGTCGAGTTTCATCGCGCCATAGGCGTAGGCGTCCACGCCAAAACCAATCGTGCCTTGGGTAAAGCCCGAGGCGTAGTTGAGCATTGCGCCTTGGGTCCAGTCGCGGTTGTCTGCCTTGCCACTTTGGCGGTCGCGGTCGAAATAATAGTTGCGCAACAGGCCCGTGATGCTGCTGCCGTCAATAAAACCCTTGGAATCGGCCTGGTCGGTGACGGACTCGGCAAAGGCCACTTGGCTGACACTCGCGCACACTGCCAGTGTGAGCAGGCTGCACTGTCTAATCATGGGTTTGATCATGGTGTTTACTTCCCCGGAATAAATAACGCGCGCGCAGAAACATCGCAATTTTTAGGACGCATACAGTGTTATGGGCAGATGTTTTCAGGTGAGCGTAGTGACGTTTTTTATTGTGCTCGGCGTGGTTGCCGAAGCCGATTTTTATCATATTTTTCGCGGCCTGCAGCGGCGTGGCGGATTAAACTCGATTAATTAAACTTCACGTCTTTTAATCACCAGCGGGTGTAGCGTTAATAGGGTCTTAGCCGCTCTGCTTCGACAAAAACCTTTGGTTTGCCGCCGCAGGCTCTGCGGCGGATTTTTTAATGCTTAGTTATCTAAAAGTTTATGTACGCCGTCGCCGTTCAGTGGTGGCTATATGATTGCGCTTGATTCAAATTCGCCCATGTAACAAGACTGTTGCACTTGCCCTCTAATAATCCTTCTCCCATGCCAGATCAGGAGACAGGCCATGCAAGTCAATCAGCTTCGTCAGGTTGATAGCACCCCCAACGCGGGCGACAACCCCAACTGGAATAAAGCGGTGTCGAAAGCGCTAGGCAATCAGCCCGACGACAACAGTCTGGGCCCCGATACAAAGCGGCCCCAAGGTGACTTTCGCACTGCGCAGCAGATCATCGACGACAACCCGCTGCTCAAGAATCTCGGCAACCAGAGTGGCGTGAAAGACACATTGCGCGAACGCGTTGGCGACTTTGAGCATGATCCGGACGCCGCTTACCGCGCGAGCCGGGTGCTGGAGCACATCGAAAAACTCGACGAAAACGGCAAGCCTGCCGTCAAGCGGCCAGAACTCAATGAGGCCGGCAACGGCAAGGTCGACGGCTTTACCAAAGGCGGTGACGCCCGCCACGGCACCGAAGCCGGGCGCCTGCAGGATTTCGGCAAGTACGGCTGGGAGACCCTCAAAGGCGAGCTGCCGCATAGCCCACCCAGCACGCCGCCCAAGGGCGATGCGCCGTCCAACCATCTGCCGTTGCCGGGTGAAGGCCGGCCGATGGGCGACAACCGCAGTGCCGAGCAAATCATTGAAGACAACCCGTTGCTGAAAAACCTCGGCAACCAGAGCGGGGTCAAGGACGCTCTGCGCGAGCGTGTCGGCGACTTTGAACACGACGCCGACGCGGCCTGGCGTGCCGCGCAGGTGCTCAACTATGTCGAGAACTACGACGAGACCGGCAAGCATATCGACGGCGGCAACGTGGGCAATGGCCGCATCGA
This sequence comes from Pseudomonas sp. LBUM920, assembly GCF_003852315.1. Taxonomy (NCBI): domain Bacteria; kingdom Pseudomonadati; phylum Pseudomonadota; class Gammaproteobacteria; order Pseudomonadales; family Pseudomonadaceae; genus Pseudomonas; species Pseudomonas edsoni (SeqCode). The sequence goes on from NZ_CP027762.1 coordinate 3,217,739, forward strand.
CGGCTTCACCAAGGGTGGCGAAGCACGCCACGGCACGGAAGCGGGGCGCCTGCAGGACTTCGGCAAATACGGCTACGACAACCTCAAGGGCCTGGACGGCAACAGCGCGGATGACCAGATCAAGGACTTGAATGCCAAGGCCACCGAAGACGCCGTCAAGGCGGCCGGTGGTGACGCCTCCAAAGTAGGGGCTGACTATTTCGTCACAGGTAACAGCAGCGCCAGCGGTGCGGACAAGACCGCAGCGATCATCCAGCTGTCCACGGGCCTGGCCAACTACAAGGCGGGTGCCGATGCGTTTGCGCACCAGGGGCCGGATGCGGCCAATGAGTGGTCAGGCGACGGCCCCTCACCGGGCCAGCAACGCGAAGACTTTATCAAGGATGTGCAAGGGCGCATCGACACGCTCAGTAAAGACCCGGACGTGCAGCAGTTCCTCAACACCCAGGGCACCGAACAGCTGCAGAAAATGGTCGCCGCCGACCCAGCCTTGAAAGCCGAGATGGAGCGGCGCCTGGACGCTTCATCGAGTTGCGACGCGCTGCAAAGCGCGTTTGCCGCCAAGGGCGCGAGCACCACCGATGCGCTGTCGAGTTTTATCAAGTACCCGGACTTCTATGCCCAGGCCCTGGGCAAACAGCCGGACTACAAGAAAGCCCTGGAAAACGCCCCGCAAGCCATCAAGGACAAGGTCAACGCCGAGTACGCAGAGATCACCTGCGGCAAGCAGATCAACGACCTGATCGCCAGCGGCGTGCCGGCAGACAAGGCGGTGATTCAGTCCGGTGTGAACAAGGCAATCTTTGACGCCGTACTGGACGACAAGACCGTGCAGGCGGGCAGTTCGAGCTTCAACGACGTCGCCGCCAAGCTGGGGCGCGAAGACCTGCTTAAAGGCCAGTCGATTGATGACTTCTACCGCGGCCTGGGCGTTACCGGCGCCAATGACCCGCGCCTTGAGCAAGTGATCAACGACAACATCGCTGCATTCACGCCACCTGGCGAGGCCCCACCGAAAACCGCCGATATCATCAGTGGCATTCGGGCCGTGGACGACGCCATGCGCGGCGGCGCCAAGTTCGACGATGCGATCAAAAAAGTCCAAAGCACCTGGGGCGGCAAGCTGCCGGCCGGGGTCAGCGCGGCGTACAAGGCCGGGGTGATGCATGGCGTGTCCGGCGTGTTGTTGGCAGGCGCCATCGGCACGCGCATCGCCAGCGGCAAGGGCGGCAGCACCGCGCAAACAGTCGGGCAGTCGTTTCAGGCGGCCGGACTGTTCCTTGAAGGTGGCGCCAAGTTTGTCCAGGACCAGTTCGATCGCACCCAGCAGGGCACGTACAAGTTCGACGCGCCCAAGTACGTGAAGGACGTGGAAAACGTCGGCAAGAGCCTGGGCGGCGTGGCGGGTAACGTACTGGGCTTGGTCACCGGGGCCATTTCCGCGAAAAACTCGGCCCAGAGCGGCGACAAGGTCGGCGCCGGGTTCCAGGGCACCTTCGCGGGGCTTAATGGCCTGTCGGCCGTGGCCGGCATGGTGGAGGTCGCCACCTACGTGGTGCCGCGCATAACCACGGTGGCAGCCGGCGTTGCAGAAGCCGCAGGCGTGATTGGCGGCGCGGCCGGCGCCCTGGCGGGTGCCGTGGGCGGCATCGCGGCGGTCGGTGGCTTGATTTACGCGATCATTGCCGACATCAAAGCCGACAATGCGCGCAAGAAACAGCAGGAAGAGTGGTACACCGGGCTCAAGGATCAGCTTGATGACTTTGGCGTTACGCCGCCGCCATTGGAGGTGATCATTGCGCCCAAAAATGGCTACGTGGACGTGGGTAATCCCAACGCCAACTACTGACCGCGGTCGGCGGCCAGTCGGAACTGGCCGCCGATTGGCTGAGGCTTACTCTTTCACGTCCATGAATTCTTCCGCCCACGCCACGTAGCTTTCCGGCAGCGTGTAGGTATGCGTCAGTTCAGTCGCGCTGAGGTTCGAAGTGCTGCTGGTCAACTTGCGTTGCGCACGCAGGCTGTCGTAAGTCGCCTTGATCGACGCAAAGTAGGCGCCGTGGCCGGCCACCACAATGCGCACACCCAGCGCGGCCAGGCGTTCGCTGTCATTGAGCTGCGGGTTGCCGTAAGTCACCAGCATCAACGGCACGCTGAGGTTTTCTGCGATCTTCTCAAGGTGGTCGAAGTCTTTGACGCCCACCATGCAGATGCCGTCGGCGCCGGCTTTTTCATAAGCTTTGGTGCGGGCGATGACGTCTTCGGTCGGCAACACGCCAGCGTTGGTGCGGGCGACGATAGACAGCTCTGGGTCGACCCGCGCTTCAAGCGCGGCCTTGACCTTGCCGATGCCTTCCTCAACCGAAATCAGGTCGGTGGATTTACGCCCGAACTGCGCGGGCAACAACGTGTCTTCAATCGTCAGTGCCGCAACCCCGGCGCGCTCAAGCTCTTCGACGGTGCGCATTACGTTCAGGGCATTGCCGTAACCGTGGTCGGCGTCGGCGATGAACGGCAGTTGGGTCACACGGCCAATGCGGGTGGCCTGCTCGACGAACTCACTCAGTGTGATCAACGCAAAATCGGGTGCCGCGAGGACCTGCAACGATGCGACTGAACCGCCGAGGATACCGACTTCGAAACCCAGGTCGGCGGCGATGCGCGCAGACATGGGGTCAAAGACGGAGGCGGTTTCAACGCAGATGTGTTTGGCAAGCAGTTCACGGAAGTTGCGGCGCAGTGCTGAGTGAGAAATCTTTGGCATGTTCTTTCCTGGCTCTGGTCATCGTCAAGTGACGATCAATGTCTATTCATGGTGGCGTCAGATTACCACGCAGACGAACGCGGGATTATGACGTTTGAGCATGAGATAGATGCCTGACACATGGATCATCGGTTCACGCTTTGGCGATGGACAGGCCTGTCGCACCATCCAGGAGCATAGCCACCCCATCTTGCACAACTGCTGTGCCAACCGAGTGCTTAATCGCGATGGGCGCAATGCCTATAGTTGTTTCAAACCAGCCCAAGACTGAGGTGAACCATGAACAGCGAATTCAAGCCCGACCTGGCCGTAGCTGCCCCGCCCGAACAAGTCGATGCCGAGTATTTTGAATACAGCAAGGCAGCCAACCCGATCAGCGCCAATCTGATTACCCGAATTCCTTACCACAGCTTCCCGGCCTCGCTGTATGACAGCGGCCCGTCGCGGGTGGTCGCGCTGGACCTCAGCGCTGCGCTGGGCTGTGAAGGTCCGGCGACCGGGCCCGGGCTGTGTGCCAACTTCATCCGCCTGAACGCCGATGACACCGTGGAGCTGCACCCCAATGCCACCTCCCAAGTGTTTTATGTGATCGCCGGAGAGGGCAGCGTCAGCCAGGGCGAACACCAGATCGAATGGTCGGCCGGTTGTTTTATCGCGCTGCCCGGCTTGCTGGCAGCCCGGTTCCGCGCCTCGCAGGATGCGCGCCTGTACTACGTGCACGATGAGCCGCTGTTGCGCTACCTGGGGGTTACGCGCAGCACCGACCGTTTCGCGCCGACGCTGTATCCGGCCGCACTGGCCAACCTGAAGCTGCGTGAAGCGGCCGATGATCCGCGTGCCCAGGACCGCAGCCGTATCAGCATCCTGCTGGGTAACCGCAACTTTCCACAGACCCGAACCGTCACGCATGTGCTGTGGGCCATGTACGGCATACTGCCGCCCGGCTCGATCCAGAAGCCGCACCGGCACCAATCGATTGCACTGGATTTCATCATCGACTGCCCCACGGGCTGTTACTCGCTGGTGGGCACCGAACTGGACGCCGATGGGCAGATTCGCAACCCGGTACGCGTCGACTGGTCGCCGGGCTTGGCGTTCGTGACCCCGCCGGGGTATTGGCACGCGCACTTCAATGAGTCCGACCAGGAAGCATTCCTGATCCCTATCCAGGATGCTGGCTTGCAAACCTACTTGCGCGCGCTGGATATTCGCTTTAGCTGATGGGGAGAGGTCGTTTCTTTCTGAGTGGTAGAGGCAAACGCACAGCAACACGGCATCGGCTGATGTGATGAGACCTTAATGTGGGAGCGGGCTTGCTCGCGAATGCGGTCGTTCAGTTAACAATGAGCGTGCTGACACACCGCATTCGCGAGCAAGCCCGCTCCCACAATTTGACCGAGTTTAACACCCACCCTTTAGGTCGGCTGGCGGGCGCTTGGGCACGGACGGCCCTGGCGCTTCCAATCAGGTGTTTCACCCAACTGCTCAACGATGAAGTCGATAAAGCACCTGACCTTGGACGACACGATCTTCTTGGGTGGATAAACGAACCACACAGAAAATGCCTGCTCGGCACCGAGGATGTTCCATTCTGGCAGCCATACCTGTAACGCTCCCGCTTCGATACTGGTAGCCACCAACCAGTCGGGTAACAGGGCAAACCCCAGGCCCTGGCGCGCCGCGATCAGCTGCGCATCGAGATCGTTGATACGGATACAGTCGTGAGGGACCAGCGGCACCACTTCATCAGAAGATGCAAACGCAAAATCATGCTGACTCAGTACCGCCGGCAGGCGGGCCAGCTCGGCCGGCGTTGAAGGGGCAGGGTGCGCAGCGCAAAAGCCCGGGCTGGCCACCAGCAGGTAGTTGCCCGCGCAAATCTTGCGCGCCTTGAGCGTGGAATCAGCCAGCGCGCCAATGCGAATCGCCAGGTCAACGCCGGTATGAATCAGGTTGACTTGGGCGTTATCCAATACCAGTTCCAGCTTGATCTGCGGGTAGCGAGCCACAAATGTATTCAACAGGGGAAGGATACGGTGACGGGCAAACGCTGGCGGCAAGTTGAGCTTGAGCAGCCCACGAGGCTCCTGATTCAGCGCCGACGTCGCCGCCTTGGCCTGTTCAAGCTCATCCAGCACCCTGCGCGCATGCAGCAGAAACGTCCGGCCACCCTCGGTCAGGTGCAGCGTGCGCGTCGAGCGGTTGAACAGGGCGATGCCCAAGTCCTGTTCAAGGTCCTTCACGTAGCGAGAAACGGTTGACGCCTTGATGCCGAGCCGCTCGGCGGCGCGCGAGAAGTTGTTGCCTTCGGCAGCTTCGACGAAGGCGGTCAGCGCGGTGAAATAATCCAAGTGTGACCTGCCGGGCTTGGGTTTATGTCGTCCTCAAGTCTGAGCCTGGGAGTGTCTGTGTTGTTTGCTGATGGTGCGTTTCCCCAATAAACATATACATCGCCGGCACCATGAACAACGTCAACAGCGTACCAATCGACAACCCGGCGAAGATCACCAGCCCCATGTCGTGCCGCCCCGCAGCACCGGCGCCAGAGGCCCACACCAGCGGCACCACGCCCAGCACCATCGCGGCCGTGGTCATCAGGATCGGGCGCAGACGCACGCCGGCGGCCTCTTCTATGGCTTCGCGCTTGCTGTGACCTGCGCGTTGCAGTTCGTTGGCGAACTGCACGATCAGAATCCCGTGCTTGGTGATCAACCCCAGCAGCGTCACCAGGCCCACCTGGGTGTACACGTTGATCGACGCGTAGCCCATGGTGATGAAGGCCAGCGCGCCAAACAGGGCGGGCGGCACCGAGAACAGGATCACCACCGGGTCGCGAAAGCTCTCGAACTGGAAGGCCAGGGCGAGGTAGACGATCAGAATCGAGAACATCAGCAAACCAAAGAACCCACCAGACTCCTGGATGAATTGGCGCGACTCGCCGGCAAAGTCCGAGGTGTAACCCGAGGGCGCCACGTTGGTCAGGATCGTGTTGAGTTTGGCCAGCAGCTCACCTTGAGCCACGCCGCTGACGCCTGACAGGGTGGCCGAGTTGAGTTGCTGGAAGTGGTTGATCGATTCGGGCTGCGTCGAGGTTTCGATATGCGCGACGGTGCGTGCCTGGATCATCGAGCCGGACGGGGTGCGAATGTAGTAATCGAGGATCTGCTCTGGGTTGAGGCGGTTGACCTGCAGCACTTGGGGAATGACTTTGTAGGAGCGGCCGGCGGTCGAGAAGTAGTTCACGTAGTTACCGCCCAACGCCGCCGACAGCGCCGCGCCGACGTCGGCCTGAGTCAGGCCCAATGCGGCGATCTTCTCCCGGTCCACCACCAGCCGGGCTTGCGGCTTGTCGAGTTTCAAGTCCATGTCGGCAAACCAGAACAACTGCTGTTTCTGCGCCTCGGCCATCACGGCCTGCGCGACCTCATTGAGGTTTTCCACGGAGTCGGTGGTGGTGATCACAAATTGCACCGGCAAGCCCTGGGCGCCCGGCAGCGACGGCAGCGGAAAAGCCGCGATAGTGGCGCCCGGCACCTGATTCCACTTTTGCTGCAGGTCGAGTATCAGCTGGGCCTGCGAGCGCGTGCGATCCCCCCAGGTTTTCAGCAGCACGCCGCCCAGGCCTTGATTGAGGATGGGCAGCCCGGTCAGCTGGAACATCTGCGCATATTCCGTCTCTTTACTGGCGATCTGGAAGGCCTGGTCGGCGATGCGCTCCATCTGCTGCGGCGAGGCCGTCGGCGGGCCTTTGATCTGCATGAACACCAGCCCCTGGTCTTCGGTGGGCGACAGTTCACTTTTGGCGGTCATGCCACTGGCGGCCACCAGCAGGAACAGCACAAACCCAAAGGTCACCAGCACCGGCCATATGTTCAGCCCGCCAGACAGCACGCGGTGGTAACGCCCGCGCAGCCAGTCAAAATACTGGTCGAGCCTACGTGCAAAACGACCTTCTTCCTGCCCGGACTTGAACAGCTTGGACGTCATCATTGGCGAGAGGGTCAGCGCCACCACGGCCGACACGGTCACGGCGCCCGCCAGCGAGAAACAGAACTCCTTGAACAGCGCACCGGTGAGGCCGCTGCGCAGGCCGATGGGCACGTACGCGGCGATCAACACCACGGTCATCGCGACGATCGGGCCACCCAGTTCCCGCGCCGCGATCAGCGCGGCTTCCAGCACGCCTTTGCCTTCTTCCTTGATATGCCGGTCGACGTTTTCCACCACGATGATCGCGTCGTCCACCACCAGGCCAATCGCCAGAACCAGCGCGAGCAGGGTCAGCAGGTTAATCGAGTACCCCAGCAGGTACATGATGAAGAAGGTGCCGACCAGCGACAGCGGGATCGCCACCAGCGGCACGATCACCGCGCGGAACGACCCGAGGAACAGGTAGATGACCACCGAGACAATGATCATCGCCTCGACCAGGGTCTTGACCACCTCGTAAATCGAGGTATTGATGAACTCGGTTGAGTCGTACACGATCTCGCCGCGCACGCCCGTGGGCAGTTGCGATTGCAGCTCGGGGAAGGCCTCACGCACGCTGTCGGCGACGGTCAGGATATTCGCGGTCGGCGCCGCCTTGATGCCGATGAACACCGAGCGCTTGCCGGAAAACGCCACGCTGCTGTCGTAGCTTTCAGCGCCAAGGGTGACGGTGGCCACGTCCTCCAGGTACACCAAGGCATCGCCTTTCTGCTTGATCACCAGTCGTTTGAATTCATCCACCGTGTGCAGATCGGTGCCGGCCGTGAGGTCGACCGTGACCGTTTGCCCGCGCGTCGAGCCCACGGCAGACAAATAGTTGTTGTTGGCCAGGGCCGTGGAGACGTCCTGCGCCGTGACGTTATGCGCGGCCAGCTTGTCCGGGTCCAGCCAGGCGCGCAGGGCGAACTGGCGCCCGCCGAGAATCTCTGCGGTTTGCACGCCCTGGATCGAATCCAGTTTGGGCTTGACCACCCGCACCAGGTAGTCGGTGATGTTGTTGGTCGGCAGCGTGTCGCTGTAGAACCCCAGGTACATGGCGTCGGTGGTCTGCCCGACGGCAATGGTGAGTACCGGTTCCTGGGACTGCGCGGGCAGCTGGTTCTTTACCGAATTGACCTGGGTATTGATCTCGGTGAGGGCCTTGCTGGCGTCGTAGTTCAGCCGCAAGGTCGCGGTAATGGTGGAGACGCCGGTGATGCTGGTTGAGGACAAATAGTCGATGCCCTGGGCTTGGGCGATGGCCGACTCCAGCGGCTGGGTGATAAAACCGGCGACTGTGGACGCATCCGCGCCGTAGTAGGCGGTGGTAATGGTGACTACCGTGTTTTCGGTGCGCGGCCATTGGTTCACCGGCAACTCGAAGATCGAGCGCAGCCCCAGGATCAGAATGAACAGCGAAACCACCACTGCCCACACCGGTCGCTGAATAAAGGTATCGGTAAGCTTCATGGGACACCTTTAATGTTCTTGGGGAGTTGGCGCCGGGTCGTTCAGCGGCGCGGCACTGTTATCGACCTTCACCGGCGAGCCGTTCTTGAGCTTCATCTGGCCGCTGGTGATCAACAGATCGCCTTCCTTCACGCCCGACAGGATCGCGACCTGATCACCGCGGGTCGGCCCGGTCTTGATGAAGGTTTGTTGCGCGGTGAGTACCTCATCGCCCTTGTCGTTTTTGCTCGACGTGGCAATGAACACCGTGGTGCCGTAAGGGTTGTAGGTCACTGACGTCTGCGGCACGGTGAGGTAGCGCTGGGTGGTCCCCGAGTTGACCACCGCACGGGCAAACATCCCGGGCACCAGGCTTTGCTTGGGGTTCTCGACGGTCGCCTCGACGGTGACGTTGCGCGTGGTTGAGTCGAACTGGGTGTCGATGGTGCTGATTCGCCCGGTGAAGGTCTGCTTTGACAGGCCGTCAGCCGTCACCGAAACCACCTGGCCGATGGCAATGGCCTCCAGTTGGGTCTGCGGCACCGAAAAATCGATGTAGATAGGATCAAAGGTCTGCAACGTGGCGATCTTGTCGCCGGGGTTGAGGTATTGGCCGGGGTTGACGCTGGTGATGCCGATGCGCCCGGCAAAGGGGGCGCGAATGGTTTTTTTCGCCACCAGCGCGCGCTGTTGTTCGGCGGCGGCGAGTTTGGCCTTGAGGTCGGCGGTGTCGCTGTCCACTTGGGCTTGGGAAATGGCGTTGACCGCCAGTTGCGCCTTGTCGCGCTTGAGCACGATACCGGCCAGGTCCGCGGTTGCCTCCAGGGAATGCAATTGGGCGATGTCCGAGTCGGCGTTCAATTGCACCAGCAGTGCCTGGGCTGCCACCTCTTGCCCGGGCGTGAAGCCGAGGGTGCGCACGATGCCGCCGACTTCCGTGGTTACATCCACTCCGCGCACCGCCTTCATCGAGCCCACGGCGGAGACGCTCGGTTGCCAGTCACTGAATGGCACCTGCAGCGCCGTCACCACGGCGGCAGGCAAGGGCGCTTTGGATTGGGCGATCAGCGCCGAAATCTGCACGAATTTCACCCCGGCAATGATCGCGACAATCACCAGCACCACCACGATCATGATCAGCATCGGCCGCCACAAGCGACGCTTGCGCGGTACGCCGGGTTCGGGGGGCAGGGTAGAGGCGGTCTGAACGTCAGCCATGGGAGTTCTCACTGTTTCAATGATTCAAGTCGGGCGCGGCTTTACTGTGAGCCGGCATGATCTCTTGCCACGACGGCAGGCCGAAGCGGTCCGGCGTGCCCTGGGTGGCGGGGTTCACATCCGTGCGGTTCCACCAGCCGCCGCCCAGCGCCTGGAACAGCGCCGTGGTGTCGCTGTAGCGGGCGGCCTGGGCTTTGACGCGGGCGAGCACGGTGTTTTGGTAGGTTTGCTGGGCCGTGAGCAAGTTGATATACGCCACCGCGCCTAGGCGGAACTGGGCTTGCACCAGGTCAAGGTTGGCTTGCGCGGAGTGTTCGGCCACGACCTGCTGATTCAGCGCATCGGCGTCCGCCTCCAGCGCCCGCAGCGCGTTGGCGACATCCTGAAAGGCGGTGATTACCGTGCCGCGATAGCGCGCGGCGGACTCGTCGTAGGCAGCCACGGCCGCACGTTTGCGATGCTCGAGTGCGCCGGCGTCAAAGATCGGCTGGGTAATCGAACCCGCCAGGCTCCAGACACCGCTGCCCGCCGAAAACAGCTTGGTGCCGCTTGCCACCGTGGAACCCAACGACCCGGTAATGCTGAATTGCGGCAACTGATTGGCGACGGCCACGCCAATGTTGGCGCTGGCTTGATGCAGTTGCGCCTGCGCCGAACGCACATCCGGGCGCTGGCCGACGATGGCCGAGGGCAGACTGACCGGCAGCGCCTCTGGCAGATGCAACGAGGCCAGATTGAAGCGTTCGCCTTGATCCTGGTTTGGAAAGCGCCCCAGGTACGCCATCAATTGGTTGCGGGTCTGTGCCAATTGCTTTTGCAGCGGCGGCAAGGTCGCGCGGGTTTGCGCCAGTGCGGTTTGCTGCGTGAGCACGTCGCTATCGCCGATGGCGCCCAGTCGGCGCTGAGCTTGCAGCAGGTCGAGCTGACCGCCCTGCAGTGTGATGATTTCTTCGGTGGCGGCCACCTGATCACGCAACGACGCCAGGCTGACCGCGGTGTTAACCACATTGGAGGTCAGGGTCAGGTAAGTTGCCTCCAGCTGAAAGCGCTCGTACTCGGCTTGCGCGGTGGTGGATTCGATTTGCCGGCGGGTGCCGCCAAACACGTCCGGCGCATAGGAAACGCTCAGCGACGCCGAACTCACTGTGAGAATCGGCGACTCCGGGATGCCCGAGGTAACGCCGGAGACTTTCTCGCGGGCTTTTTGCACATTGGCGCTCACCGACGGAAACAGCGACGCCTGGTCGGCATACACCAGCTCGTTGGCCTGGCGCAGTGCCGCTTGCGCGGCGCTGACGTCCGGGTTGGCGCGCAGGGCTTCTTCGACCAGAGCATTGAGTGAAGGCGAGCGGAACAGCGTCCACCATTGCCCAGGAATATCCATCCCGGCGATCAGCCGCTGCGCCGCGCCACCGGCGTCAATGTCCGCCTGGGCGGTGGTCGTGAGTGGGTCCTTGGCAAAGCCGGCATTGGCCGGTACATCGGGCCGTTCGAAGTCGGGCCCCACGGTACAGCCGGCGAGGGCGAGGCACAGCAGGCTCAGCGGCGCCAGCAAACAGGCATGTCGAAACGGGGTGCGGACTGGCACCACTGCGGGTGCACGCTGGCGAAGCTGCTCTTTCATATTTACTCGGATTAATCAGTTGGCCAACGGCAGTCATGGTTGAGCAATGCGTGCGGCTGCGTCCGACCGGGCGGCTTGAGAAGGCCGCGAGGTGCCGGGGTTTCAACCAGTGTAGGTGGCGCAGGGCACTGTGCAATGTGCCGGCGCAACGCGCGCGGCGTGAAAATGCTTAAGTTGCATTATTTGTGAATTAGGTTATGCGTTATCAGTATTGTACAGGCGGTCTTTATAACGGCATCGTATGAACCCCTACTGACACTGCCGAGACCGCACGCGCGGATCGACTTGCATGCCTGACCAGGCATCTGGAGACGAACGTGCGTTACCTGACAACACTGGCGGCCGGGTTGGCCGCCACCTTGCTGTGCCTGACCGCGAACGCGCAAACGCTGGTGGTGGGCGATCAAAGCTACAACGCGCAAGCCGTGATGGAAGCGGCGGGCGTGCTCGAAAACCTGCCGTACACGCTTGAATGGAAGCAATTCACCGCAGGCTCGCCGGTCGCCGAAGCGCTGAATGCCAACAGCCTGGATATCGGCTTGCTGGGGGACGCGCCGGTGCTGTTCCTGGGCGCATTGGGTGCACCGATCAAGGTGATTGCCGTCAGCCGGCAAAACCTCGACGGCGTGGCCATCCTGGTCAGAAAGGATTCGTCGATCCACAGCCTGGCCGACCTTGCCGGCAAACGTGCGGCGGTCTGGAAGGGCTCCTGGAGCCAGCAATTGCTGCTTACCGCGCTGGACAAAGCCGGCGTCCCGCGCGACTCACTCCAGCTGCGCTACCTCAGCGCACTCGACGCTTCCCATGCGTTGGAAGGTGGCTCGGTTGACGTCATCGCCACCTGGGAACCCTACGTCACACAACAGGAACGCCAAGGGGCGCGGGTACTCGCAACCGCTGAAGGCTTGATCCCGGCGCAGAGCTTCATCGCCGCCAACGCCAAGGCTGTCGAGGCCAAACGCGCGCAAATCAGTGACTTCCTCCAGCGCCTGAAAAAGGCCCGTGACTGGACGCGCCAAAGCCCGGCCAACGCTGACGCGTATGCCGATGCGTGGGCCAAGCGCACCCGCGCCGACGCCGAAATCGCACGCGCCTGGTTTGCACGAGCGCGCACGACGGTCGAGCCCCTGACGGCCCAGTCGCCTGTCGAGGCGCAAACGACCGTGGACTTCTTCGCGAGCCTAGGCCTGGTCAAGTCTTACTCCGCAGCGAGCCTGTTCGATGATTCCTTCTCGGCCTCGCTGCAACCCGCCGTCGCCCAAACCCAGCCGTGAACGCTTCAAGGAACTCTTCCGACATGACCCAACGACAGCTCAAACTCGGCGCCCTGACCATGGGGTGTGGTGGGCCGGGCCGCCACAATCTATGGCTCGACCCGCAATTGCCGGCCGACGCCAGCGTCAACGTCGACTGGTACATCGACATTGCCCGCCAGGCCGAGGCGGCGCTGTTCGACCTGATGTTTATCGTCGACAGCCAATTCATCACACCGGGCTCGCCATCCCACTACCTGAACCGCCTGGAACCGCTGACGCTGCTCTCTGCGCTGGCCGTCAGCACGCGGCATCTGGGCCTGGTCGGTACGCTGACCACGTCTTACAACTCGCCCTACAACGTGGCCCGGTGCCTGGCCTCACTCGACCTGATCAGCAAAGGCCGCGCCGGCTGGAATGTGGTCACCAGCGGCGACGCCGGCACCGCCGGCAATTACAGCCGCGACGAACATTACGATTACGACACGCGCTACAGCCGCGCCGCCGAGCACGTCCACGTGGTGCAAGGCCTGTGGCACTCCTACGAGGAAGACGCCTTCGTGCGTGACCGTGCAACCGGCCAGTTCCTCGATCCGAGCAAACTGCACAGCCTGAACCACAAGGGCGAACATTTTTCGGTGGTCGGCCCGCTGAACATTCAACGCTCGCCGCAAGGCCAGCCGGTGATCTTCCAGGCTGGCGACTCAGAGCAAGGTCGCGACCTGGGCGCCGCCACGGCGGACGTAATCTTCACCCACGCGGCCAGCATCGAACAGGGCCAGGCGTTTTACCGCGATATAAAGGGCAGGGCGGCGCAACGGGGGCGCGACCCGGAGCAATTGCTGGTGATGCCCGGCGCCGAGGTCTATGTGGGCGACACCGATGAGCACGCTCGGGAAATCGAGCAGCACTACCATCACGCCGATCACAGTTTCGAGCTGGCGCTGAAGGAGTTCGGGCGCAATTTCGGCTGGCATGATTTCAGCCAATACGACCTCGATGCGCCGTTTCCGCAAGAGAGCCTGGAAGCAGCGCGCAGCAGCTTTTTCACCAATGCCAAGCGCATTGCCGACCAGGCACGGGAGAAAGGTTTCACGCTGCGCCAAGCAGTGGAGTTTGGTCGCCAACTGCGGCCGGGCGCGTTTGTGGGCACGGCGGACACGGTTGCACGGAAGATGGAGGAGTGGCTCCAGGCGCGGGCGGTGGATGGGTTCAATATCTATATTGGGCATCCGCAGCAGTTCGCGCGGTTTACGCAGGAAGTCATACCGTTGCTGCAGGCGCGTGGGGTGTATCGCACGGCGTATGAGGGGACGACGTTGCGCGAGAGTTTGGGGCTGGGGATTCCGCGGTTTGGCGGCTGAAGCCGTCAAACGGGGTCATGTACACTGCGCCGAACGGGTCCAGGCGCTTGCGGATCTCGGCATCCGGCGTGCCGTACACCACCAGGCTGGTGATGCTGCACAGTTCCAGGAAGCGCTGGCCGAAGGGTGCAAACGTGGTGTCGACGTGGCTGACCACGGCATCAGCGTGGTAGCGCTCGAGGATATGCACGGTGCGGGTATCCTCATTTGCGCTGTATTCGTAAATCAGGGTGCCGGGCTCGGCACGGGTGGCCGTGACGATGGTGGCGATCAGTGCCTTGAATTCGGCGAACGCTGCGGGCTGTACTTCAAGGGTAAACAAACAGGAAATATAAGGGTGCATGCTGGGTTTCCGTCAGGGGCGCCAGGCGGCGCCTGTTGAGTGGGAGGCGCTCAAGACTTGTCGGGGGCGCCTGCGAAGAGTTTGCCGGCACCGGCCCAATCGGACGGCGCAACGTCTTCAAAAATGACGTAGATGTAATTGGCATCAGTACCGGTGTGTTTGACGATGCTTTCGGTGATGTCGGCGGCAACTGCGGCTTTCTGCGCGTGTTCTTTACCTTCGAACCAGCTCACTCGTACGACGGGCATGACGTATTCCTCTTGAGAGATTGGTCTGGGAGCAGTGCGCCATGTGCACCGCTATGTGACTGAGGCCATCCTACTGTTGAGCAAGCTGGCGATAAACGGCCTCTGGCTATAGTCTGGGTAGACTAAAACTCTACAATCAGCGAGTGCGGCATGGTCCCTATCGATTCCTTCCAGGGTGTTATCACCTTTGTCGTCGCCGCGCGTTCGGCCAGCTTCACACAGGCTGCGGAGCGCTTGGGCCTGTCGAAATCTGCCGTGGGCAAAGCCATCGCACGGCTTGAAGAGCGCTTGGGCACGCAGCTGTTTCATCGCACCACGCGGCGAATTTCCCTCACCGCCGATGGCGAGGCTTACTACCTGGCGTGCTCTACGGCACTGGAAGAAATCGGCACCGCCGAAAGTGGCTTGGGCCCCAATGGGGGTGAGCCTTCGGGGCGCTTGCGTGTCGATGTGCCGGTGGCTTTCGGTCGTCGCGTGGTTGCGCCCTTGCTGTTCGAGATCGCCAATAAATACCCCGCGCTGCAATTGAGCCTGACGTTTTCCGACCACTTGGTGGACCCGTTCGAAGAGGGGATTGATTTGCTGGTGCGCTTCGGCGAATTGCCGGACACCAGTGGGCTGGTAGCGCGGCGGTTGACGCGCCAACGCTGGGCCATTTGTGCCGCGCCCGGTTACCTGGCACGGTTTGGAATGCCTCAAACCCTTGAAGACCTAAGCCATCACCGCTGCATTGTCGGGCATCGACGTGGCCAGCCTTTGGCCTGGCGAGTCATGCAGGCAGGGCGTACGCAGTGGTACGCGCCTCCCGCCGCGCATCAGATTGGCGATGGCGAAGCCATGATTCTGGCGGCGGTTGCCGGCACTGGCCTGTGCCAGATGCCGCGCAGCCTGTTCCAGGACGATATCGACGCGGGGCGCCTGGTTGAGGTGCTGCACACCTACGAACCGGAAGCCGTTGATGTACATGCCGTGTGGCCGAAGGTATCGCACTTGCGGCCGAAGGTGAGGTACGTGGTGGATGAGCTGGTCAAGCGGTGTGCGCAGTGGCCGTTGTAGGTGAATAAAACCGCAATCGACTTTTCGACCGGCTTACTTCATTCGTGCCTGGTCGGTCAGCTCAGACCGGTGTGCTTGAACCTGCCAACGCCAATTACCTCATGCGCAGTTTCCGCGTGCTGCGCGGTGTGCAAGGAGGCGATCAGCGACCGCTCAGGCGATAGGTGGTGCGCTGCAATTGCGCGGGCATCATGAACGTGCGTTCACAGGTGCAGAAAAAGATTGAATATTCACATCAATTGTTATTTAAATAACACCACAATAGCGTCACGACCGCCCTGGACGTGCTCGCAATAAGATGGGATGACCCTGTGCATGACAATTGAAGAGCGTTTGATGGAACAGGCAAAGCGTGCCGCCCAGAGCACGTACTCGCCTTACTCCCATTTCCCCGTGGGCGCGGCATTGCTGACTGCCGACGGTGAGGTGGTGCAGGGTTGCAACGTGGAGAACATCTCCTACGGGCTGACCAACTGTGCCGAGCGCAGCGCCTTGTTCAGCGCTATCAGCCAGGGCCATGCCCCGCGCAGTTTCAAAGCCATGGCTGTTTATGCACCCAACGTTTCACTGATAAGCCCTTGCGGTGCCTGCCGCCAGGTGATGCTGGAGTTGATGGCCAAGGATGCGGTGGTGATCTGTCAGGGCAGTGACCCGGCCGCCACGCGCACCTGGACCCTGGAGCAATTGCTGCCGGGCGCCTTCGACGCTTTCTAATCCTGGGCAGGCCTTCGAGTCTGCATTCGCGTGGTCCATTGTTGAGACGCCTGCATGATCAGTCTTGTCGGAATAGCGACGCTTATTCTCATTGCCATTGCTTTATCTCATCAACGACGCTCGATCAACTGGCGCACGGTTTCGGTGGCGTTTTTGATCCAGGTCTTGATCGGCGCGTTTGCGCTTTACGTGCCGTGGGGCCAGACGGTGCTCGCCTCGCTGTCGGGGGCGGTGGCGTCGCTGCAGCTTTACGCTAACAAAGGCATCGAGTTTCTGTTCGGCGGCCTGAGCTCGCCGCACATGTTTGAAGTGTTCGGCAGTGGTGGTTTTGTGTTCGCCATCCGGGTGTTGCCGATGATCGTGTTCTTCGGCAGTTTTATCTCGGTGCTGTATTACATCGGCGTGATGGGCTGGATCATTCGGCTGGTGGGCGGCACTTTGCGCCTGTTGCTGGGCACCAGCCGCATCGAGTCGATGGTGGTGACCTCGGCGATTTTCATCGGCCAGTCGGAAGTGCCGCTGGTGGTACGGCCCTTCATTGCCAAGCTGACGCGCTCTGAGTTGTTCGCGGTGATGGTCGGTGGTTTCGCCGCCGTGGCCGGCTCGGTGCTGCTGGGGTATGCCGGGCTGGGCGTGGAGCTCAAGTACCTGATCGCGGCGTGCTTCATGTCGGCACCGGGCGCTCTGTTGATGGCCAAACTCATGGAGCCGGAAACCGAAGCCGCCCGCACCGAACAGGTGATCGAGGAGCTGGGCCAGGCCGAGAATCGCCCCACCAATATCATCGACGCCGCCGCCGATGGCGCCCAGGTTGGCTTGCGCCTGGCCTTGTCGGTGGGTGCCATGCTGCTGGCATTTATCGCGTTGATTGCGCTGTTCAACGGGCTTCTGGGCTGGGCGGGCAACTGGTTTGGCTACCCGCAATTGACCTTGCAACTGGTCCTTGGGTACGTGCTGGCGCCCATCGCTTTTCTGCTCGGGGTGCCGTGGCATGAGGCGGTCATGGCCGGCGGTTTTATCGGCGAAAAACTGGTGCTCAACGAGTTTGTCGCCTACGCCGATCTGGCCAACTATTTGACCCCGGCCAAAGCCGCCGAAGCCGGCGTGCCGCTGTTGTCGGTGCATACCCAGGTGATCGTCACCTTCGCCCTGTGCGGCTTTGCCAATCTGTCTTCGATTGCCATTCAACTGGGCGGCCTCACGGGTATCGCCCCGCAACGCCGTGAGGAACTCGCGCGGCTGGGCTTGCGGGCGATGATCGGCGGCACGCTTTCTAACCTGATGAGCGCGGCGATTGTCGGCTTTTTCATTTCGCTGTAAGGAGCACAGTATGTGGTTGCCACAAGAAGTGATTCGGCGTAAGCGCGACGGGCACGCCCTGGCCGCAATGGACATTCAACGCTTTGTCGCCGGCATTGCCGACGCCAGCCTCAGCGATGGGCAGGTGGCGGCGTTCGCCATGGCGGTGTTCATCAAGGGCATGGACGTGAGCGAACGCCTGGCCTTGACCGAGGCGATGCGCGATTCCGGCCAAGTGCTGAAATGGGACCTGCCGGGGCCGGTCGTGGACAAGCATTCCACCGGTGGCGTCGGCGACATGATCAGCTTGCTGCTCGCGCCGTTGCTGGCGGCCTGCGGTTGCTACGTGCCAATGATTTCCGGGCGTGGGCTGGGCCATACCGGCGGCACCCTGGACAAGCTCGAGAGCATTCCCGGTTACGACTGCCAACCCAGCCCCGAACGCCTGCACGCGGTGGTGGCCGACGTCGGTTGCGCCATCATCGGCCAGACCGCCAACCTGGCGCCGGCGGACAAGCGCTTGTATGTGATCCGCGATGTGACCGGGTCGGTGGAGTCAATTGACCTGATCACCGCGTCGATCCTCGGCAAAAAACTCGCCGCCGGCCTCGACGTACTGATCATGGATGTGAAAACCGGCAACGGCGCCTTCATGGCCGAGCCGGAACAGGCACGCGAACTGGCCGCCAGCATCGTCGCGGTGGCCAACGGTGCCGGGGTCAATACCCGCGCACTGATCACCGACATGAATCAACCGCTGGCCCGCAGTGCCGGCAACGCCCTGGAGGTTGCCGAAGCAGTCGCCTTGCTCAAGGGCGAGGTGCGCAGCGAGCGCCTGTGGGCGGTGACCCTGGCGCTGGCCACCCAGGCATTGACGATGGCCGGTTTGGCGCGGGATGACGCCCAGGCCCGTGATCAATTGCTTCAGGCCTGGCAGAGCGGGGCAGCCTTGCAGCGCTTCGAGCAAATGGTCGTCGCTCTGGGCGGCCCGCCGGGCTTCACGGCAAACCCTGAAGCGCATTTACCCAAGGCCGCCGTGTCGGTGCCGGTGTGGGCCGAGGAAGAGGGCTGCGTTACCGAGATCGATACCCGGGCGGTGGGCCTGGCAGTGGTGGCATTGGGCGGTGGGCGCAGTCATCCCGACGACGTGCTGGACTTGTCCGTGGGCTTCAGCGAGTTGGCCTTTGTTGGTGAACAGGTGAACGCGCAACGGCCGCTGGGCTGGGTTCACGCGCGCAATCCAGAGCAGGCCGCGCAGGGCGCATCCGCCTTGCGCGCCGCCTATCGGTTGGGCGGCTCGAGCCTGGCCGCACGTAATTTGATCCAGGACATCCTATGAGCAAAGCCATCGTATTGGTGCTGGACTCGTTGGGTATCGGCGCCAGTGCCGACGCTGCTGTTTTTGGCGATACCGGCGCCGACACCTTGCGCCATATCGCCCAGGCGTGTGCCCGCGGTGGGGCCGATGGGCCACTGCGCCGGGGGCCGCTGTGGCTGCCAAATCTGGGTCGCCTGGGCCTGGGCGCCGCCGCCGCGGCCAGCGGTGACGGACCGTTGCCGGGCCACTGGGGCGACGCTGCCCCGGTCGGCGCCTACGGCCATGCGCGCGAGCAATCCTCAGGCAAGGACACACCGTCCGGGCATTGGGAAATGATGGGCGTGCCGGTGTTGTTCGACTGGGGGTATTTCGAGCGGCCGGTCGAGTCGTTTCCGCCCAAGCTGCTGGCCGACCTGATTGAGCGGGCCGGGTTGCCGGGTGTTTTGGGTAATTGCCATGCCTCGGGCACTACGGTGCTGGACGAATTGGGCGAAGCACACATCCGCAGCCGGCAACCGATTTGCTACACCTCGGCCGACAGCGTGATGCAGATCGCCGCCCATGAAGGCCATTTCGGGCTGGATGAGCTGTACCGGGTGTGTGAAATCGCGCGCGATTTGTGTGATGAATACACCGTCGGCAGGGTCATTGCCCGGCCGTTCACCGGCGAGCACGCGGGCGAGTTTCGACGCACCGGCAATCGTCGCGACTACACGGTGCCACCGCCGTCGCCGACGCTGCTGGATCAGTTGTGCGAAGCCGGCGGCAGCGTGCAGGCGGTGGGCAAGATCGGCGATATCTTCGCGCACCGCGGCATCAGCCGGTTGTACAAGGCAGATGGTAACGACGCGCTGTTCGATGCCACGCTCAAGGCTTACCAGCAGGCGCCGGACAACAGCCTGGTGTTCGCCAATTTCGTCGACTTCGACATGCTCTACGGGCACCGTCGCGACTTGGCCGGCTACGCTGCCGCGCTGGAAGCGTTCGACCGCAGGCTGCCGGAATTATTGGCGTTGATGGACCCACAGACGTTGCTGATCATCAGCGCCGACCACGGTTGCGACCCATCGCGTCCGGGCAGCGATCATACCCGTGAGCATGTGCCGGTCTTGGCTTTTGGGGCAGGCGTTGCGGCTGGCTGGCTGGGCGAGCGCGGCAGCTTTGCCGATATCGGCCAGACGCTGGCGGCACATTTGGGCTTGGCGCCGTTGGCGTGGGGGACCTCGTTTCTGCTGAAGGGTCACCCTTGAGTCCGCCTGGCACCCCGTGCTTTGGAATCGGGCGGGGTAGCTTGATGGCGGGTTTGCCAATTGTTCATCGACGCCTTCAGTAATGTCTGTTCATATGGGCTCCGCACTCGATTCGCGTCGTCGCGCCAGGCGACTCCAGCGAACGAACAGAGCCCAATAAACCGCTACCAATCATTATGTGAAGTATGAGTCGTCCACTGTTTGTTTCTCTCGATGGCCCCAAGGGCACTGGCAAAACCACGCTTTTGGAAGCCGTGACCCAAGTGCTGAGGGCAGACAAGCAAAAGGTGATCCGACTCAGCGAGCAAAAAAGCGACCCCTACAGGGCTGAAACCATGGCCCTGGTTAACACACTCGTCAGACACCCCAGCCGGGAGTTGGAGCTGAGGGTGTGTGAGCGCTTTGCTGACAGCCGTGCCTGGATTTCCCGCCACGTACTGGCCAGACAGCCCGCCGGTAGCATCATCTTGATTGATCGCTGGTACCCCTCTGATGCAGCGTTTCGCCGGATCGTCGGGTTTGCAGACATTCTGCAGTTGAACATTGATCGAAACGTGCAAGTGCCCGACCTGCATGTCGGCGTGGTCACCGCCCCTGATATTTCTTGGGCGAGGGCAGCCGAGCGACGGCGTGGGCTGAGCAGTACTGTGATGCACAAGCTGGAAGAGCATGTCGCGTGTACTCAGGCGTTCGAGCGCGCGATGACCGATCACGGCTGGGTTTTATGCCGTAATGAAACAACGATCGAGGACGCCACGGCTCAGGTGGTTTCTGAGATCTACAGCGTCCTTCGATGTTCGTAGTTTTGTGCAGTCAAGGCTGCAAACGCCGCACCCTCCAGCCCTTATCGCTGCGGTCATAGCGCAACCGCTCATGCAGCCGCTCTTGCCCATTGCCCCAGAACTCCAGCGATTCAAGACGCAACTCGAACACACAATAGCCCTCAGGACGCGGCAGTGGACCTTGACCTTCGGCCAGTTCGCGAGCGGCGTTGCGCATGGCCTGAACATCCTGCAGTTCTTCGCTCTGGCGAGACACCGACGACATCGGATGCGTGGCATACGGGCGCTTGAGCCACGCCTCATCCGCCTTGGCATCCGGCAAGCGCACGGCCTGGCCATTGAAGATGATCTGCTGACTGGTTTCGCGCCAATACAGCACGCCCGACGCCCACGGGTTGTGGCTCAGCTCACGGCCTTTCTGGCTGCCGGCATGGGTGCTGAACAACACCCCGGCGTCGCTGATCTCACTGATCACCACGATGCGCGTCGAGGGCCGGCCCTGGCCGTCGGCGGTGGCCAGCGCCAGCGCCTTGGGTTCGCGGATGCCTACGCGCCGTGCGCGCTCCAGCCAGTTGCGCAGCACGCTCATGGGGTCGGCGGGCAGTGTCTGGTACTCGGGGAAAGGTGCATCCAGTGTGCCGGTGAGGGATTCGGACATGCCTTTACCCAGCAGCGGCTTACCTTGTAATGAACTGTTCATAGCACGATGGTCCCCCGCCCGAAGGTGACGCCATTGCCGGAGACTTCGACGCGCGTCAGTTGATCGGCGCGGCCCTCAGCCCTGGCGAACATCAGGGAGGGGCGGCCGATTTCCACACCCTGCAAGATCTCCACCTGCTGGCCAAACTCGATCTGGCCATGGCGCGCCAAATGGATCGCCAACGGCCCGGCAGCCGAGCCGGTGGCCGCATCCTCAACCACGCCGTA
Source organism: Pseudomonas sp. LBUM920 (assembly GCF_003852315.1). Classification (NCBI taxonomy): domain Bacteria; kingdom Pseudomonadati; phylum Pseudomonadota; class Gammaproteobacteria; order Pseudomonadales; family Pseudomonadaceae; genus Pseudomonas; species Pseudomonas edsoni (SeqCode). The sequence goes on from NZ_CP027762.1 coordinate 3,239,317, forward strand.
AGCCGGTGAGAACATCCGGCTGCGCCAACGCCGCCCGGCGCCGGCGAAACAGTTGATCGCCATGTCGTGAAAGCTCGACAGCGCACGGTGGTCCGGATGCAGGGCCGACAAGGCCTGGATGTTCGGCAGGCCGACAAACACATGGCGCGGGCCGTTGTGATAGATCTCGATGGGAAAGGTCGAGTCGCTGATCCCCAGCGCCTCGAGCAATTCGGCATCGCGGCCCAGGGCCGTCCAGGTCGGTATCGGCTGATCCATGCTGGCGGCGATCACGCTGCCGTTCTGGCGCTCCAGTTCAAAGGCGATGGTGCCCATCTGGGTTTCCAGGTACAGCCGGTGATTGTCGGTGTGCGCGCCCAGCGCGATGGCCGTCCCCAGCAACGGGTGGCCGGCAAAGGGCAGTTCGTTGACCGGGGTGAAAATCCGGATCAGCGCATCACCGCCGTTGCGTGGCTTGAGCACGAAGGTGGTTTCCGACAGGTTCATTTCTCGGGCGATGCGTTGCATTTGCGGCGCCGGCAAATCATCGGCGTCGAAGAACACCGCGACCGGGTTGCCTTCCAGCGGGACGCTGGCGAAGGCATCGATGATGACGTAGTGGTGCATGGTTATCTCCCGGCGGCCGATATGTTGCTGTCGACAGGCGTGTGAATGAGGGCGTGACGCAGCAGGTCGGCGATGATGCGCGGGCCTTCCTGGGTCAGCAGCGACTCGGCATGAAACTGCATCGAGGCAAACGACGGCCCGCGCAAGGCATGCACCTCGCCGGTCTCGCTGTCGCGACTGATTTCGACGGTGCCGATGCCGTTGATGTCCAGGCGGTCACTGGCACTCTGGGCGGCGAAGGTGTTGTAGAAACCCACCCGCTCAGCGTTGCCGAACAGGTCAATCTGTTTTTGCACGCCCTGATTGGGAATGGCTTTGCGTTGCAGCTCCAGGCCCAGGCACAGGCTCAACACCTGATGGCTCAGGCAAACCGCGAGGAATGGGCGCTGCTGGCTGAGCAAGGAACGGATGGCCACGTGCAGATGGTCGATTTTCGGCAGCTGAACATCACTCGGGTTGCCGGGGCCTGGGCCCATGATTACCAGGTCGTAACCGTCGAAACTGTATTCATCGCTGAAGCTGCACACCGTCACTATCAGGCCCAGGGCCCGCAGCTGCTTGGCGATCATCGAGGTGAAAGTGTCTTCGGCGTCGACGATCAGCACCTGGCGCCCGCTGAAATCGGCCTGGGTCTGTTGGCGCTGCTGGCTGTCCATCAACCAGAAGTCCGAGACGTAGGCATTGCGGCTGGCCAGCGCTGCGCGCACCTGCAGGTGGCTGCCAAAGCGCGAGGGCGCCTGGTTTTTCAAGGCCGCTATCAGGCCGGCGGCCTTGGCGCGGCTTTCGGCGGCTTCGGTCATGGGCTCGGAATGACGCACGATGGTGGAGCCCACGCTGATGCGTACCTGGCCGCTGTTATCGATGTCGGCGGTGCGAATCAGGATGGCCGAGTCCAGGGAGCGTCCACCTTTGCCATCGCTGCCGATCAGCGCGGCCATGCCGCTGTAGTACGCGCGGCCTTGCGGCTCATAGCGCTGGATGACCCGACAGGCGCTTTCCAGCGGGCTGCCGGTGACGGTCGGGGCGAACAGGGTTTCGCGCAGGATGTCGCGCACATCGCGTCGGGTCTTGCCCTCAATGAAGTACTCGGTGTGGGCCAGATGCGTCATTTCCTTGAGGTAAGGACCGAGAACGTGGCCGCCGTCGTCACAAATGCGCGCCATCATTTTCAGCTCTTCATCGACCACCATGTACAGCTCATCGGCTTCCTTGCGGTCGGCCAAAAAGGCCATGACATCCGTCAGACAGGGCCCCGCGGGCGGGTAACGGTAGGTGCCGCTGATGGGGTTCATCACCGCCAGCCCATCCTTGACGCTGATGTGCCGCTCGGGCGAGGCGCCCACGAAGGTGCGGCTGCCGGTGTGAATGATGAAGGTCCAGTAAACACCTTTCTCGCGCTCCAGCAGATGGCGAAAGAATGACAGCGCGCTGGCGGGGCCGTACTCGCTGATTTCCGCCATAAAGGTGCGTTTGATCACGAAGTTGGCGCCTTCCCCTGAGCCGATTTCGTTGGCGATCACCTGGCTGACGATCTCGGCATAGCGGGCGTCGCTGAGGTCGAAGCGTTCGCCGTTGAGCTGGATCGGCACGTCTGGCAGCAATCCCAGCAACTGTTCAATGCCGATGGATTGTTGCTCGGTAATGTTCATCGCCAGCAGCGGCGACTCATCGTCCACCGCCTCAAAGCCGCGTTCGGCAATCTGGCGGTAGGGAATCAGCGTCAGTACATCCAGGCGCGGGGCACCGATTGAGGGGGCAGGCAAGTCGATATCGGCCAGGACCTGCGGCTGCGACATCTGCCCAATCAGCACGTCCAGCAGCCCCGGGCCGCTGGATTCGGGACGATACAACAGGGCAAACGGCTCGGGCACCGGCTGCAGAATGCGTTCCATAAGGCGGGCGGCAGCTTGGCTCATAGCACCACCTCGTCGGTGGTGATGACCATGGCGCAACGGCTGGCGGCGTATTCGATCGCCATCCAGTGGTGCGCCTTGCTGAAGTCCGCGATCGCGTCGGCAACAAGGAACGGCTGGATATCGTTGGAGTAGGCATCCACGGTAGAAATCAGTACCCCGACATGGGCATACACCCCGCACAGGATCAACTGATCGCGCCCGTTGGCGTGCATGCGCTCCAGCAGATCGGAGTTGAAGAACGCACTGTAGCGCCACTTGGTCAGCAGCCAGTCACCCGGCTTGGGCGTCAGCGCGTCGACCACCTCGCGGTCGGCGGGGCTGGCTTTCATGCCAGGGCCCCAGAAATCCTTGAGCAGCCCGCGCTGTTCCTCGCTCATGCTGCCTGGCTGGGCGGTGTAAGCCACCGGCACGTCGTGGTCGACAGCCCACTGGCGAATGCGCGCGGAATTCGCCACGACGGCTTCACGCAGGGCATCGGGCAAGGGCCGCAGGAAATAACGCTGCATGTCATGCACCAACAGCACGGCGCGCTCGGGGTCGACGCGCCATTGCGCGAGGTTGACGGGCAGGTCGCGGGCAGTAGGCAGGGCGTACGGGGCAATCGATGGAATGCCAGTCATGGCGACAAACTCCAGTCAAAGGTAGGCAAGGGTGGAGGAGGGCAGGTTTTTCCAGGCCATCACTGCAGTAATGGCTTGCCAAGGGGTCAGGCGTGGGTCGCACAGGCTTTTGTAATGGCTGGCCACCTGGCTCAGGCCGGCGGCATCGGAGGCGCACTCGCTGACGTCATCAGGGGTGGTTTCCAGGTGCAGGCCGGCAGCCACGCCACCGGCCGAGGTCACGGCATGTTTGAAGGCGGTGATTTCCTCGGTGATGGTCTGCACCATGCGGGTCTTGTTGCCGCAGGGCGCGACGATGGTGTTGCCGTGCATCGGGTCGCTGAGCCAGATGATCTTGTGCCCGGCGTGGCGCACCGCTTCAACCAGTGGCGGCAGGCGATCAGCGACTTTGTGGGCGCCCATGCGCGCAATCAGGGTCAGGCGGCCGGGCTCGCGCCGTGGGTCCAGGCGCTCGCACAGGCTCAATAACTGGTCCTGGGTGATGTCCGGGCCGACCTTGCAGGCCACCGGGTTGAGCACTTCGCTGAGCAGTGCCACGTGAGCACCCGTCAACTGACGGGTACGCTCGCCGATCCACGGCCAGTGGGTTGAGCCGAGAAACACCCGGCCCTGTTCGTCCTTGCGCACTTGCGGCAATTCGTAGTCGAGCACCAGCATTTCGTGGCTGGTCCAGGCGGGAGAGCCGCTGAGCTGTTCCTTGCTGGCGGGTTCTTTCCAGCCCAGGTGTTGCATGATGTCCTGGGCCGCGCGATAGCCTCGTACCAGGCGTTGTGCATCATGCTGGCGATGGTTGCAGACCGCTTCGCGGCCGTTGACCATGTCACCGCGGTACACCGGCAACTCGACATCGCCGATGCGCTCGCTGTTGTTGGAACGCGGCTTGGCGAACTGCCCGGCAATCCGCCCGACGCGCACCACCGGTTGCTGGGTCACCAGCCGGAACGCACCGGCCAGGATGTCCAGCACCGCGGCCTTGCGGGCCACGTGGCTGGGAGCACTTTCATCCATGTCCTCGGCGCAGTCTCCGGACTGGATGATCATCGCTTCGCCCGCCGCCACCCTGGCCAAGGTGGCACGCAGTACCAGGATGTCTTCGACGCGAATCAGTGATGCGCTGTCCCTGAGGTAGGCCTGCGCGTCATGCAATTGTGAGGGCTCGCTCCATTGAGGCTGCTGGAACGCTTCACAACTTAGAACCCGTTTCAGTAAGTCTTCCATGATGCGATTACTCTCCCAAAGGATTAAGTAGGAATGCCTTCACGCTTGATCTGCGGCACGGGGATGCCCAAGGCGCGCAGTTGTTGAAAGACGTTCATGAACTCGCGATTGCGTTTTACTTTGCCGTCCTCCAGCTCGAAGGAGTGCAGGAAGTGGTTCTCGTAATACCCTTCGGGATAACCTGGAAAGAGGATCTTGCCGTGGCCATCGCACTCGACCCAAAAATGGTTGGGGTCGTCGGTTTCAAATACGTTGACGTTGTACCATTCCCAATCCGGGAAGCACTTGAGTGACCAAACAGCATGTTCGGCCAACTTGGTTTTGCCACTGATTACAATCGGCGCGCCGGTGTCTGTGGTCCACAAGCCACCCGAACCGTCCTCGGTAAACAGTTCATGGCGGCGCAGGCGATCCTGGCCATGGGTGCGCATATATTGCTCGACCGTGGCGCGGTTCTTGCGGCGAAGTTCGCTGCTGTCGTGAGCGGTTAGTTGTCGCGCTGCATGAGTAGGCATGTTCACTCTCCAATAATGAAAGGGTTTATGAGGCGGGGATACCTTCACGCTTGATGCTTGGCACCGGAATGCCCAAGGCGCGCAGTTGTTCGAAGGGGTTCATGAATTCACGGTTCTGCTTGATCTTGCCGTTGTCCAATTCGAAAGAATGGATGTAATGGTTTTCGCAATAACCTTCCGGATAGCCAGGAACCAGGGTTTTGCCACGGCCATCACTTTCGACCCAGAAGTGGTTGGGGTTGTCGGTTTCAAACACCCGCACGTTGTGAAACTGCCAGTCTGGGAAGCACTGCTCCAGCCACACGCCAAGGGCGGCAAGTTTCGCGTGGCCCTTGAATACCAGGGGTTCACCGGTTTCGGTGTTCCACGAACCGCCGCTGCCATCCGGGGTGAACAGTTCATGCCGACGCAGGCGATCTTTGCCATGAGTGCGCATGTACTGTTCCACGGTGGCGCGGTTTTTTCGGCGAAGTTCAAGCTGATCATTAAAGCCACTGGCGCAAAGCGAAACCGACATGAGCCATGTTCTCCTTAGTTTGATTAATGTTTTTGAAAATCAAGTAAATATTTAGTTAATAACGCACGTCAGCATTGACAGGCTTTAACTGTGGAGGGTGAGAGCGTGCTGAGGCGTGTTGTTTATACACCTGCACTTCTCGCGGCAGGAACTACCAGATCTTGTAGCGGCGGGTGCGTGAACGGGTTGGATGCAAATCCATCGGAGGGTGTGTTGCACTATTATGAATCAATCAGCTCGTTCGTCGGCCAAACCGTACCGATGGCCCGCTAACATCGCCAGGCTATCAATGGCCTATGGCTAGTTAGTTCGTTAGGCACAATAAACCCTTCGCTATTGCGAAGCGGTCTATAACCTTCGAACGATGTGTATTGACATGAGTTCAGGTTCGTCTAGTCTCACGACTCGTTTCCAACTCGAGTGGTGTTCAAATGGAATTAGGACAGCTGTTGGGATGGGATGCTTATTTTTACAGTATCTTTGCGCAAACTATGAACATGCAGGAATTTACGGCTGTTGCATTGAGGGCCTTACGTGAACTGCAGTTTGATTTTTTCGCCTATGGCATGTGCAGCGCAACGCCGTTCATGCGGCCCAAAACGTATATGTACAGCAATTATCCCAAGGATTGGATAGCGCGATACCAGGCAGCGAACTACGCGGCGATTGACCCCACGGTGAAACACAGCAAAGTCTCGTCCGCCCCCATTTTGTGGAGCAATGCGCTATTCAAGGGGTGCCCTGAGCTGTGGTCTGAGGCCAACGATTCGAGTCTGTGCCATGGCCTGGCGCAACCCTCGTTCAACACCCAGGGCCGGGTAGGGGTGTTGAGCATCGCACGCAAGGACAACGTCATCAGCCCTCAGGAGTTCGAAGCCTTGAAGCCAGTGGCCAAAGCGTTTGCCGCGGCGGCCCACCAGAAAATTTCTGAACTGGAGAATGACGTTCGTGTGTTCAACACGGATGTCGAGTTCAGCGAACGGGAGTGTGATGTGCTGCGCTGGACCGCGGACGGCAAAACCTCCGAGGAAATTGGCGTGATCATGGGCGTGTGCACCGACACCGTGAATTACCATCACCGCAACATCCAACGCAAAATCGGCGCCAGCAACCGTGTGCAGGCGGTGTCTTACGCGGTGGCGCTGGGGTATATCTGAGGTTCATCGACTGCTGCCGAGCCATCCCAAAAGGATGACTCGGCCGGTATCAAGCGGTGTCTTTCAACAGTGCGCCGGGCATGAAGGCTGAAGGCGGGCGGACGCCCCGGTGGTGTTCACGGTGAGCCGAGAGTTTGATCGCGAGGATTTTTTCGTCCTGGTGCACGGTGACCGGTCCCAGTCGTTCGTAGTTGACCCCGTTGATTTTGTAATAGCGCTCCATCGTGCTGTTGACGATGCCGACAATAAAATCGGCGCCTGCCAGGCTGGCGGTCTTCAGGCTTCTCCAGAACAACGGCATGGCCAATTGCGGCTCGCGGGTGGTGAAGCGTGTCATTTCCCAGATGACAGGATCCTTGGGCGGCGTGCCAGCGCAGGTATGGCTGAAAACACCCTCCAGCAGATTGGGGAATGGGGTGGGTATCAGACGCGCGCAGCCGACAATGGCGCGGTGCTCGCTGAACGCCAAGAGGTAGCGCGCATGCTCGGTGTCGTACTGATCCCATTCACAACCCGCCTGGTGCGGATGGCCAGGCAGCCGCCAGCCGAGTTTCTCGACAAATTGCTCGTGCCGAAAGCGGCCTAGCTTAAGTTTGAGCTCGTCGCTCATTGCGCTCAGCGTGTGCTCTTCCATGTGCATGGCCCGGAGCTCCTTGGGGGTGGGGGTGAGTGCGGTTTTTATAGAGGACTTGCACAGGCTTGGCACCTACAAGATCTTGTAGGTGGCGTTGGCATGCGGTTCGCAGATTTGATTCTTCGGTCAATTTTTTGTAACAGCTTGTTTGCGGCTGACGCATAAACCTATAAAGTTAACCTTTCGGTCAGCTTTGCACTGCCACGTATAGCCTTTTGTTCCGGCAAAAGCGCTTCTGCCAGACCCGAGATCCCCAGAACATAACCATAAGGGCGGACCTATAACCGCCCAGAGGATGATCCATGTCCAACCGTGATATTTCCCGGCGCTCGTTCCTTCAGGGCGGGCTGGTGGCGGGTGTGAGCGTGACGCTTACACCGCTCAGCACCCAGGCGCTGGCTGCGTTGATGGAAAACAGCGTGACCGTGCCGTCCGAGCAATGGCTCGGCAACAATGGCAAGGCGCGCTCGCGTAACGACGCCTTGTCCAAGGTCTGCGGCAGCAAAGTCTTTGCCCGCGACATCCGTTCCAAGGACATGCCGGGCTGGCCGCAGCAACAGGGCCACGCCATGTTGTTGAAAACCACCAAGGCCGATCGCATCTACGCCGGCTACGATCTGTCGTGGCTTGGCGCCGACCTGCAACCTGACCGCATCGTGACGGCCGCCGACCTGGACAAAGACGGCATCGTCTTCCCGGAAGAGCACGCGCCGGATCCGCTGTTGCCCGAAGGCCAGGTGCCAATGTTCATCGGTCACCCGGTGGCGATCCTGATCTGGAACGACTTCGAGCGGTTCCGCCAGGCCAAGGCCAAGCTCAAATTCAATGACAAAGCGATCCGTTACGGCGCCCAAGCGCCGTTCTACGAACGTGACCCGTATGGCAGCTTCCGCTATGTACGCGTTGGCGGTGCGACCTCGGCGGACGAAGATGAATTCGCCAGCCTCAAGGATTCGATCCTGTTCCCGATGCTGAAAAACCGTCGTCCGGTGTGGAATTCCCAGCCGGACCTGCACGGCAACCTCACCGAGCGCGGGCTGTTTTACGCCGACCGGATGAAGCAGCAAATCGACACGCCGCCCGACCACTGGCTGGTGTTTGACGAGCGCTACAAAACCCCGTCGATTGAGCCGGCCGCGATGGAACCGGACAACGGCAACGGCTGGTACGACCCGGCCACCAAGACTTTGCACTTTGTCGTCGCCACCCAGTGCCCGCTGGAAGCGGCCACCGAAACCGCGAAGATGATCGCGCCATCGCGCTTCGGCCTGGCGAATCTGCACATGCACCCGGGCTACACCGTCGGTTACGGCTCCAAGGACCACAACATTTTTGTCTACTACGCGGCCCTCGCCGCGTTGTACGGCGCGGGTGTGCCGGTGCGCCTGGCCAACGACCGCTATGAGCAGTTCCAGAGCGGCATCAAGCGTCACCCGTTCGACATCCGCTACCAATTGGCGGTGGACAAAAACGATCACAGTTTCCAGATTTTCCGCGCCGAGATGAACGTCGATGGCGGCGGGCGCATCAACTACAGCCCTTCGGTGGCGGCGGTTGGCGCCACGGCAGCGCAGTCGATCTACTACATGCCGCAGAACGACCTGCAGGTCACGGCCTACCATTCCCGCGCGGTTGAAGCGGGCTCGATGCGCGGTTACGGCACCCTGCAAAGCATGGCGTCGACCGAGATGATGGTCGACGAAATCGCCGGCCGTCTCGGCATCGACGCCATCGACCTGCGCAAGAAAAACGCCATGCTGTCGGGCATGAAAAACACCCAGGGCGCGGTGCCGGCCGGCGCATTGCGCTTGCACGAGATTCTCGACAAGGCAGCTGTCCATGACGTCTGGAAAAATCGCAACCTGATCAAAAAGACACGCGAAGCCGGTGACCCGGATCATTGGTATGGCGTCGGTTTTGCCATCTGCCAAAAAGACTTCGGCACCGGTTCCGAGGCGCCGATGGCCAGCATCGAATTCACCGCTGAAGGGCACGTGACGTTGCGCCATATCGGCATTGAAATCGGCACCGGCATGTCCACCTCGCAAGCCCTGGTGGTGGCCGATTTCATCGGCATTCCGGCCACGCAAGTGAAGACCGGCGAAACCGAATGGAAAGAGTTGCAACTGACCACGGGCGGCAACCCGTACACCATGAGCCAGGCAGAACAGGATGGTTTTTTGCGCAACCCGCGTTGGGTCGGCAAACTGGCGTCGGCCTCGTCGGCGACCAACTCCGCGTACTACTTCAGCCACGCCACTCGTGAAGCCTCGCGGGTGCTGTTCAACCACGGCTTGTGGCCGGCAGCGTTGCAGATCTGGGGCCAAGGCCCTTACGGCGGCCAGGCCAACCCATACGTGGTGCGCCGCGAAGATGCGCACTGGGTCGACGGCAAACTCACCGCCAACGGCATGCAGCCGCTGAGTTTTGAGCAATTGGCCAGGTACGCGCACGAAAAGGGCCTGGTGACCGGCGCTACCGTGCACGGTTTCAACCGCTGGAGCTGGGCCGAGGCCGAGTACAGCATCGACGGCGTGCGCGAGCGTCTGCCCCTGGATGCTTTGGCGGTGAAGTACGGCGACGGCGCACCAAAGGCGAAACTGGCACAGATGACCAGCAACGGTTTCCATCTGCTGGATCGCCAGAACGTCCACTACCCGGACACCCAGTTGAATAACGCGGCGGTGACTTACTACAGCCCGGTTGCGACGCTGGTGGAGTTGAAAGTGAACAAGGGCTCCGCCGAAGTGCAAGTGCTCAACCACCACTCGTGGGTCGAGTGCGGTCGGGTGCTGGTGGAAGAGTTGGTCAAGGGGCAGCTCGAAGGCGGGATCGCCATGGGCATCGGCCATGCGTTGATGGAAGAGATGCCGCTGTACGAAGGCGGGCCGGGGGAGGGTGACTGGAATTTCAACCGTTACCGCTTGCCGATGGCCCGACACGTTGCCGTGTGGAACCAGACGGCTGAAATCCTGCCGCCGTTGTCGCCGAGCGACCCGTCCAAGGGCATCGCAGAAGTGGTGATGATCCCGATCGTCGGCGCTATCGGTAACGCCGTGGCCCACGCCATCGGCAAACGTGTCCGCGACCTGCCTATCACTTCTGCGCGCATCAAGGAGGCCCTCAATGGCTAACCGTCCGTTTCAACTGACCCTCAACGGTCAATCCGTCGGCCCGGTGGACATCCCTGATGACCTGCCGATGATCGACTACCTGCACGAATACAAAAACCTCACCGGTTCGCGGCTCGGCTGCGGCCAGGGCATCTGCCACGCCTGCGTGGTGATCGTCGACAACCCGGACGGCACCAGCGAAGAAGTGCGCACCTGCATCACCGGCGCCCACTATTTCGAAGGCAAAAAAGTGCGGACCATCGAGGGGCACGCGACCCGCGACGAGCAGGGCAACGTCACTCAACTGAACCCGATCCAGCAGCGTTTCGTCGACGAATTCGCCTTCCAGTGCAGCTATTGCGCGCCGGGTTTCGTCAATGCCGCGACCCTACTGGTCGAGAAGCTGCAGCGTCAGCCCATCGCTAAAAGCCAGCTGGAAAAAGTCATCGAGGACAGCCTCGGTCATCACATCTGCCGCTGCACCGGCTACGTGCGTTACTACAACGCGACCCGCAACGTGCTGACCGATCTCGGTCTGGTCAAGGAGGGTTAAGCATGAAGCATCTACTTTCCCGCCTGGCATTGGCGGTTGGTCTGGCTGCGCCGGCGTTGTTGGCGCACGCGGACGATCAAGTGAAACGCGGCGAATACCTTGCCCGCGCCGCTGACTGCATGGCCTGCCACACCGCACCGGGCGGCGCGCCGTTTGCGGGCGGCCTGCCGATTGTGTCGCCGTTCGGCACCATCTACGGCACCAACATCACCCCGAGCAAAGCGCACGGCATTGGTGTGTACAACGATGACGAATTCTTCGCCGCGCTGACCGAAGGCAAACGCCGCGATGGTGCGAACCTGTACCCGGCAATGCCGTACACCTCATATCACCTGATGCCGCGCGCAGATTCGGACGCGATCCATGCGTACCTGAAAACCATCGAGCCCATCGAGCGTGCTGCGCCTGTCACTCGCCTGAGTTTCCCGTTCAACGTGCGCCTGGGCTTGATGGGCTGGAACCTGCTCTACGGCAAAGACGTGAAACTCGCGCCGGACGAGGGCAAAAGCGACACCTTCAAGCGGGGTGAATACATGGTCGAAGTGCTCGGGCACTGCGGCGAATGCCACACCCCACGCGGGTTGCCCGGCGCCATGCAGCAGGACAAACGCCTGACTGGCGGCCTGCTCAACGGCTACTTGGCACCGAGCCTGTTGGCCACTGACCTGGCCGCTCGCGGCTGGAATCAACAAGACCTGAGCACCTTCCTCAAGCACGGTATGAGCGCCCAGGGCACGATGTTCAACGAGATGTTCCCGGTGTTCCACAACAGCACCCAGGGCCTCAGTGACCCGGACCTGGCGGCGATGGCCACCTACCTGCTCGGCGATCCAGCCCCGGCCGCCAAAGTGCTGAGCGAGGTGCCACTCGACAACATGAGCCCAAGCGCCCAACGCGGTCGTCAGGATTACCTGAACGTGTGCGCCGGTTGCCACGCGCCGAACGGCGAGGGCAAGCCGCACATCGCGGTGGCCATGCGCGGCAACACCACGTTGCGCCTGGAAGATCCGCGCAACCTGTTGCGGGTGATCGAAGACGGCATCGGCGAGCAGACATTCACCGGCTTTGAACGCATGCAACCGATGCCCGGCTTTGCCGACAAGCTCAATCCGGCACAGCTGACCGATCTGCTCAATTATCTGCGCCAGGGTTGGGGCGGTCAGTCGAGTGAGCTGGCGGTCAGCGACGTGCAGAAGCTTCAGGCCGATGCACCACCGGCCGAGCACAAGGCGCACTGACATGCAGCATCTGGATCTGCAAGTCATTCGCCGGGCGCTGGAATGGTCGACGGCCGGCCAGCCGGTTTGGCTGTGCACGGTGCTCGCCACCTACGGCTCGGCGCCCCGTGCGCCGGGCTCGTTGCTGGCAGTGAACGTGAGCGGGCAATGGATCGGCTCGCTGTCGGGTGGCTGCGTTGAGGAAGACTTTCTTGAGCGGGTGGCCGAAGGCGCTTTTGAGCAGGCGGTCAACGTCGTTCGTTACGGTGAAGGCGAGGACCCGCGCTCGCGCGTGAGCCTGCCGTGTGGCGGCGTGCTCGATGTGCTGGTGGAGAAGCTTGCGCCGGACTGCGCGGTTCAGGCCCATCTGCGCGAGCTGGAGTGCGCGTTGCTGGGCCAGCGCCGACTAATCCGCGAAGTCGACCTGGCCAGCGGTGCGCGCCGCGTGTGTGCAGACAGCGAGCAGGGCGCGCGCATCGAGCGCGAGATCGACCGGGTCCGTGTGCGGGTCGGCGCGGCGCAGCGTTTGCTGCTGGCGGGCTATTCCAGTGTCGCCCAGGCCTGCGCCGAGTTTGCCGTGGGCCTGGGGTTTGAGGTGATTCTGTGCGACCCACGCGACGAGGTGCTCGAAGGCGTGGTGCTGCACAACGTCGAGATCCGCCGCCAGCTGCCGTCGGTGTTCATCGCTGACGGCGGCTGCCACAGCGACACCGCAGTGGTGGCGTTGACTCATGATCCGCGTATTGATGATCTGGCGATGATGGAGGCGGTGCGCACCGACGCGTTTTACATCGGTGTAATGGGGTCGATGCGCACGTCACAAAAGCGCTTCGAGCGCTTGCGGCGAATTGGCGGGTTGGACGAGGCCCAATTGGCGCGCATCCATGCGCCGATCGGTTTAAACCTGGGCAGCAAGACTCCGGCGGAAATCGCGTTGGCGGTGCTGGCCGATATTCTTCGTACGCGCAGCGGCATCGCGCGGGATCGACTCTGACCCGCCTGTGATCGGCGCTTTCAAAGGTATCGGCGCGGTGATTGCCAGGCAATGGGCCCAGGATGGCGCCAGCGTGATCGTTAACGACGCCAGCAGCCATGAGGTTGCCGACCGCGCATTACCTGGGCTTGCCTGGTAACAGCCTGTGCAATTGAGCCAGTTGAGCTTCCAGGCTGGCAACTTGCGCCTCAAGTTCGCGCACGCGTTCGCTGGCCGCGACTTCGGCGCTGACGTCCTTCTGGATGCCGATGTAATAGGTGAGCTGATCCGCCTGGTTAAATACGGGAGTAATCGATAGCTCATTCCAGAAGGCACTGCCGTCCTTACGGTAGTTGCGAATGATCTGCCGGCAGGGCTGATGCGACTTTATCGCCTCGCGGATCACGACCAAACCCGCCTGGTCTCGGTCGTCACCCTGCAGGAAGCGGCAGTCCTGGTAGAGCGTTTCGTCAGCGTTATAGCCCGTAAGGCGCATAAAGGCGGGGTTGGCGTAGATCAGGATATGCTCATCGCCTTCCTGCTCCGCAATGACAATGCCATCTTCCGAGGTTTCAACCATCAGTTTCAGCAGTTCTGCGTCGATCATCTTCAGAGCCCCGGCGAATTTCACATCATTCTAGGACAACTTGAGGGTCAAGCGCGTTTCGGAATAATTGAACGTATCCCTGTGATGGACCGAAGCATGGCCGACGACTCGCTGTGAAGGTGCGTTTTACAGCGTCTCTTTTTATGGGCGCCGCAGACGAGGTGCTCATAAAAAGTGGAACTCCGACTCTTCACCACCGGTCAACTTTTCTGTCCACATCCCCTGGCTGCGATGGTGTTGAACGTGGCGCCATCGCAGTGGGCTTATTTAAGCGTCCCACTGACACGAAGGTTGATGAATATGAAGAGTGAACAGGTAGAAGGTGTTGCAGAGAAACTGGCCGGCAAGGCGCAGAGCGCGGTCGGGAAGCTGATGGGTGATTCGAAGCTGGAAGCTGAAGGCGCCGGACGTCAAGCTGCGGGCCATCTGACCCAAACCTATGGCGATGCACTCGACAGCGTGTCTACGTTCGTCAAGGAAAAACCGGTTGCTGCACTGGCCATTGGCGCAGTAGCCCTGCTTGTGCTCGACCGTCTTTTGCGCCGCTAAGCCGCAAGGAGAGGGCTTGTGTCGCTTTCCCTCGCACTGCCCAGGGCGTCTACCTCGACAGTGCGAGGACCTAAGCCTGTAGATCTGCTTATTGGTAAGGCACAGCGCGATGGACACGCCAGGCACGCTGGATCAACTGGCTAGCACCGACCCTAGGTCAATCAAAGAATTATGGCTCGGCGGGACGCATACCCATCTCGCCAAGGCGTCAAACGTGACGGCTAAAGCATTGGCGTGAATCGATCAAGGAACCGATCTGTTTATGCCCATTAATGCTGGGTCGAACACATGCAATGATGCCGCCGTTGCCTCCACCGCATCCGGGAATGCCCATGTTCGAACATCTCGACCTCAACGCGCTGATTGCCGTCTACGGCTACTGGGTCATCTTCGTGGGCTGCCTGCTGGAAGGCGAAACAGTTTTGCTCCTCGGCGGTATGGCTGCACACCAGGGCACTCTGCAATGGCTGTATGTGATCGGCTGGGCCACCCTGGGCGGCATACTCGGCGATCAGTTACTGTTCTGGACCGGACGTTATTCCGGGAGCCGCCTGCTGCCCAAACTCAAGCGTCACCAGTCTGCCATCCAACGGGTGGAGCGCCTTATCCATCGCTACCCCATGACGTCTGTATTCGCTGTGCGCTTTCTCTACGGAATGCGCTTAGTGGGGCCTATGGTGATAGGTGCAAGCGGTCTGGCCCCTTGGCGTTTCGCGCTGATTAATGTGCTGAGTGCGGCGATCTGGGCCACCCTGTTCGTCAGCGCCGGCTATTGGGCTGGCGAAGCATTGCAGCATTTCTTTGGCGACCTGCGACCGTATCGCCTGCCGATCTTCATCGGGGTGGTAGCCCTTGTGAGCCTTGCGGCGCTGGTGCGGTATTTGCGCAGCCGAACCAAGGCGTTGCAACGCTGAGGCATTGGCATAGACCTGCGTACCTACCAGGGAAGGCGCTCTCCGTTATAAGCGAAGAAATTGCCGCTGTCGGCGGGCTCCAGTCGGTCGATCAGCGACAGTAATTCATCGGCGGCCACGTTTGCCGGCCTGGCGGCAGACGCGCCTCGAAAGGGTTGCGACAGCGCTGATACAACTGTGCCCGGATGAAGGCTCAGCAGTCGGCTCTGAGGTCGGGTTCTTGCCAGTTCGATGGCCGCCGTTTTAATCAGCATGTTCAGGGCTGCCTTGGAGGCGCGATAGGCGTACCAGCCGCCCAAGCGGTTATCGCCGATGCTACCCACCTTCGCAGAGAGCATCGCCATCGCGCCGCGAGGGTCAAGCAAGGGCAAAAAGTGGCGCAAAACCAGCGCAGGCCCGATGGTGTTGACTTGAAATACCGCCTGCAACGCATCTGCATCAATCGCGGAATAACTTTTTTCAGGCTTTATCTTGTCGCGATGGAGCAGACCTGCGGCATGCAAGATCAACTGGTACGGTGCTTGCTCAGTCAATTCGGCTGCGGCGCTGGCGATGCTGTCGGCATTCTCCAGGTCGAGGAATGGAACACTGTTGCGCCCCAGCGCATGAACATGCGCGCACCGTGGGTCCTGGTTAAGCAACTCACAAAAAGCCGAGCCCAGCGCCCCGCTGGCGCCTATCACGAGGGCACGATAGCCCTCACCCAGGGAATTCATCGTGAAGGAAGTGTTCATCCAGGCTCTCCTGCGTTCTGATGCGATGTGTTGGTGTTAGCCCCGTCGCCCTATCAGTTGCAGGAACTCCTGACGTGTCGCAGAGGACTCGCGAAAGGCGCCGAGCATTACCGATGAGGTCATCACCGAATTTTGTTTCTCCACACCCCGCATCATCATGCACATGTGCTTCGCCTCGATGACCACGGCCACGCCGGCGGCATCGGTGATGTGCTGGATGGCGTCGGCAATTTGTTTGGTAAGGTTTTCCTGGATCTGTAGGCGACGGGCGAACATATCCACCACTCGGGCCACCTTCGAGAGGCCCAGCACCCTTCCGGTGGGGATGTACGCTACATGCGCCTTGCCGATGAAGGGCAGCATGTGATGCTCACACAATGAGTACAGCTCGATGTCGCGCACGATGACCATTTCATCGTTTTGCGATTCGAACAATGCGCCATTGACCACATCCTCCAGACTCATCGTGTAGCCATTGCACAGGTACTGCATCGCGTTGGCTGCACGCTTGGGTGTGTCCAGCAGTCCTTCACGTTCAGGGTTCTCGCCTACGCCGACGAGAATTTCACGGTAATGTGCGGCGAGTGATGGGGTCGATGCGTTCATCTTGATTCCTCGCAGCCTTGCTGCGCTTTCTGTGACGGCAATCCTTGGCAGTAGGGGAGTATCTGCTGCGCACGATCTGAGGCGTACGCCCTAGGACATGCCAGGTCAGCCATGACCCTGGCTCTTCGTCGGCCCATGACCAAGCAAAGCGGTCTAGGTGTGCGTTTTTTTCGATGTGGACTGCTCGTCTGAGCCGGGGTTGGAAGCAGGCACCGCGCAACGGCTATCGACGCAGCGGCGCCCACCGTCTGGGTGAGGCAACCACGCCAAATGGGGACGTAAGCGGCAGAAAAGCCGATAGCCGAATTCGAGCAATGGGCGCAGTGCCCGCCACGTCAGTGGTGTTGCCCAAAAACCCAGGCCTGCGGCTCGCCAGCTCCATAGCGTGGCATCCAGGCCTGTTACCCAGCGTCCATCAGCGAAACGCGCGTGCAGCGACGACTGCATGTGCTCGAATGTGAACCCGAGTGCCTGGGCGTCGAATGCACAGCTGCTGATGTCCACAAACAGCAGTCGATCCTTTACGGCATGGCCGCGTAGGAGCTTGATTTCGCGCGCACACAGTGGGCATTCACCGTCGAAATACAGCGTCAGCGGCCAATTCACTTTCTTGTACATGCGCCGTGCTCTTGTATAGGTTTTGTACAAGATAGGCTGAAAGAAACAGGCTGACAATGGGCACTCTATTTTTGCTGTACTGAGCGTGGCCAACGGTGTGATACAGGTACGGACACGATATTGATGCAAACTCATTAAGCAAAAAGGCCGCCCATGAGTTCTGGGGCGGCCTTGTCTCTATGTCTGGTCGACGCTTAATTGCCTCTGTAGGTCGAGAAACCGTAGGGGCTGAGCAGTAATGGGATGTGGTAGTGCGAAAGCGTACCGTCTACCTCAAAAATGACCGGTACCTCCGGAAAGAAACTGGCAACTTTGTGCGCTTTGAACCATTCCCCGGTTTTAAACGTGACGCGGTAGGTGCCTTTCTCCAGCGCCTGACCCTCGGGGTACAACCCGGGAATACGCCCTTGCTCATTTGTCGCGGCGCTGTTGAGCATGTTCCAGTGGTTGCCGTCCTGTTTTTCCAGCGTGACATTGACGCCAGGGGAGGGCAGACCATCTTGTAAGTTGAGCACATGCACGCTGAGCGGGTTTCCTGCCGCCAGCGCCAGTGACGATACGACACTCAATACAAGGCCCGCGAAGCATGTTTTTAATCCAGTCATGATGATGTCCTTAGTTTTTGACGGTAGGTAGGATTTTGTCGATAGCGGCCAATGCGCACCCTTCATCGTTTGCGGCACCACCGGCACCGGCTACTCCGATCGCGCCAATGACTTGCCCTTCAAACAGCAACGGCACGCCGCCGCCCAGCAGCAATAGCTCATTCAGGGTGTTGAGGTTTTCTGCATCGGGGGTACTGCGGACCCGCTCTGCCAATAGTCGCGTTGGCGTCTTGGTCGATAGGGCGGTGTAGGCCTTGCGTTGGGCGGCTAATGTGTTGTGTGGGCCCACGTTATCGTCACGCTGCAGGGCGACCAAATTGCCCCCACGGTCGACAATGGCAGCAACACCTGTACGGCCATCGGCATGGCAGGCTGTCAGCGCGGCGTTGAGCAAATCATTGGCCATTGCCAGTGATACGTCGTTGCGCTGCTGCACTTGATCCGGGGCTGCAACGGCGAGCGCTGAGTTTATGGCGAGTGACATCAGCAATGAGGTCGATAGGCTTATACGCATGCTTTGTCCTTTGTGTGGTCTGGCTGAGTCATAGCCAGGCATGATGCCCCGTGCACTCCGTCAAAATGATTGCCTGATGATTACCAAGATGTAATGTGCCAAAACGCTTGGGCGCGCTAGCCTATGCTCCAGTTCCGGAGGAAAAGATGCGTATCCTGGTCGTAGAAGATGAAGCGAAAACAGCGGATTACCTGCACAAAGCCCTGACTGAATCGGGCTACGTGGTGGAAGTCGCCCTGGATGGCCTGGAGGGCCAGTATCTGTCGCAGGAAAGTGAGTTCGACTTGATCATCCTGGACGTCATGCTGCCGGGCCTGGATGGATGGCAATTGCTGCGGATTATTCGGCGCAAGTGGCAAACCCCGGTGCTTTTTCTGACGGCCAGGGACTCTGTGGAGGATCGGGTCAAGGGGCTTGAGGCAGGGGCCGATGATTACCTGGTCAAACCTTTTTCCTATGCCGAGTTGTTGGCGCGCGTACGTACCTTGCTGCGCAGGGGGCCGCCACGTGAGGTCGAGCAGTTCATGGTTGCAGACCTGAGCCTGGATCTGTTGCGGCGTAAAGTGACCCGCGGGGGAGAGCGCCTCACCCTGACCAACAAGGAGTTTGCCCTGTTGCACCTGCTGGTCAGCCGTGAAGGGGAGGTGCTATCGCGCTCGTTGATTGCTTCGCAGATCTGGCAGATGAACTTTGACAGTGATACCAATGTGGTCGACGTCGCCATCCGGCGACTGCGCGCCAAGGTTGACGATCCTTACCCGCTCAAGTTGATACAGACAGTGCGTGGCATCGGCTACATGCTTGAGGTGCAATCCTGAAACTGCTTCCGCGCGCCCTGAGCTTGCGCCTGGCGGTCATGTTCGCGTTAGTCAGCGCGCTGCTGCTGGGCTCCATTGGTTTTTACCTTTATCAGTCGTTACAGCGAGAAATCGCGTGGCGCGATGACCAGGCCCTGCTCGGGCGCCTGGAGCGCATGCAGGCGCTGATCAACGACAGTGTCAGCGTCGAGCAACTCAGAAATCGGCCCAAGCTATACGAAAATATGCTGGGCAATCGCGACAACCTGCTGTGGATCATCGATGACACAGGCCAGGTGCTGATCGAAATCAACCCCGTCAGCATGAGCTTGCCCACGTTACCAGCTGCAGCCCAGGCTCAATTGGGTGACGGTGATACTTCGGTGCCGGTGCGGCTTGCCTGGCAGCATGTCATGCAGGGTGATCGCGGCTTGACCCTGATTGCTGGCAAGTTATTGAGCGAGCGCGAGCAAATGCTGGGGGCTTACCGATTCAAGCTGTGGCTCGCGATGTCGGTCGGCGCGCTGCTGGCTTTTGTACTCGGCGGGTGGGTCAGTCAGCGAGGGTTACGACCTGTGCGCCTGCTGGCCAAGCGCGCTGCCGCCATTGATGCACACCATCTGCATCTGCGGCTGGATGAGTTCAATGAATTTAGTGAACTGCAAGTGCTCAGTCAGGCGCTTAATCAAATGCTCGCACGCCTCGAAGAGGGGTTCGCCCAGCTATCACGGTTCTCAGAGGATCTCGCCCATGAGATGCGAACTCCGCTCACTAACCTGATGGGGCATACCCAACAATCCCTGAGGCATGGTCGTTCAATTGAGGACTATCAGAACCTGCTGGTTTCCAATCAGGAAGAATATGAGCGCCTGGCGCGAATGATCGACAGCATGCTGTTTCTCGCTCGTAACGAGCAGTCGCATGCGTCGGTCAGTGATGAGCTCATCAACCTGCACGATCTAGTCGAGCAACTGTGTGAGTATTTTGAAGGCGTGGCGCAAGAGCGTGACGTCACGCTGATCAATCAGGCCCATCACCACTTGCGTGCCGATCCGGCCTTGGTCCGTCGAGCATTGGCTAACTTGCTGTCCAACGCGCTGCGTTATGGCGCTACTGCCAGCGCGGTGACGATTGGCAGTGTGGCGCGGGAGGACAGGATCGAAGTCACCGTGCACAACCAAGGCCCGCCGATTTCAGCGCAACATTTACCTCGGCTGTTTGAGCGCTTCTACCGGTGCGACCCGTCACGTAATCAGCCGGACGATTCTGGTGGCTTGGGGTTAGCAATCGTGCGCTCAATCATGCAATTGCATGGCGGGCGCGTAACCGTTGAGAGCACTGGTACGGGTACGCGCTTTTGCTTGGTGTTTCTGCTACAGAATGCTTGAGCGAATGCCCTTGAGCCTATCCGCTGTGGCACGACCTAGGGTATCAAGCGCATCTCGCGGAGTTTGTCGAACACATCGAAAAAGGCTTGATCGCTCGCTTGGTAGGCGGTGAAGCCCATTGCACGGCTCTTCGACATATCAGTGACGACTTCGATGGGTCGACCAAGGTCTGCATCGGTGTGCCAGGGGGATATCAGGCGACCAATATCGGCTTCTTTCAAGCCGTGCTCCGCCACTATTTGCGTCCACACGGCTTGGTCGTCAGCCATTTGCTTCTCGAGAGGTGAAAGTGCGGCGGGATAATCGGCAGCAGGCAGGTCGAAGTATTCGGCAATTCGGCTCCACATCCACTTCCAGCGAAACACATCGCCATTAGTGACATTGAAAGCCTGGTTGGCCGCCGCCGGCGTAGTGGCCGCCCACAGTTGTTGTTTCGCCAACTGCCGTGCATCCGTCATATCGGTGAGGCTGTCCCACTGCACGCTTGATCCCGGAAATACAAAAGGGCGACTGGTTTGTTTGCAAATCGAGGCGTAGACGGCGAGGGTGGTTGCCATATTCATCGCGTTGCCGACGGCAACGCCGGTCACGGTATGCGGGCGGTGAACGCTCCAGGTGAAGCCGTCCTTTTCGGCAGCGGCGAAAAGTTCGTCCTCTTGGGCGTAATAGAAATTCTCCACATTCAGACGCCCCTGATCTTCGCGAAACGGTGTTTGCGGAAGGCTGCCTTTACCATAGGCTTCGAAAGGCCCGAGGTAGTGTTTCAGGCCAGTAACCAATGCTACGTGCTTCACGCTCCTGGCTGGTCGAATGGCGGCCAGCACGTTGCGTACCATGGCGGCATTAACGCGGATATTTTCAGCTTCGGTGGCTTGCCGTGACCATGTGGTGATGAACACATTAGTAGGTTTCAGGTCCGCAAGCGCACGCTCCAGCGAAGCGGGATCTTGGAGGTCTGCGGCGATGGGGATCACGCCTTGCGATTGCGACGGGCGCCTCGATAGCGCGGCGACCTGCCAATGGTTGTCGATTAATAACTGAGTGATGGCGCTGCCGACAATGCCGCTGGCGCCGACGACCAAAGCTGTTTGGCTCATGAGTTCCTCCTAGATTTAGAGTTGGGAGTTCACCCGAGCAGCAGAGGTTCAACCTAAACCGGATCCGTATGGGCGTGTTTTTCTACCGGTTTTTCTCGCACTTTAGTCATAATCGATTGCGGAACCCGCAGTCGACAACTGTGATTATCCATACGCCCAAATTGTCATGGCAGCGTCCAGAGCATCAGGCGGGAATACGTGTATTGCTGGAGTCTCTCCAGAGATACATCGCTGCACTCCGACAGGATGCCGAGGCTCTCAACGAGGCTGAGAGGTATACGGTGCTGGGGGCGGTTCATCCTAAAGACTCAAGGATTTGCGCCTTGAGCCGCTACCGCGATTTAGGCAGGTGCTCGAACAGCGTGGAGCACACACCATGGATGTGTTCTTCAATCAGCTTGACGGCCAATTCCACATCCCTTGCCTGGCAGGCTTTGACGATGGCGCGATGCTCGGCATCGGCGGTGGCCTTGCCGTCGGACAGCACGATCTGCATGCGCAGATAACGCTCGATCTTGTCGTGGATCGAGCGGATAAGGTTGAACATGAACGGCCGCTGCGCCGCCTCATAAATGCACGCGTGAAACGCCCAATTCATCTCCGCCCAACGGCCCGCATCTTCGCCCGTCAGGAAGTCATCGAGGATGGCATAGGCGCGAGCGAAATGTTCTTCGGTGAGATTGGGAATGGCGTAGCGGGTGATCTCCACCTCCAATAACACGCGCACCTCAAAAATCTGGGCGAGTTCCGCTTCGCTGATGCGTGTGACCATAGCACCGCGATTGCGCTGGAACTCTACCAAGCCTTCTGCTTCCAGGCGCTTGAGGGCTTCGCGCACCGGGATCTTGCTGACGTTGAAGGACTTGGCGATATCGTCCTGACGAATCGGATCGTCTTCGGCAATTTCGCCCGAGATGATCGCATTTCGCAGGTATTTGGCGATGACTTCCGAAGTCGAGGGTGCCACACCAAGGTTTGGGGCATTGGACAGGGACAATGACACGATGGCTCTCCTGAGCAGGCGAATACGTATATGTTATACGAATTTTTGCAGGCGCCGCTATGCTCCTTGCCGGGCTATTGCTCCGGTAATGCGCCATCAGTGAAGTCACCGTTGACCAACCGGTGAATTTTCAACGGGTTGGCATTCTTGAGTGCATCCGGCAGGGCGAAGTCCGGGAAGTTTTGGAAGCATACCGGGCGTAAAAACCGCTCGATGGCCAACGTGCCTACCGACGTTCCGCGTGCATCGGAGGTGGCGGGGTAAGGGCCGCCGTGGATCATGGTGTCGGTGACCTCCACACCCGTAGGGTAGCCGTTGACCAGCAGGCGGCCGGCCTTGGTTTGCAGCAGCGTGACCAGGTGCAAAAAGTCCTGAAGGTCCTCGGGCTCGGCCAGCAGCGTGATGGTCAGCTGGCCTTGCAGGTTTTCCAGCGCTTCAATCAGGCGTTCAGTGGTGGAGGCGGTTACCACAATGCTTGCAGGACCAAAGACTTCTTCTTGCAGGGTTGCTTCCCCTCCGATCAACAGCTCTTCATCGGCGCTGAACAGTTGCGGCTCGGCGAGAGTGGTGGGCGCGCGTCCACACAGGTGCGTTAAACCAAAGCTTTTGTGCAGGCGCTCCACACCCGCGCGATAGCTGGCGAAAGTGCCCGCGTTGAGCATCGCCTGGGCCGGTTTTTGCGCCATGTACAACGTGAGCGCCGCCGTCAGTTTGGAGAACGCCGGGCTGGCCAGGCCGATGATCAAGCCCGGATTGGTGCAGAACTGCCCGCAACCCAGCACCACCGAATGGGCCAGCTCTTCGGCGATCTTCTGTCCACGCAACCTGGCCGCGCGCGGCAACACGATTACCGGATTGATGCTCGACATCTCGGCAAATACCGGGATCGGTTCTGGGCGTGCCGCTGCCATGTCGTACAGAGCTCGGCCGCCTTTGAGCGAGCCTGTAAAACCGACCGCCTTGATAGCCGGGTGTTTAACCAGCTGCGCACCCACGCCCCCGCCGTAAATCATGCTGAACACGCCCGCAGGCAGGGCGGATTTTTCCACGGCTCGGCTGATGGCGGCGGCCATCAGTTCGCTGGTGCCCATATGGCCGCTGTGTGCCTTGAACACCACCGGGCAACCGGCGGCCAGTGCAGAGGCGGTATCGCCGCCAGCGGTGGAGAACGCCAGCGGAAAGTTGCTCGCACCAAACACTGCCACGGGGCCCAGGCCGATTTTCAACTGGCGCAGGTCAGGGCGCGGCGCGGGCTTGCGCTCCGGCAAGGCTGTATCGATGCGCGCGCCATAAAAGTCGCCACGACGAAGCGCGGTCGCGAACAGCCTGAGTTGATGCGTCACCCGCCCGCGTTCGCCCTGAATACGGGCGTAGGGCAGGGCGGTTTCGGTGCACACCAATTCAATGAAGTCTGGGCCCAAGGCGTCGACTTCCTGCGCGATAGCGTCGAGGAAGTCGGCCCGCAACGCACTGGAGGTGTCGCGAAACTCCTGCGCAGCCTTTTGCGCCGCCCAGCAGGCTGCGTCCACTTCAGCCTCGGTGGCCTGGAAGAACGTGTAGGGCAGGGCGTCCCCGGTACTGGCGTTGTAGCTCAGCAAAGAAATGTTCCCCAGCGCACTGCGCTGACCGGCAATAAAGTTGTGACCAAGGATGTTCATGACTGAGGCTCCAGGCGCGACGACGAAAAGCGATCAAAGGTATTTCGTATACCATATAGCACGACTTATTTTTCTGTCGACGGTTATGTGTGCTTACCTGCAATTACACGAAACCGCCCGAATTTGGGTCGTTCACGCCATTTGCGCTCCATTACGTAACATTTGGGGCACAACCCGGACATGGCTGCCATGCACGAAACCCGATCCAGAGCGGTGTGCCAGGAATTTGAAATCACGGCACGCTAAATGCTTATACCGTATACGAAATCCCAACCACGTAACGCTCCGAGGTTTTCCGTGAATAAATCCGCCTTAACGATCGCTTTGCTGGGCTGCCTTACCGCTGGATTCATGAATGCCGCCCAGGCCGACAAGCTCGATGACATTATTGACTCCGGCAAACTGCGTTGCGCCGTCACCCTCGATTTCCCGCCAATGGGCATGCGTGACGATGCCAACAACCCGGTGGGCTTTGACGTTGATTACTGCAACGACTTGGCGAAGGTGTTGGGTGTAACAGCAGAAATCGTCGAAACGCCGTTCCCTGACCGCATCCCGGCGCTGGTGTCCAACCGCGCGGACATTATTGTCGCGTCCACTTCCGACACCCTGGAACGGGCAAAAACGGTGGCGATGACCATTCCGTACTTCGTGTTTTCGGTGCAGGTGATGACCCACGAAGGCACCAACATCAACAAGTTCGAAGACCTCAAGGGCCACACGCTGGCGGCCACAACGGGCTCCTATGAAGCCAACGCCCTGAGCAAAACGCTCAAGGAGTGGGGCACCGGTACGGTGCAAACCTACCAGTCGCAGAACGACACCTTGTTGGCTGTTTCCCAGGGCCACGTCGACGCAACCATTGTGACCAGTGCCGTGGGCGCCTCGGCGATCAAGTCCGGTAAATACAAGGGCCTGAAGCTCGCCGGTAACGCGCCTTACACCCCCGACTACGTGTCGCTGGCGGTCAAGCGCAGCGAACTGGGCCTGCGCGACTACCTGAATCTGTTCATCAACCAGCAAGTGCGCAGCGGTCGTTATGCCGAGCTGTACAAGAAGTGGCTGGGCGGCGAGCCACAATCGCTCACCGTACCGGGCGTGTATTACTAAGCTTTGCGTAGGTGCGTAAACCTGAACGCCCGCTAATGCGGGCGTTTTTGTTGGAACGCATGGTTTTTGCAGGTGCAGGTAACGCTACATCTTGGGGAGTGTGGCTAAAAAATGTTCCCTAATGTAGCAGCGCCCGCGTCGATGCTTGTGGCGACAACCGGGTGCAGCCCTTTCCTTGACGCGCCTGGGTCAATCCTGCGGCGAGGAACATTAATTGGCACCGCTATTGCTTTGTATAACGTATACGAAATCTGAAAAGCCTGATTCAGTCTGATGAGGTGCCCTTGATGCTTGACTATACCTTCCACTGGAGGAGCGCCTTCAACGCGCTGCCCGATATGTTAGCGGGGGCCTGGGTCACGATGCAGACGGCCGTGCTGGCGATGGCGCTGGGCATGCTGCTGGCATTTTTGCTCACGGCCATGCGCGGGATGAAAAATCCGCTGCTGCGCGGGTTTGCCGAGGCATGGGTATCGATTGCACGCAACACGCCGTCGCTGTTTCAGATCTACATCCTTTATTTCGGCCTGGGCTCTTTCAACATCCAAGTGAGTTCATGGGCCGCGCTGGTGTTTGGCATCACCTTTAACAACGCAGGCTACCTGGCCGAGATCTTTCGTGGCGGCCTCAAGGCCATCCCGCACACTCAGGTGCGCGCTGCCCGATCGCTGGGCATGAGTGCCTTCCAGGCGTACCGCCTGATTGTGGTGCCGCAGCTATTGCGCGTGGTGTTCCATCCCTTGAGTAACCAGATGGTGTGGTCGGTACTGATGACGTCCGCCGGCGTGGTGGTGGGCCTCAACAATGACCTCACCGGCGTCACCCAGGAGTTGAACGTGCGCACGTTCAGAACGTTCGAGTTCTTTGCCCTGGCGGCAGCGCTCTATTACCTCATCGCCAAAGTCATCGTGGTGGGTGCCCGCATCGTCGGCTGGCGCTTGTTCCGTTATTAAGGGTGCACACATGTTCGACACAAGCCTGACGCAACACGACCTGCTGTACCTGCTGCAAGGTGCCTGGACCACCCTTGAGTTGACCTTTGCCGCCATCACCGTGGGCACGCTGGTGGGGGTGATTTTCGGCTGGCTGCGCGCCGTGGCTCCGCGAATCACCTTGCCGCTCGCGCTGCTCCTGGATGTGTTCAAAAGCGTGCCGCTGTTGATCCAGTTCGTGCTCTTCAACTCCATGAAAAGCATGGTGGGCCTCAACTGGAGCGTGTTCACCATCGGCTGCCTGGTGCTGGGTATCTACGCCGCCGCGTACTGCACCGAAGTCGTTCGAGCCGGCATTCTGGCCGTGCCGCCGCAAGTGCGCCGTGCCAGCCGTTCGCTGGGCATGAGCTACTGGCAAGATCTGCGTTACATCGTGATGCCGCTGGCCAGCCGTGTGGCGTTTCCGGGGTGGTTGAACTTGCTGCTGAGTTTGATGAAAGACACCTCGCTGGTCATGTGGATCGGCATCGTCGAATTACTTCGCGCCTCCCAAAGCATCGTGACTCGCATTCAGGAGCCTTTGCTGGTGCTCTGCATCGTGGGCCTCATTTACTACGTCATGAGCTGGGCGATTTCCCGTGTGGGCGCACAGCTGGAAAAAAGGTGGCAGGAAAATGATTGAGATCAGCAACGTTCATAAATCCTTTGGCGACCTTGAAGTGGTCAAGGGCGTGAGCCTGACTGTGCAGAGGGGCGAGGTGGTGTCCATCATCGGAGGCTCGGGTTCGGGCAAGTCCACGTTGCTGATGTGCATTAACGGCCTGGAGCCCATCCACAAAGGCAGCATCCGCGTGGACGGTATCGAGGTGCACGACAAGCGCACCGACCTGAACAAGCTGCGGCAAAAGGTGGGCATCGTGTTCCAGCAGTGGAACGCCTTCCCGCACCTGACCGTGCTGGAAAACGTGATGCTGGCGCCACGCAAGGTACTGGGGCTCGGCAAGGCCGAAGCCGAGGCGATTGCAGTGCAGCAGTTGCGCCACGTGGGCCTGGGCGAAAAGCTCAAGGTGTTTCCCGGCAAGCTCTCGGGCGGCCAGCAGCAGCGCATGGCCATCGCCCGCGCCCTGGCGATGTCGCCCGACTATATGCTGTTTGACGAAGCCACTTCGGCGCTGGACCCGCAACTGGTGGGCGAGGTGCTGGACACTATGCGCATGCTGGCTGAAGACGGCATGACCATGGTGCTGGTGACCCACGAGATCCGCTTTGCGCGGGACGTTTCCGACCGCGTGGCGTTCTTTCGCAACGGCATCGTGCATGAGATTGGCACGCCGGAGCAGGTGATCGGCAACCCGCAAAGGACAGAGACGATCGAGTTTCTCAAGTCTGTGGTGTAAGCCCCTGCAATGGCCGGTATGCCGGCCTGTTTAGCGCGGGATTACGCTTGAAATACACCGTATACCATATCCGATAAACCGTTTAACCCCACACTGCATCCTGTAGGAGCGCACATGAGCGACAACATTTTTTCTGGCTGCATGCCAGCCCTGATGACCCCATGCACCGCCGACCGCCAGCCGGATTTCGACGCGCTGGTGGCCAAGGCCCGCGAGCTGATCAACATCGGCATGAGTGCCGTCGTTTATTGCGGCTCCATGGGCGACTGGCCGCTGCTCACCGAAGCCCAGCGCCAGGAAGGCGTTGCGCGCCTAGTGGCAGCGGGCATCCCGACCATTGTCGGCACTGGCGCGGTGAACTCGCGTGAAGCGGTTTCCCACGCGGCGCATGCTGCCAAAGTAGGCGCGAGCGGGTTGATGGTCATTCCGCGCGTGTTGTCGCGCGGTGCCTCGGCTTCCGCGCAAAAAGCCCACTTCGCAGCTATTTTGAATGCAGCGTCACAGTTGCCGGCGGTGATTTACAACAGCCCGTACTACGGCTTTGCCACGCGCGCCGATTTGTTCTTCGAACTGCGTCGCGAGTTCCCGAACCTCATCGGCTTCAAGGAGTTCGGCGGCGCGGCAGACCTGCGCTACGCGGCCGAATTCATCACCTCCAAGGATGATGCGGTCACCCTGATGGTGGGTGTGGATACCCAAGTAGTGCACGGTTTCGTCAACTGCAACGCCACCGGCGCCATCACCGGCATTGGCAACGCCTTGCCGCGTGAGGTGCTGCACCTGGTGCAACTGAGCAAGGCCGCGGCCAACGGCGATGCCAAGGCACGCCAGCAGGCCAAGGAGCTGGAAGCGGCATTGGCGGTGTTGTCTTCGTTCGATGAAGGCACCGATCTTGTGCTGTATTACAAGTACCTGATGGTGCTCAACGGCGACCTGGAATACACCTTGCATTTCTACGACACCGACGTGCTAAGCGACTCGCAGCGCCGTTACGCCCAAACCCAGTACGCCTTGTTCCGCGAGTGGTACGCGCAGTGGTCTAAAGCTTAAGGCGGGCAGGGCGGCGCCCCGGCGCCGTCCTAACGCGCTATTTATCCAGCCAGCTGAATCGAGAGGGAAACATCCCGTGAGATCGACAAAAATTGTGCACGTTGTCGGCTGCCACGCCGAAGGCGAAGTGGGCGATGTGATTGTCGGCGGCGTCATGCCGCCACCCGGCAATACCTTGTGGGAACAGTCGCGGTTTATCGAGCGCGACAATGTGCTGCGCAACTTCGTGCTTAACGAGCCCCGTGGCGGCGTGTTCCGTCATGTCAATTTGCTGGTGCCGGCCAAAGACCCGCGCGCGCAAATGGGCTTCATCATCATGGAACCGGCCGACGTGCCGCCCATGTCCGGCTCCAACTCGCTGTGCGTGGCCACCGTGTTGCTAGACAGCGGCATCGTGCCAATGGTCGAGCCCATCACCCATTTGGTGCTTGAAGCGCCGGGCGGTGTCATTGAAGTCACTGCGCATTGCCGCGATGGCAAGGTGCAGCGCGTGGAAGTGAAAAACCATCCCTCGTTCGCCGACAAGCTGGACGCGTGGATCGAAGTCGAAGGGTTGGGCTCGATCCAGGTCGACACGGCCTACGGCGGCGACAGCTTTGCCATTTGCGACTCCACCAAGCTGGGTTTTGCGCTCACCTCCGACGAGGCGGCGGACCTGGTAGCCACAGGCCTCAAGATCACCAAGGCGGCCAACGAGCAATTGGGTTTCACCCACCCGCTGAACAAAGACTGGAACCACATTTCGTTCTGCCAGATCGCCGCGCCACTCTCGCGTGAAGGCGGCGTGGCCAGCGCCGCGAACGCAGTGGTCATTCGTCCGGGCAAAATCGACCGTTCACCCTGCGGCACCGGCTGCTCGGCGCGTATGGCGGTGCTGCATGCCAAAGGCCAACTGGCGGAGGGCGAAACGTTCATCGGCCGCTCCATCATCGGTTCGGAATTTCATTGTCGTATCGACAGTGCCACCGACCTGGCTGGGCGCCCGGCCATCGTGCCGATCATTTCCGGCCGCGCATGGATTACCGGTACCGCTCAACTGATGCTGGACCCTCGCGACCCCTATCCTGAGGGTTATCAGCTTTCCGATACCTGGCCACGCGGCCTCGTGCTGTAAGGAGGGCGTATGCCTATCGTGAAAATCGAGCTGTTTGCCGGGCGTAGCGACGAGCAAAAAGCCCAGTTGGCCAAGGCGATCACTCAGCAATTCTTGGAGCAATTGGCGTCCAGGCCGGAGGAAGTGATCGTGCTGTTCCAGGATGTGCCTCCCGCGGACTGGTTCGTGGCCGGGCGCTCGTTGGGCAAGCCAGCTGTGGATTAAACGTCCATCCTGGTCGGGTGACGGGCACACACACCGTGTGCCCGTCACCCGACGCAACCTCGGCCGGCTCGCCTCCGACATTGTTCACGTTTACTATCAACGTCTTGTGGCCGACAGAAAGCGGAGTCGAGTAGCGTTGCAGCATAGCCTCCGTGGACCGTGCCGATCGGGTTGTAAGCATGCAGGCCGGGCGTGCCTGTAAAGACTGCCCACCCGTCACCTGCCTCGACGAAAGTGAAGTCGAGCGAATCTCCAATCGGCGGTCGTCCCCCCGCTGAAATTAAAGCTTGGAGGGTTTCAATTCCGGATAGGCCGGGTGCAACTTCATTGACTAGATTCACTGATATTTCTCCATTTGGGCCGGAGCGATCTCGCTGGCCGGACGATGCAACGTTATTGAGCGGCCGATGCGTGGCGGCTCCTGTGGTTTAAATTCAATGGGCATTCGCGGATGGCTGTTTCGGCGGCTGCACCTTGTGCATCAATGGCACCAGCACTACCGCGACAACAAAACACGCCATGATCATCAGGAACGCATCGGCATAGGTCAGCGTCTGCGCCTCGCGCCAGGTCAGCGCCCAGAGTTGATGCAGTGCGAATTGGCTTGCATCCATGCTGTTTTGCCCGAGCAACTGAGCGTTACCCGACAGTTGGTCAAGCCAGACATTCATGGATTCGTTCTGGATGTTCAAGTGCTCGGCCAGGCGCAGGAAGTGCAGGTTGGTGCGGTCATTGAGCACCGTAGCGCAGGCGGCGATGCCGATGGCGCCGCCGAGGTTGCGCATCAGGTTGAACAGCCCGGACGCGAGTTTCAGTCGGTCGGCGGCCAGTGCACCGAGGGTCAGGGTCACCACGGGTGGCACCGTTATTTGTTGGGCGAACCCGCGTATGGCCTGGGGCAGCAGCAGTTCCTTGGCGCCCCAGTCGTGGGTAATGGGGGAGAAGTCCCACATCGACAGGGCGAACAGCGACAGCCCGAACATCAGGATCCAGCGCAGGTCGAAACGGTTGGCCAGCACCGCGTACACCGGGATGGCCAGCAACTGGAACACTCCCGTGGAAAACACTGCAAGGCCGATATCCAGCGAGCCATACCCACGTACGCGGCCAAGAAACAGCGGCGTGAGGTAGATGGTGGCGAAAATGCCGATGCCGGTGATGAATGAAAACAGGCAGCCCAGGGCGAAGTTTCGGTCCCGCAGGGCGCGCAAATCGACAATCGGCTCCTTGATTTCCAGGCAGCGCCAGATAAACAGCCCGCCGCTGATGGCGGTGATCCAGGCGGTGGTGGCGATGGTGCTGTCACTGAACCAATTCCAGCGTGGGCCTTCTTCGAGGGTGTATTCCAGGCAGCCGAGAAACACTGCCATCAAGCCCATGCCGATGTAGTCGGCGCCCTTGAGCAACGACGGGTTGGGGCGATCGACCTTGACCAGCATCGGCACGGCAAAAGTCACAAACAGGCCGGGCAGCAGGTTGATGTAGAACAGCCAGTGCCACGAAGAAATATCCGTGATCCAGCCTCCGACTGCCGGGCCCAACGTGGGCGCGAGGGACGCGATGGCGCCGATGGTAGACGCGGCGATCACCCGTTGCTTGCCGTTGAAGTACATGAACGCAGTGGTAAACACCAACGGGATCATCGAGCCCCCCAGAAACCCCTGCAAGGCGCGAAACGCGATCATGCTCTGGATGTTCCAGGCCAGCGCGCAGAGCAGGCTGGTCAGGGTAAAA
Organism: Pseudomonas sp. LBUM920; assembly: GCF_003852315.1. Lineage (NCBI taxonomy): Bacteria > Pseudomonadati > Pseudomonadota > Gammaproteobacteria > Pseudomonadales > Pseudomonadaceae > Pseudomonas > Pseudomonas edsoni (SeqCode). The sequence continues at coordinate 3,270,987 of NZ_CP027762.1, forward strand.
CCCGCCGCCGATGCCGCGAACAACCAGCGCGTGCTCATCACTCGTGAGAGCCAGCCCGACATCGGGATCACGATAATTTCCGCGATCAGGTAAGCGGTCTGCACCCATGCCGTATCGTCCGCACCGGCAGACAGCCCGCCGCCGATATCCTTGAGCGAGGCGGACACGATCTGGATGTCGATCAAGGCGATGAACATGCCCACGCACATGGTGGCGAAGGCCGCGACCTTTTGTGCGGTGCTGAGGGCGGGCAACGGGCTGTTCATAGCTGGGCCTTGAGGGCGCTGGCCTGGTCCTCGAACGCCTCATCGGTGTTGACCTTCGCCATTACCGACAGGCCTGGGCGCAGGGCGCCAAAGTCGGCGTCATTGCTGTCGAGCCGAACGCGTACTGGCACGCGTTGCACGATCTTGGTGAAGTTGCCGGTGGCGTTTTCCGGCGGCAGCACACTGAATTGCGCCCCGGTGGCAGGGGCCAGGCTCTCGATGTGCCCGTGGAATTCACGGCCGGGGAGGATGTCGGCGCGGATGCTCACGCTTTGCCCGACCTGCAGGCGCCCCAATTGGTCTTCCTTGAAGTTGGCATCCACCCACAATCCTTTCGCGGGCACCACTGAGATCAGTTGGCTGCCGGCCGCGGCGTAGGCACCGACCCGGGCGCGGCGGTTGCCCACATAGCCGTCCACCGGAGCTCGCAGTTCGGTGTAGCCGATATTTAGTTGGGCCTGGTCGCGTTCGGCTTGTGCCTGCTGTAGTGCCGCACGCGCCTGGCCGCGCTGGGTTTCAATCACATCAATCTGCCGGTTTGCCGCCAGCAGTCCGGCTTGCGCCCGGGAGTGGTCGGCGCGGGCGGTCTTCCACACGGCGTTGACCCGTTGCGCGCTTTCGACCGACACGGCCTGGCTGCGCACCAGGTTCTGGTAACGCGTCTGATCGTCGCCTGCCCGTTGCGCTTCGGCGTCAGTGGCGTCGATCTGCGCCCTGGCCTGGTTGATCACCGCCAGTTGCAGTTGTTCAGTGGCGTCCAGGTTGGCCAGGCTGGCTTGCTGCGCGGCCACGGCGCCATCGGCCTTTGCCAAAGCGGTGCGGTAGTCGCGCACGTCGATGCGCGCCAATACGTCGCCGGCATGTACGAACTGGTTGTCCAGCACCGTCACTTCGCTGATATAGCCGGGCACCTTGGCGCTGATCACCGTCACATCCGCGCCCACATAGGCATCGTCCGTATCTTCAACAAACCGACTGACCAACCACCAGTGACTCGCGTACCACACGCCGCCCACCACGACGAGGGTCAGCAGGCCCAGCCGCACTATCTGTTTGCGCCGGGATGGTTTTGCGGGTTCGGGCACAGCGCTGACTGGAGCGTCCATGACGAAATGACCTCGCTGAGTATTAGTGGGGGAAGGGGCTGACCAACTGGTCTTTTTCGGCGTAGGCCCGGCCGGTTCGTGCGCGCCACAGGGTCAGCGGCTCGGCATCGGCGCTGACATGTACGCGGTGGCCCGCACGGGTAATGGGTTTGCCGGTGTTGGCATCCATCAACGCCAGCACCACCGGGCGCCCGGTGGCCTCATCGGCGAGAAACACCTTGGTCGAGCCCTCGGCATGCCGCGCGCCCCAGTCCATCAGCGTGAGGATGACGTGGCGCAGGTCACGACCGGCTTCGGTGAGGTGGTACTCGTGGCGTGGCGGGTTGTCTTGATACGGGTGCCGTTCCAGCAACCCGTTGACCACCAACGAGTTCAAGCGGCGGGTGAGGGTATTGGAGGCGATGCCCAGGCTGGTCAGGAATTCATCGAAACGACGCAGCCCGTAGAACGAATCCCTCAGGATCAACAGGCTCCAACCATCACCGATGTGCTCCAGAGCGCGGGCGACCGGACAGGGCATGGACTGGAAACTGGCTTTTTTCATCATGATCACCTGCGCCAAACATGCAATATTACATTCGTAATATTGCATGGTGGCTTTCATAATGAAAGTCACTTGAGAAATTATTTGTTACTTTGGGCACGCAAGGGCACTAGGTTGACGGGCCCGACCCTAAAACGAAAAGAAAGCGAAAACGGCGCGTATGGAAAGCACGCGGGCACCGGAAACCATGTTCAAACCCCGCGATTTTCCGTCTGCCGCGCTTGCGCCAACAACCAATCCCGAAAAGTCGTCAGCCTGGGCAAGCTGGCGCACTCAGGCCGATAAACGATGTAGTAGGCCAACTCTGATGCAAAGCTGATGTCGGGGAACAACCGCACCAGGCGTCCGCTTGCCAGGTCATCGTTGGCCATGACGCTGCGGGCAAGCGCGATGCCGTGCCCCTCAACCGCAGCTTGCAACACAGCGGCAGAATTGTTGATTTGCATGCCCCGCAGGGAGAGGGTGTCCGTTGTCCCGGCTTTCTGCATCCAGGTTTCCCAGGTCGGAAAACCGGTATGGCTATCCATTGAAAGATCGTGAATCAACGTCTCCTGTACCAGGTCACTGGGCTTGTGCAAACGCGAGTGCTCGCGCAACAGTTGTGGCGAGCACACCGGATAGACCTCTTCGTCCATCAGCTTCTCGGCGGTCAGCCCCGGCCACCGCCCCGTGCCATAACGCACGCCGATATCGATTCGCTGCGCAACGAAATCCACCGGCTTGAGGTTGGTATCCAGGCGCACGTCTGTTTCGGGGCAAACCGCCTGGAAGCGGTCGATGCGAGGCAACAGCCATTTGGCGGCAAAGGCCGGGCTGACGGCAACGGTCAGTACGCCGTTGATCGAACTTTCCCGCAGTCGCTCCATCCCCAGGGTCAGCCTGTCGAAGCCTGCGCGAATGTCGGGCAACGCGCGCTCGGCTGCCTCCGTGGGTACAAGCCTTGCCCGGCCGCTGTTGCCGCGCACAAACAGCGGGCTGCCCAGCCAGTCTTCCAGCGTGCGCACCAACTGACCGACCGCCGCCGGTGTGACGTTGAGTTCGGCCGCCGCCGCAGAAAAGCTCTGATGGCGGGCGCTGGCCTCGAAGGCACGCAAAGCGTTCAGATGGGCCGGTGATTTCATGGCGATAAAGAATTTCTTTCAGGGGCTGACACTTTATCTCGTTTGTCCGTGGCCGGAAAGAAGAGAAAAATCACCTCCATGCCAGCTACTGATCTGCTTGATGGGTGAGGGCATAGGCACGTGAATATAGGCCCGTAAATACAGTTGGAACCAATAGTTTTTCTTCCACTCAAGTCCTGCCGAACGGCGGGCGCACAGAGAGAGTTTCAAGATGAGCAATCAATTCAAGGGTAAGAAACTGTTGGTCGTCGGTGGCACCAGCGGCATGGGCCTGCAGACGGCACGCACCGTACTGGCCGAGGGCGGCAGCGTAGTCATCGTGGGTAACCGCCCGGAAAAAACCGAAGCAGCCCGCAAGGAATTGGCTGAACTGGGCCAGGTGTGGGCACTGACCGCTGACCTGTCCAATGACGCCGGAGCAGCATTCGGATATCGACCTGCTGGTCAATGCCGCTGGCGTGTTCTTTCCCAAGCCATTCCTCGAGCATTCGCAAGCTGATTACGCCCAGTACATGTCGATCAACAAAGCGACCTTCTTTATCACGCAAAAGGTTGCCGCAAACCTGGTTGCCAAGAACCGCCCAGGCGCGATCGTGAACATTGGTTCGATGTGGGGCAAGCAGGCGATCGCAGCCACGCCTTCGTCGGCGTACTCGATGGCCAAGGCGGGCTTGCACTCACTGACCCAACACCTGGCGATGGAACTGGGCAGCAAGAACATCCGTGTAAGCGCGGTGTCGCCTGCCGTAGTGCAGACCCCTATCTACGAAGGCTTCATTCCAAAGGCCGAAGTGCACAGTGCGCTGCAAGGCTTCAATAGCTTCCACCCGATTGGCCGTGTGGGCACGCCTCAGGACGTCGCCGAAGTGGTTGCCTTCCTCCTATCCGACAAGGCGGGCTGGGTCACTGGCGCTGTCTGGGACGTCGATGGCGGAGTGATGGCAGGCCGTAACTGACCTGCGCTGCTGCAAGCGTTGCTGACGCACTGAGTTCTTTGCCAGGCGTGACCCCATACCTGGCTTCAATCTGTTTTGGAGAAAGACCATGATGCAAGACTGGAATGGCTACCGCGACTCCCTGATGGAGCGCGTAGGCGACTACGCTAAACAAAGCCCCGACGTGATGCGCGGCCTGATGATGATCGACAACTCGGCGGTCAAGACGGGGCATCTGGAACCGAAGATCCACGAGCTGATCGCATTGGCGGTGGCGGTGACCACGCGCTGCGACGGGTGTATTTCCGTCCACACCAAAAAGGCGGTCGAGCACGGTGCCACGCTTGAAGAAATCACCGAGGCCCTCGGTGTGGCGATTGCCCTGAACGCGGGTGCTGCGCTGACGTACTCGGCACGCGTCGTCGAGGCCTATCAACAACTGCCCGGTCAGTAAGCCCTATCGATAAGCACCGGCCACCCACGGACGGGTTGGCCGGTGTCTTCGCACCGTTTGGATAACCCTCATGCTGAGCAATGCCGATTTCACGCGCCGCGCCATCGTGGCGTCTCAACAGTGCCAATGGGTAGCTTCGCCCCAGGATGGCGTCGAGCGCGTGATGCTGGATCGCGTGGGCGCGGAAAAAGCGCGTGCCACCAGCCTTGTGCGGTATGCCCCTGACTCTTGTTTCCCTCGCCATCTCCATCCCGGGGGCGAGGAGATTCTCGTGTTGTGGGGGACTTTCTCTGACGGGAGTGGGGATTACCCGGCGGGGTGGTATTTGCGCAATCCTCCGGGGTCCAGCCACCAACCCTCCAGTGCCGAGGGCGCCGTCATTTTCGTCAAGCTTCAACAGATGCGGGGAAGCGAGCAGCGCCATGTGCGCATTGATACCCGTGACCCTGCCGCGTGGCGTCGGGAGTGCCAGCGTGAGGTCTGTGCGTTGTTCTGTGATGACACGGAGCAGGTCAGTCTGCAACGCCTGGCACCGCGTGAAGCGATTTTCGCAACGCCGCCTGATGGTGCTGAACTGCTGGTGCTGACGGGCAACGTAACGCTGGATGGAGAGGCCTACGAGCGCGGCAGCTGGCTGCGCCTGCCTGCTGGCGAGTCTGAGAACCTCCACGCGGGCGATCAAGGCGCCACCGTGTACCTCAAAACGGGCCATTTGGCCGATGTAGCCGCAGAGGAATGAGCATGCACACCGTACGCATTGCTATCGTTGGCGCCGGTTTGAGCGGCCTGTATGCCGCTTACTTGCTGGAGCGCCAGGGCATTACCGATTATGTGTTGCTGGAGGGGAGGGAAATCCTCGGCGGTCGTATTGGGTCCATCGACGCCGCGGGCCAGACCGTTACCCACACTGCAGCCAACACCCACGCTATCGACCGTTTCGACCTGGGCCCCACCTGGTTCTGGCCTGGCTACCAACGCGAGCTTGACCGGCTCGTGGAGGCCTTGGGCCTGAAGCGGTTTGAGCAGTTCGAGGAGGGCGACATGGTGGTGGAGCGCTCACCCGAGGCGCCCCCTGTGCGCATGCGTGGCTACGTAAATTCGCCGGCGTCCATGCGCCTGGTCGGTGGCATGGGAAGTTTGATCGAAGCCCTGCGCGACACGCTGGCCCCGGCAAATATCATCACCGGCCAAACGGTGCGCCGGCTTCGCAGGCACGACGGCCACATCGAACTCGAAAGCGAAGACGTCGCAGGCCACGTCAGTGCCTGGTACGCCGAGCACGTCTTGCTGGCGCTGCCGCCGCGCTTGGTCGAAAGCACCCTGGTCTTCGAACCGGCCTTGCCTGCGTCCCTGGCCCTGCAGTGGCGTGAAACGGCGACGTGGATGGCGCCCCAAGCCAAGTACGTCGCCATTTATGACACGCCGTTCTGGCGAGAACAGGGGTTGTCCGGCGAGGGCCGCAGCGCGCGTGGGCCGCTGGGTGAAATCCATGATGCCTCCATGCCCGGTGGCCGCGCGGCGCTGTTTGGCTTCCTGGGCGTGCCGGCGCAAGTGCGCAGCACGGTCTCCGACGAGGTGCTGCGCACCCATTGCCGTTCGCAACTCGTCCGGATGTTTGGTCCCCAGGCGGCGACGCCTAAGGCCGAGGCCATCAAGGATTGGGCACAAGACCCGTTCACGGCCACTGCAGTCGATGTAAATGCGGCGCCCCAGCATGCCCGGGCGCCCTCAGCTACGGCAGCTTCGGGACCTTGGCAGGGTGGCCTGACAGGCATCGCCAGCGAATGGTCGCCGCAGTTCTCGGGCTATTTGGCCGGGGCCATCGAGGCCGCCGGCCTGGGCGTGAAGGCACTGGCTGAACGTGCCGCTGCGCCTGTGCTGAATCCATCGAAGCGTTGACGTGAGATCGCGAGGCAAGGCGGTACTGATCAGCAATGCCGGTATCTCCCGTTATTCATCATTTTTAGGAGCGACGGCTATGAACGCTACATACCGTGCCATGCAAGTCACCCGACCGGGTGTTCTTGAACTGGTGGAACGTCCGACAATAGCACCCGGTATTGGCCAAGTGCTGATTGCCGTTGAGGCCTGCGGTATCTGTGGTGCCGATGTGGGTGACATCGAAGGGGCAGACCCTGCACTGCAGCCGCCGCGGGTGCCAGGTCATGAGGTGGTCGGCCGCATCGCTGCACTAGGCGAGCACGTTCCCTCTCTCTGGAAGGTCGGCCAGCGTGTCGGCGTGGGTCGCCTGGGCGGGCCTTGCAGCGAATGTGTGCAGTGCCGCCAGGGGCATTTTCAGCTGTGCCAACACCAGCCCTTTGTCGGTGCCACCTGTGACGGTGGTTATGCCGAAATGATGCTGGCACGAGCCTCCGGGTTGGTGTCGATTCCTGACGAACTCCTTGCCGAGGAAGCCGCGCCGTTGCTTTGCGCCGGCATCGCCACGTTCAATGCGTTGAAGAAGTGCGGCGCGCAGGCGGGCGATACGGTTGCCATCATTGGTATTGGCGGCCTGGGGCATATGGCCCTGCAGTACGCGCGCCGGATGGGGTTTCGCGTGGTTGCCATCGGGCGCGGCAGTGATATCGCCGACGACGCATTGAACCTGGGAGCCCATGTCTACATCGACACCCATGAAGAAGACGCGGCGACAAAACTCAAGGAAATGGGCCGCGCTCAGGCCATCGTGAGTACTATCAGCGCCCCTGCTACCGTATCGGCACTCATGGCCGGGCTCGCACCACAAGGCCGTCTTGTTCTGCTTGGAGCGGGCAAAGATCCGTTGCCGGTGTCGACCGGCCACCTGGTCGTGGGTGAGCGCAGCCTGCTGGGTTCGATCACCGGCTCGTCCTACGAAAACGAAAAGACCCTGGATTTCAGCGTGCTGGCCGGCGTGCGCCCAAGGATCGAAGTGATGCCGTTCGAGCAAGCCAATGAAGCCTACCAACGGATGAAGTCCGGCGGCGTCAAATTCCGCATGGTATTGACCCTCGCAGGTGCCCCCGGCAGCGCGCGCCCATCGACCCGTGATGACGACCTTGAGATGGGCACTCGACACCCATGAAGAACCATAACCTCAACACTGAGCCACCCGCCGGCGCACCTTCTTTGCTGCCAGAGCGCGTGCAACGCGCGAACATAGGGCGACTGATGATCGCTCAGGCGCTGGCCGGGGCGAATGCCGTAGTGATCTACGCCACGGGAGCGATTGTGGGCGACTCGCTCGCGCCTGCACCGGCGCTGGCCACGTTGCCCATTTCCATCTTTGTGGTAGGCATGGCGGCGTGTATTTTCCCGATGGGCGTTCTGGCACAGAAGTATGGGCGACGCGCGGCGTTCCTGGCAGGCGCGGGCGCGGGTGTGCTCACGGGGGTGTTGGCGATGCTCGCGGTGATCGTCGGCTCATTCTGGTTGTTTTGCCTGGCGACGTTCCTGGGCGGGAGCTACGCGGCCGTAGTGTTGTCGTTCCGCTTCGCGGCCGCCGACGGTGTTGAGCCATCACGGCGCGCACGGGCCCTGTCGCTTGTCATGGCAGGGGGCGTGGTCGCCGGCGTAGTGGGGCCGCAGTTGGTGACCTGGACGATGGACATTTGGCCGCAGTACCCGTTCGCCCCCACCTTTTTGGCGCAAGCCGCCGTCGCGGCGGTTTCGGCACTCGTCCTGCTAGGTGTGAAGCTGCCGATGCCGACGGCTGAAGCGCTTGGAGGAGGGCGCCAACTCGGGCTGATTGCCCGGCAGCCGCGCTTCATCGCAGCGGCGACCTGCGGTGCGGTGTCCTACATGCTGATGAATTTCCTGATGACGGCAGCGCCATTGGCCATGCACCTCTGCGGGCATTCTCAAGCCTCGGCCAACCTGGGACTGCAATGGCACGTCATCGCCATGTACGCGCCCAGCTTCTTCACCGGCCATCTCATCTCGCGGTTCGGTGCCGTTTGCGTTGCAGTGGCCGGCCTGGCGTTAACGGGGCTGTCTGCCGCAGTCGGACTTGGCGGGATCGAGGTGATGCATTTTGACGGGTCGCTGATCCTGCTGGGGCTGGGTTGGAATTTAGGCTTCCTGGGCACGTCCGCACTGGTGCTGGAATGCCATCTGCCCGAAGAGAAGACACGCGTTCAATCGCTCAATGATTTCATCGTGTTCGGCGTAATGGCGATAGGGTCTTTTTCGTCGGGTGGACTGCTGTCGGCATACGGCTGGAACACAGTGCTGTGGGTGTCGTTTTTACCGCTTGTGTTGGCTGCCGTCGCGCTGGCACTGACTGTCCCCAAATACAAGGAGTCGGTGTTGCGGTGACTGAAATGTAGGGTTTGAACTGCGGCATGAAGTTAGCCCCAGAATTATCAAAACCGCTGAGATCCAAAGGTGAGCTACGGTCAAACATACCGATGTCATGCATTATCTTCTCAAGAGGGCTGCCCCGGCCTTCCTTTCACTGGCATAAGCGCTATTGACGCTGGTGTTCACCCGCTCAGCTTCGCCTTTAGAAAATCGATGAACACCCGCAGTTTCCTGGGCATCCCAGAAGGGTTGTAATGGTAGAGGTACAGCGTTGCTGGAGAACTCCAACCCTCTAGCACGCTGACCAATTCACCGGTTTGCAAATACGGTGAGGCGAATTGATGCAGTACGTAAGCAAAGCCAAATCCGTCCAGCGCAGCCTGGAGAATCACTGCGCTGTCATTGGACGCGATCCGTCCGGCAACCGCCATCCGCAATGACTCTCCCGATTTCTGAAACTCCCAACGATACAAGGCATCGGTGTCTGCGCTCCGATAATTGATGCATTGATGCTTGAGTAAGTCGCGGGGGTGGCGGGGCCGTGGATTTCCCTCGAGATAGCCAGGGGATGCGACTACACAAAATTGCATCTGAGTGATCAGCGGTATGGCGATCATATCCTGGGCCAACACATGGTCGTAACGAATCCCCGCGTCGTAGCGTTTGCTGACGATGTCAACAAGGCTGTTATCAACCATCAAGTCGATTTTGATGTCGGGGTAGAGGAGAAGGAACTCCTTAAGGTAGGGCGCTATGACCACTTGTATCGCCGAGGGTGGAACGCTCAAGCGTAGCGTTCCCATTGATTCACTCGAGGCTCGGCCTGCGTCGGCGAAAGCCGACTCAAGCTGTTCCATCAGCGGCAATATGCGGGTGAGAAACACACTTCCAGCCTCTGTCAGGCTGACGCTTCTAGTGGTGCGGTTGAATAACTTAGTTTGCAAGCGCTGTTCAATTTGCCGAACGGTATAGCTTGCAGAAGACACCGAGATGCCAAGGGCCTGCGCGGCTGCTGTGAAACTCTGGTCTTTGGCAACGCGAGCGAAAACAGAAAGCGCTGAAAGGTCTGAGTGATCCATTGTGCAAAATCCTTGCAAGGTTCTTCTTGATTATCCCCCTTTATTGTCAAATTAACAGAGCCGATACTTTGTCTCAATTGGCAGCAGATGCTCCAGCTGTTCTCTTGGCGAATGAGGAGGTTCTATGAAAACGTGGTTCATTACTGGCGTGAGTAGCGGATTGGGGCTTGCACTGGCAAAGGCTGTGATTGCTTCAGGTGATAAAGTTGCGGGCACCCTGCGCACTGAAGAACAACGAGTGACCTTCAGCCAGATGGCGCAAGGTCAGTCATTTGGTTTTGTATTGGATGTGTGTTCCGAGGTGGACATTCCAAGAGTCGTAGCACAAGTCGAGGAGGAGGTTGGGCCTATCGACGTCCTGGTCAACAATGCCGGTTATGGATATGAAGGGGCGATTGAGGAAGCACTTTCGGCGGACATACGTGCGCAATTTGATGTAAATGTCTTTGGAGCCATTAGCGTCATTCAGGCGGTGCTTCCGTATATGCGCAAACGGCGCAGTGGACACATCATTAACATCACATCGATTTGCGGGTTGCTGATTTTTCCAGGTGCAGGCATCTACAACGCGAGCAAGTTTGCGCTTGAGGGCATCAACGAGACGTTGGCCAGTGAAGTAAAAGCGTTTGGCATCAAAGTAACAGCTGTGGAGCCCGCCGCTTTTCGAACCGACTGGGCCGGACGCTCGATGCACCGCCCAGCACGCCTCATTGAAGACTACGAGCCCTTCCTTGGCCCGCTTGCACAAGCTCGAGCGGAACGGTCAGGCAAACAGCCTGGCGACCCCGTTAAAGCAGCCCAGGCGATTATCGCGCTTGTCGGATCTGACAGCCCACCAGTTCATCTTATTTTAGGGCCGGACGGGTTGAGGCTGGTACGTGCAAAGCTGAAGGCGTTGGGTGAAGAAATCGACGCGTGGGAACACCTTAGTGCCAGCACTGACTTCTCCATTTAATCCGCAATATTGATGCTCACTCTCGGTAATAAGCTCACGTACATGAGCAATGGAATATTACGGATGCTTGTATTGGCATCAATCTTCGCAACGAGTGTCTGCGCGCCAACCGGCGCGCGGTCATTGGTGTCCGATATCACCGCGCCGGAGCTAAATATGAGTGCCACGAACAAAGCTGTTGTCACGACCGCGTTCATCGGCTGGATGGGTGGCCATAACGAGTCGCTTCAATCATTGCTTTCAGACGACATCGAGTGGAATATTTCAGGGAATTCAGCTGCCGCCGGTAAGACGAAGGGCAAGCCTGAGCTGATGCGAAGAGTGCTGGGGCCGTTCGGAGCTCGTTTCTCGACTTCAAAAAATCCGTTCAGACCACGCGAGCTGAATGGCGTTTTCGCTGACGGTGATGTAGTTGTTGTTCATTTCTCCGGGGCGGGAACAACTAATGATGGCACCCGCTATGAAAACGACTATGTTTGGCTACTAACGATGCGGAATGGCAAGGCTGTGAAAGCAACTGCTTTCTTTGACAGCATTGCATTTAACGAGTTATGGCGAGTAAAGCCGGCAGATCTTCATCAAAATTGAAGGGCCGTTCGATGGCGTCTGGGTGCGACTGAATTCGCAAAGTCACAAGGTGGCCAGGTCGATTCTGACGGACTTTATATGACATGACATACGATTTAACATAATATACATTATGCGTAATATCATGTTACTTAATCAGCGGCAGTGCCCGTCAGATTTCAACGGGCAAAACCCCTGTTGGCTTCACACCTGGGCAAATCCTCCATCCACGAACATTTCACTGCCGGTCATGAAGCTGCTCTCATCCGATGCCAGGAACAATGCTGCGGCCGCAACTTCGTCTGCCTGGCCGATTCGTCCCAGTGGAACCTGTGCAGTCATGTCGCCAATGATCGCATCCTTCTGGCCAGTGCCTGACAACGCCAGGTCCAGGCCAGGCGTCGCGATCGGCCCGGGCGAAAGTACGTTGACGCGAATGCCAGTGCCTTTGAGGTCCAGCGCCCAGCTTCTGGCGAAATTACGCAGCGCGGCCTTAGTGGCGCTGTATACGCTGAACGCCGGTGTGCCCATGGTGCCTGTGGTTGAACCGGTCAAGATGACAGAGCCTCCAGTGCTCATCAGTGCCAAAGCCTTTTGCACGGTGAACAAGGTGCCCTTGACGTTGATGCCGAACGTACGGTCAAACGATTCCTCCGTGATCGAACCAATCGGCTGAAAATCCCCCAGGCCCGCATTGGCGAACAGCACGTCAATTCGGCCTTTGGCAGCTTTGATTTGCGTGAAGATGCGATCCAGGTCGTCCAGGTTTGAAATGTCGCCCTGAATGGCAATGGCTTCAGGGCCGATCAGGCGTAGCGCGTTGTCCAATTCCTGCTGCCGGCGCCCCACAATGACCAACTGTGCGCCTTCGGTTGCGAAGCGAATGGCGGTAGCCAGGCCGATGCCACTGTTGCCGCCGGTGATCACTGCAATTTTTCCGTTGAGCCTGCTCATGGTGAATTCCCGAGAATGTCGAGGCTCGACTCTAGATCCGCGCTATTGTTTTGAATAGTATGCACCTTTTGGTAAGTACCCAATTCAGCGAGTAGAGCCATGTCGAATAACACGTTCAGCTGCGGGCTCGATGCGGCCCTGGCGGTGATTGGCGGGAAATGGAAGCCGTTGGTCCTTTATCATCTGGCACAGAGCGTTCACCGCTATGGAGAGCTACGGCGTGCGATCGGTGGCGTGACGGATAAGGTCCTTATCCAGCAACTCAAGGAGTTGGAGCGTGATGAGATCATCGCCCGCGTCGACTACCAGGAAATCCCGCCGAAGGTTGAATACTCGCTGACGCCATTCGGGCGCTCGCTGGCCACGGCATTGGGGACGCTGTGTGTGTGGGGAACAGAACACATGGACGCTGTGGAACGCATCAGCGAGCGTCGCATGGCTGCCCTCGCCCGTCTTGAAAGTCGCTCCTCGATATAATATATTTGCATAACTCAACTAAATGTCTATTTAGTTGAGTTATATAAGCGCCAATCAATAACCGCTCGCCGCCGTCGTTGCCCCACCGACTATCGCAATGCCCGAACTGCTGCCCAGACGCGTAGCGCCGGCCTCGATCATCTTCACCGCCGTCGGATAATCACGCACGCCACCGGAGGCTTTTACGCCAACGCCGGCGCCCACGGTTTTGCGCATCAGCGCCACGTCTTCTGCAGTCGCACCGCTACGGCTGAACCCGGTGGACGTCTTCACGAATGCCACACCCAGGTCCCGGCAGATTTCACACGCCTGGACTTTCTGTTCGTCGCTCAACAGGCAGGTTTCCAGGATGACCTTCAACGGCACAGCGCCGCAGGCCCTGTGAACCGCGGCGATGTCTTCACGCACCGCCTCAAGCAGCCCTTCCTTCAGCCAGCCGATATTGAGCACCATGTCGATCTCCCCTGCCCCGGCGGCAATCGCCCGTTCAGCTTCAAAGGCCTTGGTGTCGCTCAAGCCGGCGCCCAGTGGAAAGCCCACCACCGCACAGATCACCACGTTCTTGTCAGTCAGGCATGAGGCGGCGTAAGGCACTTGCGCGGAGTTCAGGCACACTGAATAAAAACCATGCTGCATGGCCTCCTCGCACAAGGTGCGGATTTGCTTACGGGAGGCGTCGGGCGCCAGTAAGGTGTGATCGATGTACTTGGCCAATGCTGCGGGTTGAAGAGAGTTCATTTAACGTGCCCTTGCCTGTATGTTGCCAATGATCGTGGGACGCGCTTGTCACAATGCCCACACTAATGCGTTACAATAATATCATTAAATGTTACTTATCTAACACAAACAATCAAGCCCTGGAATACGCGTGGACAGTAAAAAAGCCGAGCGACTCAAGCTTATCCAACAAGCTTTGCAGGACCAGAATGCCATCCACCTGCGGGAAATGGCTGCGCTGCTGGAGGTGTCCGAGATGACCCTGCGCCGCGATCTCAACCACTTCACCGAGCACGTACGCCTGCTGGGTGGCTACATCACCCGGGTCAGCGGCGAGGCCGGCGATTACCGCGTAGCCGACCAGGACACACGCCACGTCGAGGAGAAACGCCGTATCGGCAAGCTCGCCGCGCGGCTGATACAGCCCGGCGACACGGTGTTTTTCGACTGCGGCACCACCTCGCCCTTTGTCATTGATTTCATCCCCGATGAGTTGGAGTTCACCGCGGTGTGCAGTTCGTTGAACGTGCTGCTCAAGCTGCAGAACAAAGCCAACTGCCACATCGTGTTGTGCGGCGGTACCTTTCACCGCAAGAACCAGGTCTTTGAAAGCAGCGCCGAAAGCAGCATCCTCGACAGCGTGCGCCTGACCTGGGCCTTCGTGACTGCCGCCGGCGTCAGCCAGGCGTTCGGCGTGACGTGCTTCAACTTCAATGAAGTCGAGGTCAAACAAAAGGTCCTGCGCCAGGCCCAGCAGCGCGTGTTGCTGGCTGACTTCAGCAAGTTCGACACGGTGCGCACCGCCCACTTCGCCAACCTGGAAGACTTCCAGTACGTGGTCAGCGACAAGAAAATCCCGCGCGCTTATAAAGAAGCCATCCAGTCCAGCGGCGCGCAGTTGCTGATCTAACCCAGTAATGTCTGCCGTTCCTGCGCATTCAAATAGCCGGTGGTCACGCTGAACGAGGCGCTGGCCCCGGCCGCCAGGCACCTCACGTGGCCTTTGGCTTTCTCGGCGTTATAGCCCTCGGGTTCGCAGGTCGATGGCAGCACGAACGCCGCCACTTGCTGATCCGGCGTGTACAGAATCCAGCGTGCAGCGTGCGCGAATTGTTCGGGGCGGTAACGGGTGTAGAACGCCGAACCAGCCGGATGATCCAGTAAGAAATGCGCGTAGCCCGTGGCGTCTGTGCCCACGTCGTCGAAGAAAAACACGATCTCAGGGTCGTACAGCGCAGGCGTGTCGAGGCTGGCCAACTGGGTTGGATGCTCGGCCAGTTGCGCCATGTAGGCGCTCCAGTCCGGCGTCGGCTTGACGTGGTCCGGCACACTGGTGCGCAGGCGCAAGCGCTGCATGCCCAGTGGCTCGACGAATCGAGCGCCGTCCACGTACGCGTAGTTCATGTGGGCCATGTACATCAGGTCCATCGGCTTGCCGGCCAGGTTCGTCACGTCCATGTCGATATCGAACAAGGCTGAGTCGGCGCGCAGCGTTACGCTTGGGCTCGCCCGGTAGCGATCGCCGAATCCCTTGGCGTAGTGATACGAGCCGCCCAGGCGTACAAAGCCCTCGCCGAGTTCCAGCCAGGCCGAGTCCATGGGCGCGCAGGGCATTTCACCATGCAAGGCATGCGTGTCATCCGGCGCCGGGCATCCGTTGCGCAACAGGCCACTGTGAAACATGAAGCAACCGTAAGTGTCGATGACCGTCAGGCTTGGCCTGGGCGCGTCGAACAGGTTGCGCATGGTCAGGTCGCAGCCGTCAAATTCGGCCGACCAGATCATCTGCCCTTGATACGGCAACACGACCAGACGTCCACGGCTGTTCTCCAGGCTCACCGCCAACACGCCAGACGCATAAGTCCAGGCGCTGACCTTGAAATCCTCAGACTGCAAAAGCACCCTTTCCTGCTCGGCAAACACCGCCCGGTACAACGGGATACGCGTATTCATGAGGCCACCGCCGCGGCTGCACGTGAGGGCAACGCGTCCGGCTGGCGCAGGCATTTGACCGCGTACATCACAATCACGATAAAGCACAGCAGCGGTACGCTATAGGCCAGCTGCATGTTGCCGCCACTGGCGTCGGACAACAGGCCCTGGAAGATCGGAATCACCCCGCCGCCGACGATGCTCATCACCAGCAATGAACCGCCGACACCCGTGTCCTCACCCAGGCCATCGATGGTCAGGCCGTAGATGGTCGGCCAGCACGGGCCGAGAAAAATACTCACGCCGACCGCGGCGTACACCGCAGAAATGTTCGGCACCAGAATGGTGTAGGCCAGCAGCACAATGCACAGCACCCCGTAGATCGCCAAGACCTTGGCCGGGTGCAGGCGCCGCATCAATAGATTGGCGATCAACTTGCCGACAAAATAGGCGGCAAAGGTGGTCAGCAGAAACCATGAAGCGCTGCGCTCATTCATGCCGCCCATTTGCATGGCCAGGCGAATGGTGAAACTCCACACGCCCACCTGTGCGCCCACATACAGAAATTGCGCGAGCACGCCAAAGGTAAACCGCGGGTTACGCCACAGCCGCCCCAGGCTTTTGCGCAAGCTGCCAGACGTATTGTCGACAGGTGCGTTGCCCTTGCAGGCCGGGAAACGAGTAATGGCGATCAGGATGAACATCAACACCAGCACGGCGATCATCCACTTGTAGGGCAACAGCGTGGACTGGATCATTTGCAATTGTTGCACCGCCGCATCGGTGACACTCATCTGCTTGAGCTGTGCAGTGGTGGCATCGGTGTCCTTGAACATCACAAAGCTGCCCACATAAACCCCGGCCATGGCGCCGAACGGGTGAAAGGTCTGCGAGATGTTCAAGCGCCGCGTCCCGGTTTCCCGTGGGCCCATCAACGTCGAGTAGGTGTTGCAGGCGGTTTCCAGGAACGACAGCCCGGCCGCGATCACAAACAGTGCCAGCAGGAACATGCCGTACTTGGCCGTCGACGCCGCCGGGAAAAACAGCAAACAGCCGAGCATGTACAGCGACAGGCCAATCAGGATCGTACTTTTGTAGCTCAGGCGGCGCACCACCATCGCTGCCGGAATCGCCACAAAAAAGTAGCCCAGGTAAAACGCCGACTGCACAAAGGCGGTCTGGAAATCGCTGAGCAAAAACGCTTTCTTGAAGTGTGCGATCAGCACGTCGTTCATGCTCGCCGCCGCGGCCCACAACGCGAAGATGCTGCACAGCAGAATAAAAGCGAACCAGGGCGTGCGGTTCAGGTAGAACCCATCGGGTGTCTGTTGCAGCGCAGGTTTGTTCATTATTGTTCTCCGGGCTGGATTAAGAAGCCGAGTTAGATGGCTTGGCGCTGTTGCTGGAAGCGCGAGAACGCTTCGCTGTCGGGATAGGAGGTCTGCGTACCCAGCGCCGTCACCGAGCACGCGGAATACGCCACCGCCTGCTCCATGGCATGGCGGATATCGCCATCGCGGTTCCAGTGCTGGATGAAACACCCGATAAAGGCGTCGCCAGCGCCGGTGGTGTCACGGGCGACCACCCGCTGGCCCGGCACCTGGAAGGTGCCCTCCTCGCCCACGTACAACGCCCCCTGCTCGCCGAGCGTGACGATGACGTGGCGAACGCCGCTGGCCACCAGGGTTTGCGCGGCGGCGCGGGCCGAGTCCGGTGAGTCCACGGTGAGGCCCGTGATCAGCGCCAGCTCCGATTCGTTGGGGATCAGAAAATCCAGTTTTGCCAGATAGTCGGCATCCAGGCCAGGCAGCGCCGGCGCTGGATTGAGCAGCACCGCAATGCCATGTCGGTGGGCGAATTCGATGGCGTAGTAGACCGTCTGCAGGTTGATTTCCAGCTGCAACACAATCAGCGTGCACTCACGCAAATCAGCCGCCGCCGCCTCGATGTCCGCCGGCGACAAATACGCATTGGCGCCTTTGACGATCAGGATGCTGTTGTGGGAGTCGGTGCGCACAAAAATCGGCGCCACACCACTGGAAACGCCAGGCACCCGTTGCACATAACGAGTGTCGATGCCAAAGCGCTGGAAGTTGGCCAGGGTGTTGTCGGCAAACATGTCGTCGCCGACCTTGCTCAGCATCAATACATCGGCCCCAAGCTTGGCTGCCGCCACCGCCTGGTTGGCGCCCTTGCCGCCGCAACCGAGGGCAAACCCCGGCGCTTCGAGGGTTTCGCCCTGGGCCGGCATGCGGTCGATGTAGGTAATCAGATCCACCATATTGCTGCCGATGACTGCGATCTTGCTCATTGCTATTCCACCTTGTTGCAGCACGACCAGGCAGGTCGTGGTGCTTTTGTTTTGTTATTTAAATAACATTAAGTGTGATTATTCAATCTATTTTTCAGCGCAAAGATCAATGGTCAGCCCGAATGGGCGGCCTCGACAGGCTCAAGGCCAAAAATGTAGCGCCTGTGTAAACGCCACCTTGTAACCCCTCGGGCGGCTCTCTAAGCTGGCCGATCTTTCGCCGTCACCCGGAACACCCCATGTCTCGAAGCATCGCCCACCTCGCCCTGTTGCTGGGGTTGATCACCGCCATCGGCCCCTTCGCCATCGACAGTTACTTGCCCGCCCTGCCCACCCTTGGCGCCAGCCTGCAGGCCTCGCCGGCGGCGGTGCAGATGAGCCTGACGGTGTTCTTCATGATCATCGGCGTGTGCCAGCTGTTCTATGGCCCCCTCAGCGATGTGTACGGGCGCAAGCCGCCGATCTACGCCGGCCTGGTGATTTTTGCCGTGGCCAGTGTCGGCTGTGCCCTGGCACCGAGCATCGAAGTACTGATCGGCTTTCGCGCCCTGCAAGCCTTCGGCGCGTGCGCCGGCATGGTCATCCCGCGGGCGATTGTTCGTGACCTGTACACCGGCCACGAAGCCGCGCGCCTGATGGCCTTGCTGATGCTGGTGATGAGCGTGTCGCCGATCCTGGCGCCGTTGGCCGGCAGCGTGGTGATTTCACTCTGGAGTTGGCGCGAAGTGTTTGCCGTACTGGCTGTGGTGTCCGTGCTGTGCCTGGTGATGACCATTGTGCAGTTGCCGGAAACCCATCCGGCCGAGCGCCGATTGGGCAAGACCCTGGGCACCGCCATCGGCAGTTACGGCGCACTGCTGCGCGACCCGGTGTTTATCGGCTTGGCGGTGGTCAGCGGCTTCGGACTGGCGACCTTCTTTGTGTTCATCGGCAGCGCGCCGTTTGTGTACATCGAATATTTCGGCCTGACGCCGACGCAATTCAGCCTGTGCTTTGCGCTCAATGCCGCGTCGTTCTTTGCCATGAGCCAAATGACCGCCCGCCTGAGCGCGCGCTTTGGTCTGGCGCCGGTGATTCGTTGGTCGGTCATGGCGGTGGCGGCGATCATGGTGCTGCTGGCCGCCACCACGCTGTGGGGCAATCATCTGGCAGTAATGATGACGCTGCTGTTTATCGGCTTTGGCTTTCTCGGCCTGCTGTTGCCAGCGGCCGGCGTGTTGTCCCTGGAGGACCACGGCGCCGTTGCGGGTTCCGCGTCGGCCCTGTTGGGCGCCATCCAGATGATCACCGCCGCCGTGTCCATGACCCTGATCGGGTTGTACGCCGACCATACGCCGGCACCGATGTTGATCGGCATCGCCCTGTGCGCAGTCGCGGCCATGCTGACCACCTGGTGGACACTGCGCCGCTTGCCCGTGCATCTACAGCCTTCGCCACGCAGCTGATACGCATCGTCATCCCAGCAGCAAACGCCCTGAATGCGCGATACCCATCAGGGCCACGGCCAGCAGCACCAGGCACGCCACGCGGTTGATAGCCGCGCGGTATTTCAGCGCGAACGCCTGGCGCGCGAGGGCGATATACCCTGCCAGCACCGCAAAGTCGATAAGCACCCACAACCCGGTCAACCACGCCACGCTGGCACTGAACGAGTCCGCCACGTGGATGAATTGAGGGAAGAAGGCGACGAAGAAAATGATGTCCTTGGGGTTGGAAATTCCCACCAGAAAACCCCTGCCGACACCGCTGCGCGCGCAGCGGGTCTGGACACCTGGACCAGGTGGATAGCGCAGCCCCTGGACCGCCAGGTACAAGATGAACAGGCAGCCCACAACGCTGATCGCGCTCAGCAGGCCTGGACTGACGGAAAAACTCCCCGACAAAATCAGTACCGCCACCAGGACCAGGATCAGCGACGCCAGGTTGGTGCCCGCCGCCGTCAACAGCGCGCGCCGGCTTCCGGATTGCAGGCTGGTAGTGATGATCAGCGCCACCACCGGCCCGGGCGTGACAATCAGGGCCACTACGCTGAAGACATAAATCAGAAGTAACGAGCTATTCATCGCGCTTAAACGCCTTGTGAAGTGAGGCGTGTGAGCTTGCGCCAGGCCGCGCGCGTTGAAAAACGTAAAAGCCTGTGTCCTACTATGAGTTTTAATCACAATGACTGCCCCTCCATGGCCGAACGCCTTCCACCACTGTATGCCCTGCGCGCCTTTGAAGTGGCGGCCCGCACGTCTTCGTTTACACGCGCGGCGCAAGCCTTGTCGTTGACTCCAAGTGCGGTCAGCCGCCATATCAAAACCCTCGAGGGCCTCCTCAACTGTCGTTTGTTCGAACGCCTCGGGCCTCGACTGCAACTCACCGTTGCGGGCGAACGGCTTGCGCAGGAACTCAAGGTCGGCTTTCGCATCATCGAACAGGCGTGCGCGCCTTTCCGGGCCGGCACTGGCGATTTACGTTTAAAGGCTCCATCGACGCTGACCATGCGCTGGCTGCTGCACACGCTGGACCTCCTCAAGCTCAGCGCGCCTGAAATGGCGATACAGCTGGCAAGTGTCTGGATGGATTTCGACAGCGTGGACTTTTACGCAGAGCCTTACGACTGCGCGATTTTGCTCGGCAACGGTCAGTTCGGCGCCGATGTGCACGCACACAAACTGTTTGATGAATGGTTGATCCCCATCTGCGCGCCTGGCTGGGTGCACACTGACCTGGCCGAGGCCGAACTGATCCACCCCACCGCCGACCGCCGGGACTGGCGACGCTGGCTGGCCGCCCAGCCATCTGACGCGCGTATCGACCTGGACCGTGGCAAGGTCTTCGATACGCTGGACCAGGCGATTTCGGCTGCCATGCGCGGCCATGGTGTCTCGATCGGCGACCTGCACCTGGTGGCCAACGATGTGCGCGACGGGCTGATCACGCTGCCCTGCGCAACGGCTGTCGCCTCGGGTGATGGCTACTATCTGGTCTGGCCCAGAGCGAGCCGCCACGCCCACACGTTGCGTGAACTGTACGAGTGCCTGAGCCGGCTCGTTCCGACGCTGGGGCTGCCAGGCCTTGAGTTCTTGCCGGCGGCTGGCTGAAAACCATTCGTCGGGCTTGCCCGACATTCACTACAACTATCGCCGCCGGCAAAACTACTAACTCCATAGCACCCTTGAAGACCTATGGAGACTGAGATGACTGACTACCCTCGCCCACCCTTCGCCCCCCAAGCCCAATCCGTACCCGGCGCCCAGAAGAAAATGGACCCGTACCCCGACTGCGGCGAGAAGAGCTACAAGGGCTCGGGCCGGCTGGCCAACAAAATCGCGCTGATCACCGGTGCCGACAGCGGCATTGGCCGCGCAGTCGCCATTGCGTTTGCCCGTGAAGGCGCCGATGTGGCCATCGCTTACCTGGACGAGCATGAAGACGCCAAGGAGACCGCACGCTGGGTTGAAGAAGCGGGCCGCCAGTGCCTGTTGCTGCCCGGCGATATTGCCCAAAAGGCCACGTGCCAGGCGCTGGTCGACAAGACCGTCGAACAGTTCGGGCGCATTGACGTCCTGGTCAACAACGCCGCGTTCCAGATGACCCACGAAACCCTCGAAGAGATCGAAGACGAGGAATGGGTGCGGACCTTCGATATCAACATCACCGCGATGTTTCGCATCTGCAAGGCCGCCCTGCCCCACATGAAAGCCGGCAGTTCGATCATCAATACCAGTTCGGTCAATTCCGACATGCCCAAGCCAACGCTGTTGGCCTATGCCGCCACCAAGGGCGCCATTGCCAATTTCACCGGCGGCCTGGCGCAATTGCTGGGTGACAAAGGCATTCGGGTCAACAGCGTAGCGCCGGGCCCGATCTGGACACCGCTGATCGTAGCGACCATGACGGACAAAGACGTGCAGAGCTTTGGCAGCGAAACCCCACTGGGGCGCCCCGGCCAGCCGGTAGAAGTGGCGCCGATCTATGTGTTGCTGGCCTCGGATGAAGCCAGCTATATCTCCGGTTCGCGCTACGCGGTCACCGGCGGCAAGCCAATCCTCTAAACCCGGTAAACCACCAAGTAAAGAAGGGGGCTTGCTCCCGATAGCGCAGAGTCAGTCAGTGAGTCGCTGACCCTGCATCTTCGGAAGCAAGCCCCCCCTCTCACATGGTTGACTGAAGTTATAAATCAAACCGGTCCACGGCGCGCCGCCGCTCATTGTCGTCGCGTACGTCATAGCTGGCGGTAGTCTGGATATTGCTGTGGTGCGCGAGTTTCTGCGCGATTGACAGGTCATGTTCCTCAATCACCCGGGTGATGAACGAACGCCTGAAGTCATGCGGCATGATTTTCACGCCAACTTGTTCGCCGCGTTGACGGGCGATGTAATAAATCGCGTGTTTGGTAATGCGCTCACGGGTGATATGGCTGCCCCGGCGAATGCGGTTGAACAGGAACGTATCGTCCTGCTCGCCGTCCTTGAGCTGCTCGCGACGAAAGTCCAGCCAGGCTGTCAGCTTTTCAAATGCCCAGGCGGGCGCGTACTTGATCAACGCCTTGTTGCCTTTGCCGGTCACGCGCAGGCTGCGCTCCTCGAAGTTGATCTGCGCCAGGTCGAGGTTCACCGACTCTGACTTGCGCATGCCCGACCCATACAAAATGCCGATCACCGCCGCATCCCGCAGGCCCTGAGGGCGCGGGTCGGCAGCGCAGACTTCCATCAGTTCGCGAATCAGGCTGCGGCGCAAATTGCGCCCCTGGCCCAGTCGGGTCCCGGGCGCCGCCTTGACCGAGCGCATCTTGAGCAGGTGGTCCTGGCTGATCAGGCTCATGCGCCAGGCTTCGTTCATGACCCCACGCACGGCATTCACATACAGCGAAGAGGTGTTGGGCGCGTAGCCGTCCTCGCGCAGTGCGGCGACCAGGGCAATCACGTGTTCAGGTTGCAGCAGGTGCCAGTCGATGTCTTCGAGGTTGATGTCTTCGAAGCCCAGGCGGTCGGCGGCGTCCTGCAGCACGTAGCGCATGGTCAGTTGGCTGGAGGGCGCGAGGCGAGTGAGGTAAAGGGTCAGCGGGTTGCGGATGGACTCAGTCAAGGGAGATCAGCCTTTGGATTAAATACCTCGATCAAGCCATTGTTTAATCGAGGTATTTAGTGAATTGGCGAAGGCCGAGTCTAGCGCAGGACCGGCCCTGGCACCAAATCACGGGGCCGTTTCGTCATCCCCGGTCGCGTCGTCGGGCTGAGGCTGGGTCTGGGATTGACTCCACTCGGTGTCCTGCTTCTGCATCAGCGCGAACCAATGCTGGCGCATGAACGCCAGGTAGCTGTCCGGCGCCTTGGCAAAGTCCTTTTCATCGCCATAGCAGCCCGGCAGAGGTAACTCGGTGCCCTGCTCCTTGTACTGACTGACCAGCGCCTGCTGCGCCGCCACGCTGCAATCCTTGGGCAGCGGCATACCCCGCAAGGCGCCGGCTTCCTCGTCCCACCAGCTCGCCCCAACGCGATCGACGCCGCGCAGGCGGTACTTCTGGGATTTGCCAACGTGCATGATCAGTTTGAATTCGTTGGGGCTGACATCGCTGGTGCACGTGCGCGAATAGCCCACCGTGGCCTGGGTGATGCCGTCGCCGGTGAGGTCGGTGACTTTGGTGGCCGCCATGTCAAAACGCAGCGCGGCGTCGAACTGGCAATGCTGCACATCGTCATAGAGCATCCACACGCGCTTGGGATGATCGCCAGCGAGCAGGTATTGCGCGGCGTAGACGAACGCCGACTGGGTGCCATCGTCATCGCGTTCGCTGACCTGTTCGGCGAGCACCAGAAGGTTCTTGCCCTGGCTGTCGTCCCAGGTGTAGGCCGCGACCTGTTTGCCGCGCACTTCGACGCCTTCGGGCACCTGATCGACAGAGGTAAGCGCCACGCCATCATCGGCGCGCACGGTCGTGACGCAGGCCACAGCCATCAACAATCCCATCAACGCAGGCCGCAACTGGCCGCGTAAAAGCTGCACGCTATTCATCCGAGTACCCTGGCAAGAGATGGCTTACTTTACCGGCACTTGAGGGGCAATGCAGAGAAGTTTGTTGAATAAAACCGGCGGCACACTGCAAGCTGCAAAAAACGCCACGGTTTTACCGGTTCAAGGTATCCCCTGGCGCCTCAGTTACTTAGCTGAACCCTAGCTGTCTACCTGTCAAATAAACGAGTTTTTCATCCGCCTTTCATATTCGTTCAACATTTTTCCGCTTAATCTTGGCCCCAGGACTTGAGAACGAGGCGCGTGTTATCGGACTAACTTGTTGATTACGCTTTACCTTTGAGACATTTCGTCTTTACTACGCTTGCCCATGGAAGAAATTATTGCCAGTCTCAGGAAGGTCGAATGAACACCGCAAACCCACGCTATGTTTAATCAGTTTTCTGAACCTTCAGCCGCCGATGACTGCTGTTTTCACGCGCCAACCTGCTCTAGCCCCGAGGTCATGAATCTTTGAAACCCTACCCTATTCATTGCGTGTCGATCGTCATCCCGGTCTACAACGAACAAGAGAGCCTGCCTGAATTGCTGCGTCGCACAAGCGCAGCTTGCAAGCAACTGTCCTACGAATACGAAATCATCCTGGTCGATGATGGTAGTCGCGACAATTCGGCCCAATTGCTGGAAGACGCTGCTGCGCAAGAAGGCAGCCATGTAGTGGCGGTGATCCTCAACCGTAACTACGGCCAGCATGCGGCGATCATGGCCGGCTTCGAGCAGTGCCGTGGCGAAGTGGTAATTACCCTCGACGCCGACCTGCAAAACCCGCCGGAAGAAATCCCGCGCCTCGTCGAGCAAGCCGCCCTGGGCTACGACGTGGTCGCCACCGTGCGCAACAACCGCCAGGACTCGGCGTTCCGCCGCTGGCCTTCGCGCCTGATCAACCTGGCCGTGCAACGCTCCACCGGCGTGGCCATGACCGACTACGGCTGCATGCTGCGCGCTTACCGGCGCACCATCGTCGACGCCATGCTGGCCTGCCGCGAGCGCAGCACCTTCATCCCGATCCTGGCCAACGGTTTTGCCCGCCACACCACGGAAATCCTGGTGCATCACGCCGAGCGTGAGCACGGCGAATCCAAATACAGCGCCATGCGCCTGATCAGCCTGATGTTCGACCTGCTGACGTGCATGACCACCACGCCGCTGCGCCTGCTGTCGATTGTCGGTTTCAGTTTGGCCGCCCTGGGCGTGCTGTTCGCCTTTGCGCTGGTCATCCTGCGCCTGGCCTTTGGTGCACAGTGGGCTGGCGATGGCATGTTCGTGCTGTTCGCGGTGCTGTTCGTGTTCACCGGTGGCCAGTTCATCGGCATGGGCCTGTTGGGTGAATACCTGGGTCGCATGTACAGCGATGTACGCGCCCGCCCCCGTTTCTTCATTGAAAAAGTGCTGCGCAACCAACCGGCAGCACCGGCTCCAGTGGTCGTTGTTGACGGCCTGGTGTCCTCCCATACCTCCACTTCTACTTCTCCTTCCGATCAGGTTTCGTCATGAATTCAAAAGCTGTTGTCTTCGCTTACCACGATATTGGCTGTGCAGGCATTGAAGCCCTGCTGACCGCCGGCTACGACATTGCTGCCGTGTTCACCCATGCCGACGACCCCAAGGAAAACAATTTCTACGGTTCCGTCGCCCAACTCTGCGCCCGCAACGGCATCCCGGTGCACGCACCGGAAGACGCCAACCACCCGCTGTGGATCGAGCGCATCGCCAAGCTGAACCCGGATTTCATCTTCTCGTTCTACTACCGCAACCTGCTGAGCGAAGCCTTGCTGGCCACCGCCAAAAAAGGCGCGTTCAACCTGCACGGCTCCCTGCTGCCGCAATACCGTGGCCGTGCACCGGCCAACTGGGTGCTGGTCAACGGCGAAACCGAAACCGGCGTGACCCTGCACCGTATGGTCAAGCGCGCCGATGCCGGCCCGATCCTGGCCCAGCAGAAAGTCGTCATCGACCGTACCGACACCGGCCTGACCCTGCACGCCAAGCTGCGTGACGCCGCCACCAGCCTGCTGCGCGATGCACTGCCGCAATTGGCCCAGGGCAAACTGGCTGAAACCGCACAGGACGAAACCAAGGCCACCTACTTTGGCCGTCGCACCGCTGCCGATGGCAAGCTGGACTGGAAAAAGCCGGCTGAAGAGCTGTTCAACCTGGTTCGCGCCGTCACCCAACCGTACCCGGGCGCCTTCTGCGCTGTGGGCGAGCACAAACTGATCGTTTGGCACGCTGAAGTGGTCAAGGGCAACGAAGGCCTGGCCCCAGGCCGCGTAATCAGCGTTAACCCGCTGCGCATTGCCTGCGGCGAAGACTCGCTGGTGGTCAAGTTCGGCCAGCGCAACGAAAACGGCCTGTACCTGGCCGGCCCTTCGCTGGCGGATGAACTGGGCCTGGTGGACGGTTCCGTGCTGCGCGGCGCCGAGTCCGGCCGCAAGCCACGCCGTACCCGCGTACTGATCCTGGGTGTGAACGGCTTTATCGGTAACCACCTGTCCGAGCGCCTGCTGCGTGACGACCGTTACGAAATCTACGGCCTGGACATCGGCTCCGACGCCATCGAGCGCCTGCGCAGCCACCCGAACTTCCATTACGTGGAAGGCGACATCAGCATTCACTCCGAGTGGATCGAGTACCACATCAAGAAGTGCGACGTGGTCCTGCCGCTGGTGGCCATCGCCACGCCGATCGAATACACCCGTAACCCGCTGCGCGTGTTCGAACTGGACTTCGAAGAGAACCTGAAACTGGTTCGCTACTGCGTCAAGTACAACAAGCGCGTGATCTTCCCGTCGACCTCCGAAGTCTATGGCATGTGCCAGGACCAGTACTTCGACGAAGACACCTCCAACCTGGTCGTCGGGCCGGTCAACAAGCAGCGCTGGATCTACTCGGTCTCCAAGCAACTGCTGGACCGCGTGATCTGGGCCTACGGCGACAAAGGCCTGAAGTTCACCCTGTTCCGTCCGTTCAACTGGATGGGCCCGCGCCTTGACCGTCTGGACTCTGCGCGTATCGGCAGCTCTCGCGCCATCACCCAGTTGATCCTGAACCTGGTGGAAGGCACGCCGATCCGTCTGTTCGACGGTGGCGAGCAGAAGCGCTGCTTCACTGACATCGCCGACGGCATCGAAGCCCTGGCGCGCATCATTGATAACGACAATGACAACTGCAACGGTCAGATCATCAACATCGGTAACCCGGAAAACGAAGCCAGCATCCGTCAGTTGGGCGAAGAACTGCTGCGTCAGTTCGAAGCTCACCCGCTGCGCAGCAACTTCCCGCCGTTCGCCGGTTTCCGCGACGTAGAGAGCAAGGCGTTCTACGGCACCGGTTACCAGGACGTGGCACACCGCAAGCCAAGCATCGAAAACGCCAAGCGCCTGCTGAACTGGGAGCCTACCGTTGAGATGAGCGAAACCATCGGCAACACCCTGGACTTCTTCCTCAAGGAAGCCATGCTCGAAATCGCGGACAAGAAGTAATGAAGGCAGGCTTGCGCATTGACGTCGACACCTACCGTGGCACCCGTGAAGGTGTGCCGCGGTTGCTCGAATCCCTGGATGAAGCCGGGGTTAAAGCGACGTTCTTCTTCAGCGTTGGGCCGGACAACATGGGGCGCCACTTGTGGCGCCTGATCCGCCCGCAATTTCTGTGGAAGATGCTGCGTTCCAATGCCGCCGGGCTGTATGGCTGGGATATCTTGCTGGCCGGCACCGCCTGGCCGGGCAAACCGATTGGCCGTGACCTGGGGCACTTGATGCGCCAGGCCAAGGCGGCCGGCCATGAAGTCGGCCTGCACGCGTGGGATCACCACGGCTGGCAGGCCAACACCGGGCGCTGGAGCGAGGCACAGCTCATCGAGCAGATCCGTCGTGGCGTAGACACCCTGAGCGACATTCTGGGTGAACGCATCGACTGTTCAGCGGCCGCCGGTTGGCGTGCCGATGAGCGCGTGGTGCAAGCCAAGCAAACGTTCAACTTTCGCTACAACAGCGATTGCCGGGGCACCAGCCTGTTTCGTCCGACCTTGGCCGATGGCAGTGCGGGCACCCCACAAATTCCGGTAGACCTGCCGACCTTCGACGAAGTGGTCGGGCCGGTAGTGGCTGCCAAAGACTTCAACAGCTTCATTCTTGACCGGTTTAACGCGTCGAAGCTGAACGTCTACACGATCCACGCAGAAGTAGAAGGGATTCTGATGGCTGATGATTTTCGCCAGTTGCTTGCCCAGGCCGGGCAGCGCGGCATCGACTTTCAACCCCTGGGCGACCTGCTGCCCGCGGATGTGACCACCCTGCCCCAGCAACACCTGGTGCGCGGCGCGTTGAGCGGCCGTGAGGGTTGGCTCGGAGTGCAGCAGGCATGATCCGGCGCTGGGCACTGCCCCTGCTCCTGTTGGCGTTTGGCGTGTTTTACCTGTTACCGCTGGCCAGCCACGGCCTGTGGATTCCCGATGAGACCCGTTACGCGCAGATCAGCCAGGAAATGCTGTTGACCGGCAAATGGGCCTCGCCGCATTTCATGGGCATCCGCTACTTCGAGAAACCCGCTGCCGGCTACTGGATGATCGCGCTGGGCCAGGCGATCTTCGGTCAGAACCTGTTCGGTGTGCGCTTTGCTTCGGCCCTGAGCACCGGGCTGAGCATTCTGCTGGTTTACCTGGTGTCGCGCCGCTTGTGGAATGACCCGCAAAAAAGCCTGGTCAGCACCGTGCTGTACATGAGCTTTGTCAGCGTGGCATTGCTGGGTGGCTACGCCAACCTGGACCCGCAATTCACCTTCTGGGTCAACCTGACCGGCGTTGCGCTGTGGTTCTGCTTTGACAGCAGCACCCGCCAGGGCCGCTTGGGGTCCTGGGCGTTGCTGGGTTTTGCCTGCGGCATGGGTTTCATGACCAAGGGGTTTCTGGCCTGGTTGCTGCCGGTGTTGATCGCCCTGCCCTATGCAATCTGGCAGAAGCGTTTTCGTGAGTTACTCGGGTACGGCGTGGTTGCCGTGGTCGTGGCCATTATCGTCAGCCTGCCCTGGGCGCTGGCCGTGCACCTGCAAGAGCCGGATTACTGGAACTTCTTCTTCTGGCACGAGCATATCCAGCGCTTTGCCGGTGATGACGCCCAGCACGCCGAGCCGTTCTGGTTCTATCTGCCGCTGATGGTCGCGTTCTCGCTGCCGTGGATTGCGCTGTTGCCGTCCACGATCAAACAGGCGTGGCTGCAAAAACGCCTGCCGCAGACCGCCTTCCTGTTGCTGTGGCTGCTGATGCCCCTGGCATTTTTCAGCCTGGCCAAAGGCAAGCTGCCGTCGTACATCATGCCGTGCCTGCTGCCGTTGGCCTTGTTGATGGGCTCGACCCTGAGCGACAAGCTCGCCCTGGGCCACGGCCGGGCCTTGCGCATCAACGGCTGGTTGAACCTGGCGCTGGGTGTTCTGGCGGTGCTGGCGCTCAGCTGGTTCCAATTGAAAAAGCCTGTGTATGACCACGGCGAAGAAACCCTCAGCCTGGTGCTGCTGTTCACCTTTCTGTTCGGCTGGATCGTGGTCAACCTGCTCCAGGCGGCGCGCCCGCTGAAACTGTGGGCCGCGCCGGTGATCGGCAGCTGGCTGCTGGTGGCATTGGTGCCCGCCGCCTTGCCGCATTCGGTGGTTTACAACAAGACCCCGGACCAGTTCATCATCGATCACCTGGACGAACTGCAACCCACTGCCTCCCTGCTCAGCAATGACCTTGGCGCGGCCTCGGCGCTGTCGTGGCGCATGGGGCGTCCGGACGTCAGCCTCTACAACACGGTCGGCGAAGTGAAATACGGCATCGCCTACCCGGACACCGCGCACCGCAGGATCGATACCCACGAAGTCCAGCAATGGATGAGCGAGGCGCGCAAGAAAGGTTCTGTCGGTGTGGTCATGCGGGTCAAGGGTGACGATGAAGTCGCCGAAGTCAACCTGCTGCCCAAGGACGGTAAACGCTATGAGCAAGGCAACATTGTGATCCTGATTTTCCCACAGGCCGCGCAATGATCACCCTGCTTCTATTGCTGGGCGCATGCCTGCTGACGTGCATGGGCCAGGTCTCGCAAAAGTTTGCCGTGGAAAGCTGGCGCGACCAGCCGGAGGGTTGGGCGCCCAAATTGCGCTCGCCGTGGCTGTGGTCGGCGCTGGTGTGCCTGGGCCTGGGCCTGCTGGTCTGGCTGCTGGTGTTGCAGCGCCTGGAAGTGGGCATCGCCTACCCGATGCTCAGCCTGAATTTTGTACTGGTCACGCTGATGGCGCGCTTTGTTTTCCATGAACACATCGACGGCCGGCACTGGCTGGGCGTGGCGCTGGTGATCGGCGGTGTGGTGTTGCTGGGGCGTCACGTATGAGCCGGACTCAAGGCTTTGCCCTGGCCCTAGGCAGTGTCGGCCTGGTCAGCGCCGCCCAATTGGGCATGCGCTGGAGCATGACGCGCCTGCCGCTGCCAGCCGACTGGCTGAATGCGTTCAACAGCAATGCCATCGACCTCGGCGCCTTGGGCGTGGTGATCCTGGCGATCATCGCCTATGCGCTGTCGATGCTGTGCTGGCTTGGCGCACTCAAGCATTTGCCGCTGGGTCGCGCCTATTCGCTGCTCAGCATCAGCTACGCGTTGGTCTACCTGCTGGCTGCCAGCCTGCCGGTGTTCCACGAAGCTTTTTCGCTTTCAAAAACCCTGGGGGTGGCGTTGGTCATCCTCGGTGTTCTGGTTATTAACTCTCGTCGTGCTAGCGTTGCAAGCCCCAGGAATGTCCCATGAAAATCAGTGTATTTGGTAGCGGTTACGTCGGTCTGGTGCAGGCCACCGTATTGGCCGAAGTCGGTCACGATGTGATCTGCATGGACGTGGACAAGAGCAAGGTCGAGTCGCTCCAGAAAGGCCATGTGACCATCTTCGAGCCGGGGCTTGCGGCCATGGTCAAGGAAAACCTGGAAAGCGGGCGCCTGCACTTTACCTTCGATGAAAAGCTCGCGGTCGAACACGGTGAAGTGCTGTTTATTGCCGTGGGCACGCCGTCGGATGAAGACGGCTCGGCCGACCTCAAATACGTGCTGTCGGTGGGCGATGCCGTGTCCCGCCACCGCGTGGAGCCGGTGATCCTGGTGGAAAAATCCACCGTTCCCGTCGGCACCGGCGACACCCTGCGTGCGCACATCGAAAAGAACCTGCGCACCGCCGGCCGGCAGCTGGAGTTCGATATCGTCTCCAACCCGGAATTTCTCAAGGAAGGCTCGGCCGTCGCCGACTGCCGCCGTCCGGACCGCATCATCATTGGCTGCGAGCGCGAGGAAGTGCGTGAAGTGATGCGCGACCTCTACGCGCCGTTCAACCGCAACCATGACCGCATCATCTTCATGGACCTGCGCAGCGCCGAACTGACCAAGTACGCCGCCAACTGCATGCTGGCGACCAAGATCAGCTTTATCAACCAGATCGCCGAGCTGGCCGAACACCTGGGCGCGGACATCGAAGCCGTGCGCCTGGGCATCGGTGCCGACTCGCGGATCGGTTACCACTTCATCTACCCCGGTTGCGGCTACGGCGGCTCCTGCTTCCCCAAGGACATGCGCGCCTTGATCCACAGCGCCAAGCAAGCCAACTGCTCCAGTGACTTGCTGGAAGCCGTGGAAGCGATCAACCAGCGCCAGAAGAGCAAGCTGTTCGAGCGCATCAACGCTTACTTCAAGGGCAACCTGCAGGGCAAGACTTTTGCCTTGTGGGGCCTGGCGTTCAAGCCCAACACCGATGACATGCGCGATGCACCGAGCCGTGTGCTGATGGAGGCCTTGTGGGCCGCGGGTGCCAATGTCCGTGCATTTGACCCGGAAGCCATGCAGGAAACTCAGCGCATCTACGGCGACGAGTCACGCCTGACGCTGTTGGGCACGCCGGAATCGGCCTTGAGCGGCGCCGATGCGCTGATCGTCTGCACCGAATGGCAGCAGTTCAAGGCGCCGGATTTCGACCTGATCCACGCACGCCTGAAAAACCCGGTGATCTTCGACGGTCGCAACCTGTATGACGGCGAACGCCTGGCACGCAAAGGCTTCAAGTACTTCCCGATGGGCCGTGGCGACTCCTGTGAACTGCCGATCCCTCAGCAAAACTGGGTACAGCAGGTCAAGGAAGCCTGATACGTGAACAAAGCTTATCCGCCCCTGCTCACTGCAACGATCCGTCACCAGTCGCTGGGGCTTGGGCTCCTGGCGCTGGTGCTGTTTATTGCCGGCAACTGGCACCAGGCGATTATCGGGTTTGACTCGCGCTTCGTGGTGTTTGCCCAGGAAATGCTGCGTCATGGGCCGAGTTTTTTCCCCACGACCTACGGGCAGCCCTACGCCGATTACCTGGCCACCTCGACCGTGTTGACGTGGTTGTTCTCGTTGCCCTTGGGCCAGGTCACCAGCTTGACCGCCTGGTTGCCCACGGCCATCGCTTCGGCGCTGATTGTGATGCTGGTGTATCGGCTGACGGCGCCCTACTCCGTGCGCTGGGGCCTGCTGAGTATTGCGATGTTGCTGCTCAGCAGCACCTTCATCAGTGAAACCCGGGCGGTGTCCCTCGACCAGATGCTCGCGGCAGTGGCCTTGGCGGTGTTTTACCTGGGGTATGCGCATGATCACTTCGCCAGCCCGAAACGCCTGCACTGGCTGTTCCTGTTGCTGATCGTCGGCTTCGCCATCCGTGGGCCGATCGGCCTGGTGATTCCGACCGGCGTGCTGTGCAGCTATTACCTGCTCAACCGGCAGTGGCGCCAACTGTTCACCTTCGGCCTGATTGCCCTGGCGTTGCTGGCGGCCTGTGTGGGCCTGTTGCTGTTGCTGGCCAAGCTCAGCGGTGGCGAGGACTTCATGCAAGACGTGATCCGCATGCAGTTCCTGGGGCGCATGGATGGCACCGAAGGCTCCAGCGGCGCGCTGTATTACTTCACCAGCTCGCTGGGCAATTATGCCCTGGCCTATCCACTGGCACTGTTGGTGCTGGTGGCGGTGGCCGTCGGCGGGCGCCGCACGCCAGACCCGGCCTTGCAGCTGGTGCTGTATTGCGCCGCCGCCGGGTTGCTGGTGATGCTGGGCTTGTCGGTGCCTCAGGCAAAAAAGGCGCGCTACATCCTGCCGATGTTGCCGATGGCGGCGATCCTTGCGGCCTACCCGTTCCAGGTCACCCAGGGGCGGCTGTTTGCAGGGCTGCGCGCCTTGATGCTGGGTATCTGGACGCTGATGCCGGCACTGCTGGCCGTCGGGCTGGTGGTGGCGCGCCGACGTTACGCCGAGCAACTGGGCAACCTGGGGGTGATATTCGGCGTACTGGGCGTGCTTCAGGTACTGGCGCTGCTGGCGGTCTTCAACGTGCGGATACGCGCGACGGGGCCAGCCTTCGCTGCGGCACTGGCGCTCTGGACGACTTACATCGTGGTGGTTGAACCCCTGGAGCGCGCGCTCTACGACACGCGCACCTTCACCCTGGCGGTCAAAGACCAGATCACGCAGCAGCCGGCGCCTGTGGTATTGCACGGGTTGGGCAAGGATGCGAAAGCCATCAAGTTCATGGTCAACTTCAACTGCGACAAGGTGCCGTTGTTTACCCATTCCTCCGCAGACCTGGCCCCGCTGCAAGGGCCTGCCTGGCTGGTGATGAGCGCGCAGGATTTCGAAAACCTGCAGGACCCGCGCTTGAAATCGGTTACGCCGACGCTTACCGGGGAGTTTGACAAAGACCCTTATGTGCTGCTGCATCTGGGGAAAACCCCGGCACCCTGATCGCGGTGCTGGCCGTGTGTACAAGACGACGCCCACTTCAACTGGAGTGGGCGTTTTCGTTGCTGCAACCGAGAAAGCACCTACACAGCTATGCGTAACGGCTGGTGCACTTTGTCTTCCGGCGCCTGGAACCCAAATGTAGACTCGTTTGCCAGGTGCGCTTACCCATTCCGGCCCCAACGTCTGGCTTATCTCACCAGCCCGAGGCTGGCGCACCCTGGATAACAAGAACGCAGTAGGCCCGCCCATACACACGGCGGTTTACGCATACGAGGGCAATGCCGTGGCGCAAGATCCGATGTCAATTCCCGTGCCGAGGCTGGATCGGTTGATGGCACTGCGCGACGCCCTGGTGGCGTTGAAGGGGCCCCTGGCCAGCGACCTGACGCTGCAGGAAAACCTGCAAAGACAGCTGTTCAATGAAGAGACCGACAGGCGCGTATTGGGCCATGTCAGCCCACCCTTTGCGCAGATGACGCGCCTGATTCCTTTCGGCGAAGTCATTTGAACGCACTTGCAACAATTTGATTTCAATAAACTTGCACTCAACCCTCATTAATATGCAGTGGAGCCCTTGAGCAAAGGTCGGCACACTGTGCAGGTTCCTCCCCCAAACGTTGGAACTTTCAAGGGCTTTTCCGGGCAACCAGGCAAGCCTTTTTTTTCGCCCGCAATTTCAGGACCGCTTTAATGCTTACCCGTTGGTTACCTGCTGCAATCAATACCCGCCCTGCTGAATGGAGCCGTGCAGCGATCGGCATGGCCCTGGGCACGCTGTTCAGTGTTTGGGTGTGCGCCCAAGTGTTTGGCATGGAGGTCGCGCTGCACCTGCTTGGCCCGCTGGGTGCCTCGGCTGTGTTGCTGTTTGCGGTGTCTTCCGGCGCGCTGGCCCAACCCTGGTCGATCATCGGCAGCTATTTGTGCGCGGGTGTTGTTGCCCTGCTGGTCGCCCGCGTATTGGGGCGTACGCTGGGCAGCGCATGCCTGGCGGCGGGCATGACCGTTATCCTGATTTGCTGGCTGCGCTGCCTGCACCCGCCGGCCGGTGGCCTGGCAATGACGTTGGTACTGGCAGACCCGGCCTCCATCGCCCTTGGGTGGCAGGTGCTGGCGCCGGTCATGCTGGGCGCGGGTGCGCTGCTGGCGTGTGCACTGGCGTATAACAACGCCACGCGCGCGCGCTATCCCAGGGGTGCGGTCGAGTCACCGGCAGCGGTCATGGGCAATACGGCGTCCGCAACAGACCCGGCCATCACGGCGGCCGACTTGAAACTGGCGCTGGCCGAGATGGAGCAGTTTTACGATGTGCAACCGAGCGAACTCGAACAGTTGATCCATGCCGCAGAAGGCCATGCGCGACGCCGCAGCATCGGCGAAGTACTGGCCCGCCGCGCCGCCTGAGCCTGCGTGCATAAATGCAAAAACGACCTGCAGGATTCCGGGTTGTACTGGGCAAATTTGCACTGGTACGATCGCGAGAAGGTTCGTCCGCGAACATCTTGATAAAGAACAATAAAAGCAGGGAGTTACAGATGACTGCTCAGGTTTCATCCGAAGCAAGCCGCGCCGAAATTCTTCAGGACGAAGTGCTGGCCGACGTTCGCAACCACATCGGCCACCTCACCCTCAATCGCCCCTCTGGCTTGAACGCCATCACCCTGGACATGGTTCGCAGCCTGACAGCGCAGTTACAGGCCTGGGCGGATGACCCGCAGGTCTACGCCGTGGTGCTGCGCGGTGCTGGCGAAAAGGCCTTCTGCGCCGGGGGCGACATCCGTTCGCTGTACGACAGCTTCAAGAACGGCGACAGCCTGCACGCCGACTTTTTTGTCGAGGAGTACGCCCTCGACCTGGCCATCCACCATTACCGCAAACCCGTCCTGGCGCTGATGGACGGGTTCGTGCTCGGCGGCGGCATGGGCCTGGTGCAAGGCGCTGATCTGCGCGTGGTCACCGAGCGCAGCCGCCTGGCGATGCCGGAAACGGCCATTGGTTATTTCCCGGATGTGGGCGGCAGCTACTTCCTGCCGCGCATACCCGGCGAGTTGGGGATTTACCTGGGCGTCACCGGCGTACAGATTCGCGCGGCCGACGCGTTGTATTGCGGGCTGGCGGACTGGTACCTCGAAAGCACCCGGCTCGCCGACCTGGACCAGAAACTCGACCGCCTGCAATGGCAGGACTCGCCGCTCAAAGACCTGCAAGGCGTACTCGCCAAACTGGCTGTGCAGCAATTGCCCGACGCGCCGCTGGCAGCATTGCGCCCGGCCATCGACCATTTCTTCGCCCTGCCGGACGTGCCAAGCATCGTCGAGCAGTTGCAGCAAGTCACCGTCGCCGACTCCCATGAGTGGGCACTGAACACCGTCGCACTGATGCAGACCCGTTCTCCGCTGGCGATGGCCGTCACCCTGCAAATGCTGCGCCGGGGCCGCCGCCTGCCGCTGGAACAGTGCTTCGCGCTGGAATTGCACCTGGATCGCCAGTGGTTCGAGCGCGGCGACCTGATCGAAGGGGTACGCGCGTTGATCATCGACAAGGACAAAACGCCGCGCTGGCGCCCAGCCACGATCCACGACCTGAACGCCACCCATGTGGAGAGCTTCTTCCACGACTTCAAGCAGTTTGGGAGATAAGCCATGCAAGATATTGAATACACAGAAGAACAAGTGATGATTCGCGACATGGCGCGCGACTTTGCCCGCGGTGAAATCGCGCCCCATGCCCAAGCGTGGGAGAAAGCCGGTTGGATCGATGATGCCCTGGTCGCGAAGATGGGCGAACTGGGCCTGCTGGGAATGGTGGTGCCCGAAGAATGGGGTGGCACCTATGTCGATTACGTCGCCTACGCCCTGGCGGTTGAAGAGATCTCGGCCGGCGACGGCGCCACCGGTGCGCTGATGAGTATCCACAATTCAGTCGGTTGCGGGCCAATCCTCAACTACGGAACACAAGCGCAGAAAGAAGCCTGGCTGCCCGACCTTGCCAGTGGCCAGGCCATCGGCTGTTTTTGCCTGACCGAACCCCAGGCAGGGTCCGAAGCCCATAACCTGCGCACACGCGCCGAACTGCGCGACGGCCAGTGGGTGATCAATGGCGCCAAGCAGTTTGTCAGCAACGGCAAACGCGCCAAGCTGGCCATTGTGTTTGCGGTGACGGATCCGGACTTGGGCAAAAAAGGCATTTCCGCGTTCCTGGTGCCCACCAATACGCCAGGGTTTGTGGTTGACCGCACAGAACACAAGATGGGCATTCGCGCGTCGGATACCTGCGCCGTCACCCTCAACCAATGCACGGTGCCTGAAGCCAATTTGCTCGGTGAGCGTGGCAAAGGCCTGGCTATCGCCCTGTCCAACCTCGAGGGCGGGCGCATCGGCATTGCTGCCCAGGCCCTGGGCATCGCCCGCGCGGCCTTTGAGGCGGCGCTGGCGTATGCGCGCGATCGCGTGCAGTTCAACCAGGCGATTATCGAGCACCAGAGCGTCGCCAACCTGTTGGCCGACATGCAAACCCGCCTGAATGCCGCACGGTTGCTGATCCTGCACGCCGCGCGCTTGCGCAGTGCCGGCAAGCCGTGCCTGTCGGAAGCGTCCCAGGCCAAGCTGTTCGCCTCGGAAATGGCCGAGAAGGTCTGCTCCTCAGCGATGCAGATTCACGGTGGGTATGGGTATCTGGAAGATTATCCGGTGGAGCGTTACTACCGGGATGCGCGAATCACGCAGATTTACGAGGGCACGAGCGAGATTCAGCGGATGGTGATCGCGCGCGAGCTGAAGAACTACCAGCTCTAAGCTAATACAGGCTGTGCAGGCGCTCGCTTGCCAGCGACGCAGGCACCTCGGTTCACCTGTTGGACCGAAGTGAAGCTATTGCAGGCAAGCCAGCTCCCACACCTTGATCGGTGATGACGTTGCAATCGGCGAACGTGTTCGCCTGATTGCCAGCGTATTCAAGCGCTCCCCACGCTAACCAATACGCTGCAAAACCAAAGTGGGAGCGGGCTTGCCCGCGAATACGGCGTATCAGTCAGCGAATGTATCGACTGATCCAGCGCATTCGCGAGCAAGCCCGCTCCCACACGTTGCGTTCCAGCAGTCTTGAAGCCGGTTACTTATCGTTGAACTCCGGCGCACGCTTGGCCACAAACGCCGCCATCCCTTCCTTCTGATCCTGCGTTGCAAACGCCGCATGGAACACCCGGCGCTCAAAGCGCACGCCTTCGGAGAGGCTCACTTCAAACGCGCGGTTCACGCTTTCCTTGACCATCATGCTGATCGGCACGGATTTGCCGGCGATCAGCGTCGCCACCTTCAGCGCCTCTTCCAGCAGCTCATCTGCCGGCACGATACGCGCCACAATCCCGCAACGCTCGGCTTCCACCGCATCGATAAAACGCCCGGTCAGGCACATTTCCATGGCCTTGGCCTTGCCCACCGCGCGGGTCAGGCGCTGGGTGCCGCCCATGCCCGGCAGCACGCCGAGGTTGATTTCCGGCTGGCCGAACTTGGCGCCGTCGCCCGCGAGGATGAAGTCGCACATCAACGCCAGTTCACAGCCGCCGCCCAAGGCAAAGCCGTTGACGGCGGCAATGATCGGCTTGCGCCGGTTGGCTACGCGGTCGCTGTCGCTGAACAGGTCGTCCAGGTAAATCTGAGGGTAGGTCAGCTCGGCCATTTCCTTGATGTCGGCACCGGCGGCGAAGGCTTTTTTCGAGCCGGTCAGCACGATGCAGCCGATTTGCGGGTTGGCTTCCAGGCTGTCCAGCGCCTGGTTCAACTCGCTGACCAGTTGCGCATTCAGGGCGTTCAGGGCTTGCGGGCGATTGAGGGTAATCAGCCCGACGCGGCCCTGGACCTCGAGCAAAATGGTTTCGTAACTCATGGAATGGCTCCTTAAAGATTGCGTGAGATGACCATGCGCTGGATATCGCTGGTGCCTTCGTAAATCTGGCAGACCCGCACATCGCGGTAGATCCGCTCCAAGGGAAAGTCGCTCAGGTAACCGTAACCGCCCAAGGTTTGCAAGGCGGCCGAGCAGACTTTTTCGGCCATTTCCGAGGCGAACAGCTTGGCCATCGAAGCCTCGACCAAGGCTGGCTTGCCGCTGTCGCGCAGGGCGGCGGCGTAATGCACCATCTGCCGGGCGACGGCAATTTGCGTGGCCATGTCTGCCAGGCGAAACGCCACGGCCTGGTGTTCGATCAAGGTTTTGCCGAAGCTTTCGCGCTCGCGTGCATAGTCACGTGCGGCTTCAAATGCCGCACGCGCCATGCCCACCGATTGCGAAGCGATGCCGACGCGGCCGCCTTCAAGGTTGGCCAGGGCGATCTTGTAGCCTTCACCCTCCTCGCCCAATCGGTTGGCGACCGGCACCTTCACGTCTTCAAACAGAATCTGGCAGGTGTCGGACGCATGCTGGCCGAGCTTGTCTTCGACCCGTGCGACGGTGTAACCCGGTGAGTCGGTGGGCACGATAAACGCGCTGATCCCGCGCTTGCCGGCGGCCGGGTCGGTGACCGCAAACACGATCACGATCCCGGCGTTTTGCCCGGAGGTGATGAACTGTTTGCAGCCATTGAGCACGTAGTGATCGCCGTCCAGGCGCGCGCGGGTTTTCAGGCTGCTGGCATCGGAACCGGCCTGCGGTTCGGTCAGCGCAAAGGCGCCGAGCATGGCACCGCTGGCCAGCGGCGTGAGGAACTGTTCTTTCTGCTGATCGTTGCCGAATTTCAGAATCGGCACGCAGCCCACCGAGTTGTGCACGCTCATGATGGTCGAGCACGCGCCGTCACCGGCGGCGATTTCCTCCAGGGCCATCGCATAGGCCAGGTAGCCGGTGTCGCAACCGCCCCACTGTTCCGGTACCAGCATGCCGAAAAAGCCCAGCTCGGCCATCTCGCCGATGGCTTGCTTGGGAAAGCGGTGCTCGCGGTCCCACTCGGCAGCGAACGGTTTCAAGCGCTCCTGGGCAAATTGCCGGGCTGCTTCGCTGATTTGCAGTTGTTCGTCATTGGGCAGCATAAAAAGTCCTTAATACACGCATTCAACGGCCATGGCCGTGGCTTCACCGCCGCCGATACAAATGGCCGCAACGCCGCGCTTGAGGCCTTTCTGGCGCAGCGCCGAGAGCAAGGTCACCAGAATGCGCGCGCCCGAAGCGCCGATCGGATGCCCCAGCGCGCAGGCGCCGCCGTGGATGTTGACCTTGCTGTGGGGGATTTCCAGCTTGCTCATGGTCACCAGGCTGACCACCGCAAAGGCTTCGTTGATCTCGAACAAATCCACTTCGCCAAGGTGCCAGCCGGTCTTGCTCATCAGCTTGCGAATCGCCCCCACCGGCGCCACCGGGAACAGCCCCGGCTCGTCGGCGAACGCCGCGTGCCCATGGATGATTGCCAGCGGTTTGAGCCCACGCTTTTGCGCGTCGGACTGACGCATCAGCAGCAGCGCCGCCGCGCCGTCAGAGATCGAACTGGAGTTGGCCGCCGTCACCGTACCGCCTTCGCGGAAAGCCGGTTTCAGGCTGGCGATCTTGTCCAGCTTGGCTTTGGGGGGCTGTTCGTCATGCAGGATGGTTTTTTGCTCTTTACCGACGGTGACCTGCACCGGGACGATCTCGGCGGCGAAGCTGCCGTGGGTGATCGCCTCCTGGGCACGGGTCAGCGAGGCAATGGCGAAGGCGTCCTGGGCTTCACGGGTAAAGCCGTTGTGCTCGGCACAGTCTTCGGCAAAGGTGCCCATCAGGCGGCCCTTGTCGTAGGCGTCTTCAAGGCCGTCGAGAAACATGTGGTCGAGCACCTTGCCGTGGCCCATGCGGTAGCCGCTGCGCGCGCGGTCCAGCAGATACGGCGCGTTGGACATGCTCTCCATGCCACCGGCCACCACCACCTCGACACTGCCGGCCAGCAGCGAGTCGTGGGCGAGAATGGTCGCCTCCATGCCCGAACCACACATTTTGTTCAGCGTGGTGCAGCGCGTGGCCTTGTCCAGCCCGGCGCCCAGCGCTGCCTGACGCGCAGGCGCCTGGCCGAGGCCGGCGGGCAATACGCAGCCGAACAGCACTTCATCCACCGCGTCCGGGGCGATGCCGGCGCGTTCGACGGCGGCGCGAATCGCGGCGGCACCCAGTTGCGGCGCACTCAGGCCCTTGAGGTCGCCCTGGAACCCGCCCATGGGCGTGCGGACGGCGCTGACGATAACAATCGGATCGTGCATGAAAAATTCTCCTTACTTGGCGGCCATGCGCAAGGCGCCGTCGAGACGGATGACCTCGCCATTGAGCATGCTGTTTTCAATGATGTGCCGCACCAGCGCGGCGTACTCGGCCGGTTTGCCCAGGCGTGGCGGGAATGGCACGCCGGCGGCCAGGGAATCGCGCACCTCTGGGGTCATGCCGGCCATCATGGGCGTTTCGAAAATGCCTGGGGCGATGGTCATGACCCGGATGCCAAAGCGCGCCAGTTCGCGGGCAGCCGGCAGCGTCAGGCTGGCGATGGCGCCTTTGGACGCGGCATACGCCGCCTGGCCGATCTGCCCGTCAAAGGCGGCCACCGACGCGGTATTGATGATCACGCCACGCTCGCCGTCGGCATTCGCCTCGGTTTCAGCGATGGCGGCGGCGGCCAGGCGCAGCAGGTTGAAGCTGCCGATCAGGTTGACGTTGATCACTTGGGCAAAGCTTGCCAGCGCATGCGGGCCGTTCTTGCCGAGGATTTTCTCGCCACGCACCACACCGGCGCAGTTCACCAACCCATGCAAACCGCCGAACGCGGCGACGGCTGCTTGCACGGCCGCTTCGGCAGCGGCTTCCTGGCTGATGTCCGCCACGGCGCTGCGGGCGTTATCACCCAACTGCCGGGCCTTGGCCGCGACGGCTTCGGCGTTGAGGTCCACCAGCATCACCTTGGCACCGGCGGCTACCAGCATCTCAGCGGTGGCCGCGCCGAGGCCCGAAGCCCCGCCGCTGACCAGGAATACCTTGTTTTCAATCTGCATCTTTAGTTCCTTTGAAAGGGATCACGCCAAGGCTGCTTGAGCCTTGGCGATTTCCTGATTACGCAAAATAAAACGTTGCAGCTTGCCGCTCGGGGTTTTCGGCAAGTCGCTGACAAATTCGATTTCTCGCGGGTAGGCATGCGCGGCGAGGCGCTTGCGCACGTGCAGGCGCAGCTCTTCGGCCAGTTCAGGCGTAGCGCGGTATTGCTCGTTGAGCACCACAAAGGCTTTCACCAGCTCGGTGCGTTCCGGGCAGGGCTTGCCGACCACCGCGGCTTCGACCACGGCCGGGTGCTCAACCAGGGCGCTTTCCACGTCGAAGGGGCCGACGCGGTAGCCAGAGGTGGTGATCACGTCATCACTGCGCCCGACAAAACTGATGCTGCCGTCCGGGTTCAGCTCCACGGTGTCGCCGCTGAGGTAGTACTTGCCGACAAAGGCCTTGGTCTTCACGCCGTCGTAACCGGCGAACCAGCACATCGGCGACTGTTCGCGGTCAATGGCGAGAATGCCCGGCTGGCCGGCGGGCAGTTCCTGATGGTTGTCATCGAGCACCACGATGCGGTGCCCCGGCGAGGCAAAGCCGGCTGAGCCAACATGCACCGGATGCGCCAGGCCATGGTGGTTGCACAGCACCATGCCCAGTTCGGTCTGGCCATAGTGGTCGTGGATGGTCACGCCCAGGTTATCGGCGAACCAGCGGATCACTTCCGGGTTCAGGGGTTCGCCGGCGCTGCTGACAATGCGCAGTTTGCCCTTGATCGCGCGGGCGAACTGCTCACCGCCGGCAATCAGCAGGCGGTACGCGGTCGGTGAGCCCGTCAGGTTGGTGATGCCGTACTTGTTGATCACCCGGCAGGTGCTCTCCAGGGTGAACGGCCCATCGTAAAAGGTGATCGGGTGGCCCATGGACAACGGCCCGGTCACGCCAAAATAGATGCCGTAAGCCCAACCCGGGTCGGCAACGTTCCAGAACGCGTCTTCGGGGCGAAGGTCTACTGCGTCGCGGGTGTAGCGCTCAAAGGCAACGATGGCCTTGAGCGGCACCGACAGGGCTTTCGACGGGCCGGTGGTGCCCGAGGTGAACATCAGCAAAAACGGCGCGTCACCGTCCAGCATCACCGGCTCGCAGGCGTTGGAATAATTCGGCAGTTCGGCCCAGAAGCTGTAGTCGCCACGCACGATGCCTTCGCCCCTGGCCCCGGCGACGGTAACGATGGTCGGGCAACCTTCCACGTCCGCAAGCTTGGGCCGATTCACCGCGTCGGTGACCACCAGTGCGGCGCCCGAACTGCTCAAGCGATGTTCAATGGCCTTGGGCCCGAAAGCGGTAAACAGCGGCTGATAGACCGCGCCGATGCGCCAGGTGGCGAACACCACCACCAGCAATTCTGCGGTGCGCGGCAGCAGGCCGGCCACCTTGTCGCCGCGTTTGACGCCCTGGGCCAGGAGGAAATTGGCGAAGCGGGCGGCCTGGTCCTGCAAGTCTGTGAAGGTGGACGTGGCGCTGCGCCCGTCCTTGCCTTCCCAGAACAGCGCGATGCGGCCCGGCAGCGCATGCCGGTCGCAGCATTCCACGCAGGCATTGAGTGCCTGCAGGTTGCCGGCCAGTGCGGCGTCGACGGTGTGCTGGTAATCAAACTCGGTAGTGGCAGCCAAATACTCACGCATCGCTTCAAATCCTTGTGGTTTTTATTTTCAGGACGTTTTTGAACACGTAAACCGTGGAAATAGTCGCTCTGCAGCGTTACAGCAGCAATGGTCAAAGCCTTCAACTTGGCTGACTGGTTTGGCCAATCATTGAGCGCGCTGATCAGCCGGTCAGTTCAAGTGATTGGACGCCCGCCCGGGTTGCTTCTAACCTTGGGGCCTGCACCACCAAAGAAGCCTCCCTGCAATGATCGTTCGTCCCAAACCCAACCTCCTGGGCATCCTGTTTTCCCTCAAGGGCTCGATTGCCAAGCGCATCGCGCTGCGCAGCCTGCTGGTGACCTTGCTGGCCTCGGTGATCGTGCTGGTTGAAACCTTGCACCCGGCGTATTTTTCCAAGGTCAACGCCACGCCGTTCACCTTGCTGGGCTTGTCGTTGTCGATCTTCATGAGCTTTCGCAATAACGCTTGCTATGACCGCTGGTGGGAAGGCCGCAAGCAGCTGGGGCAAATGATCATCGATGTGCGCTCGCTGATCCGCGAAACCCAGGTGCTGACTGACCCGGCTGAGCGCAGTGGGCTACTGCGCGGTCTGTGCGGCTTTGCCCATGGCCTGATTGCGCGCCTGCGCCATGAAGACGAGGCCGGCGCCATCACGCCGTGGATCGGCGTTGTTCGCGCGCACCCGAACCTTCCAGACGCTGTGCTGCAACTACTGGGCGCGCGCTTTTCCGGGCTGGCCGAGCAAGGCGTCATCAGCGAATGGCGCTACACCCAGCTGGAAACCCGACTGGTCAGCCTCAGCCAGGTGCAGGCGTCGTGCGAGCGGATCAAGCACACGCCGCTGCCCTTTCCTTACACGCTGTTGTTGCACCGCACCATCTACCTGTTCTGCATTCTGCTGCCGTTTGCCATGGCCGAGCCGCTGGGCTGGCTGACGCCGGTGTTCACCGCCATCGTCAGCTACACCTTCTTTGGCCTGGATGAAATCGGCGACGACCTAGAAGACCCGTTCGGTTTTGATGAAAATGACCTGCCGTGCAATGCCATCGTGCGCACGTTGGAGCGGGAGATTCTTGCCGCTCTCGGCGAAAGCGACTTACCGCCTGCCCTGGAA
Source organism: Pseudomonas sp. LBUM920 (assembly GCF_003852315.1). Classification (NCBI taxonomy): domain Bacteria; kingdom Pseudomonadati; phylum Pseudomonadota; class Gammaproteobacteria; order Pseudomonadales; family Pseudomonadaceae; genus Pseudomonas; species Pseudomonas edsoni (SeqCode). Next base: position 3,315,242 of record NZ_CP027762.1, read on the forward strand.
CCGATTGAATACGTGCTGACCTGATGCGGGTTTGACACTCGCCGTGGTCTGACCGAAGCTGATGGCTTTGCACTAGCTGCCACCAGCTTTTGGACGCCTGCATGTCAAAGTCACGCCGTTACTCCATCATCGGCCTGTGCGCCCTGTTGTTGATTGTGTTGCTCACCTGGTTTTTCTCCCGCCCTACCCCGGTGGCCGTGCCGCCGGCGATTGCCCATGGTTACGCCAAAGCCTTGAAGCAGGCGCATAACGGCGAACCCGGCGCCGCGCGCGTGCTGTACCAACAGCTCGGCCGGCCGGACCTGTCGCCTGAACGTCGCGCTGCCTTGCACGCCGAATTGCCCAACTACCCAAGCCCGCAGGCGCTGAAGCTCGCCGACAAAGACCTGGCCAATGATTCGCCAGTGGTGCGTGAGGCGGCGATCCACAGCATTGTCGGCCTGGTGCCCAGCGGCCAACGCGTCTTGTTGCTGGGGCCGGTGCTCGACGATTCCGAACAGGCGGTGCGCTTTGCTGCCGCCAATGCCTTGCTCGGTCTGTCGCCGGACACCCTGGGGCTGTACTTCGGGCCGTTGCAGCAAGTGCTCGATGAGTTTGTGAAAACCCTCAAAAGTGAGCCGGAAACGGCCGAAAGCTGGATTCAACTGGCGCGCCTCTACATCCATAGTGCGCTGCTGCCAGACGCCCAAAATGCCCTCGAACAGGCCATGCGCTTGCAACCGGACAACCTGCAGGCGGTGGTCGCGCAAATCGAACTGCTGGACAAACAAGGCAAGACCGATGAGTCGCGGCAACTGCTGGCACGTCAGTTGGCGGCTCACCCCGACTCGGCTTACCTGCAGCATGCGCTGGGCATGTGGCTGTTGCACCATGGCGAGCGCCCGTACGCCCTGCTCGGCCTGTCCAAAGCGGTAGAGCTTGAACCGGACAATCAGGATTACCGTTACGACCTCGCCACGACCCTGCACGCCCAGGAAGAGTTGGAAGCCGCCCAGCGTCAGCTGGAAGACATCATTCAGCGCCATCCGGCCAACCGCAAGGCGCGGGTGTTGCTGGTCAATTACTGGAAAGAAAGCGGCCAGCTGCAAAACGTGCAGGTATTGCTGGCGCAACTTGAGCAACAGAACCCGGATGACCCGGCGTTGCAGCAAGGTCTGTAGGGCATTGCAAAAAGTTGTAATCCATACCCAGGCTTGTACAATTTTCGCGAAACGTTGAACCGCCACGGGCCTCCACGGTCAAGTGAATATGGCGCGCCCGAGGCGGCGCGCTCCTCTATTTGTACGTGACCTGAGGGCACTTCTTGTCTACATCCAACGAGCTGTTCAGTGAAAAGGCGGCCACCGGCATCGAAGGTCTTGATGACATTCTTTCCGGGGGGTTATCGCGCAGCCACCTGTTCCTGCTGGAAGGCGAACCCGGCACGGGCAAAACCACCATTGCGCTGCATTTTTTGCAGGCCGGTGCGAAGAACGGTGAACGTTCGCTGTACATCACCCTCTCCGAAACCGAGCGCGAATTGCGTCAGGGCGCCAAGTCCCATGGCTGGGACCTGGATGACAATATCCACATCTTCGAGCTGACCCCGCCAGAGAGCCTGCTCGACGCCAACCATCAGCAAAGCCTGCTGTACTCCTCCGACCTGGAGCTGGGCGAAGCCACACGGCAAATTTTTGAAGTGGTGGAGCGGGTCAAACCGACCCGCGTGGTCATCGACAGCCTTTCGGAGATCCGTCTGCTCGCGCAAAGCTCCCTGCGTTATCGTCGGCAGATCCTGGCAATCAAGCATTACTTCGTGCGCTACGACACCACCGTGCTGCTGCTGGATGACCTGACCACCGAATCGCTGGATAAAACCGTACACAGCGTGGCGCACGGGGTGATTCGCCTGGAAGAACTGACGCCCAACTACGGCGCCGAACGCCGCCGGGTGCGGGTGGTGAAATACCGTGGGCAAAAATACCGCGGCGGCTTTCATGACTTCACCATCATGGGCGACGGCGTGCATGTGTTCCCGCGGCTGGTCGCCGCCGAGCATCGCGGCGGGTATGTCCGCCAGACCCTGAGCAGCGGCATTGTCGAACTGGACAGGCTGATGGGCGGCGGCGTCGAAACCGGCTCCAGCAGCCTGATTCTTGGCCCTGCGGGCACCGGTAAATCCCTGATTTCCATGATTTTCGCCGCAGCGGCTGTGGCGCGTGGCGAGAAAGCTGCGCTGTTTATCTTCGACGAAGAACTGGGTTTGTTGTTCGAACGCATGAAAAACATGGGCATCGACCTCGCTGCCCTGCAGGACACCGGCAACCTGCTGATCGAACAGGTGGACGCGGCCGAGTTGTCGCCCGGCGAGTTCTCGCACCGAGTGCGCCGTTGTGTTGACGAGCGCGGGATCAAAACCGTGGTCATCGACAGCATCAACGGCTACCAGGCGGCGATGCCGGAAGAAAACGCGCTGATCCTGCACATGCATGAGCTGTTGCTGTACCTCAATCGCCGGGGAGCTGCCACGTTCATGACCGTCGCCCAGCACGGGCTGGTCGGTGACATGCAAGCCCCTGTCGACATTACGTACCTGGCCGATACCGTGATTTTGCTGCGTTACTTCGAAGCACTGGGCAAGGTACGCCGGGCCATCTCGATCATCAAAAAGCGCACCGGTTCGCATGAGTCGACCATTCGCGAGTACCGCATTGGCAGCCGTGGCATGACGGTGGGCGAGCCGCTCGACAACTTCCAGGGCGTGCTGCGCGGCATCCCGACTTTCAACGGCAGCGGCTCACCCTTGCTCAAGGAAGAGGGATCGTGATCGGCGTTTCTCCTGCCTCCGAGCGCGCAATCATCCTGGCGCCGATGGGTCGCGACGGCTCATTGGCGCTGATGATGCTGAATGAAGCTGGCTACAGCGGTATTGTTGCCAGCAACCTGGCCCATCTGTGCGAATTGCTCGAAGACGGCGCCGGCTTATTGGTAATTGCGGCGGAGGCGTTGCGCGGGGTTGACCTGGAGCCGTTGCTGGAGCATCTGCATCAGCAGCCGGCGTGGTCGGACTTGCCGATTGTGCTGATGACCCATCACGGCGGCAGCGAGCAGAATGGTTCGTCGCACTTGAGCGGGCTGCTGGGCAACGTGACCTTCCTCGAACGCCCCTTCCATCCCATCACCTTGATCAGCCTGGTGAGCGCAGCCCTGCGTGGCCGGCGCCGGCAATATGACGCCCGCGACCGCTTGATTGACTTGAGTGAAAGCGAGCTGCGCCTGCAACGCACCATGGAAACCCTCGAGCAGCAAGTCGAGGAGCGCACGGCGCAACTGCGCAGCAATGAAGAAGCCTTGCGCCAATCGCAGAAAATGGAAGCCGTAGGTCAGTTGACCGGCGGCATCGCGCATGACTTCAACAACATGCTCACCGGGATTATCGGCAGCCTGGAGCTGCTGCGACGGCGCATTGCGCGCGGCAAGCTCGATGACCTGGACGGCCTTATCGACCTGGGCGTGACCTCGGCCAACCGCGCGGCCGGCCTGACCCATCGCCTGTTGGCGTTTTCCCGTCGCCAATCGCTGGATTCCAAGCCTGTGGAGATCAACCAACTGGTGACCTCCATGGGTGAGCTGCTGCAACGCAGCATCAATGAAAGCATTGTCCTCGACATGCGCCTCGACAGTCAGCTCTGGACTGCCGAAGCTGATCCCAATCAGCTCGAAAGCGCCCTGCTCAACCTGGTGATCAACGCGCGGGACGCCATGCCGGGCGGCGGCAAGTTAGTGGTTGAAACCACCAACCGCCACCTGGACAACGTGTTCACTGCGGCCTACGGCACCTTGAAGCCCGGCGACTATGTCGAGCTGAGCGTTAGCGACACCGGCTGCGGCATTCCAGAGCACCTGATGGGCCGCGTGTTCGATCCATTTTTTACCACCAAGCCGATTGGCCAGGGCACCGGCCTCGGCTTATCGATGATCTACGGCTTTGCCCGCCAGTCCCATGGCCACGTCACCCTTTACAGCGAAGTGGGCAAAGGCACCACGGTGAGCCTGTTCCTGCCGCGTTTTGTCGGTGAACTGCAGGCGCCGGAACACTTCAATCCCGCCTTGGCGCCCTATGCCAATGCGGGTGAAACGGTATTGATCGTCGAGGATGACCCGGCAGTACGCGTGTTGGTCAGCGCCGTGCTCAAAGAGTTGGGCTATGCCTTCGTCGAGGCCGGTGATGCGGACACGGCGCTGCCGATCATCGAATCCGACCAGCGTATCGACTTGCTCATCAGCGACGTGGGCCTGCCGGGCATGAACGGCCGGCAAATGGCGGAAATTGGTCGGCAGATTCGCCCTCAGCTCAAGGTCCTGTTCATCACCGGTTATGCCGAACACGCGGCGGTGCGCGGCGGCTTCCTCGATCCTGGAATGCAGTTGATCACCAAGCCATTCACCTTTGATTTGTTGACGGCGAAGGTGCGGGAAATGATTCAGGCGTGAGGTAGTTGCTGCACGTTACCGCAATATCTGGTGGCTGACAGGCTGGAACCGGCGTTGAGGGATCGGACACGAAGTTTCAAATCGCGACGCATGAAAGGTGCCCGTCGTTAACCTGAAACTTACCTCACGAGTCCCATCATGATCGCTGCCCGCAACCTTATTCCACTGCATCAATGGCCGCTGAATGCTGCACCTGAGCCCCCCACAATACGCCGGTCACGCCTGGCGGATCGGGACTGCAACCCCGCGGGCCCGGACGCGGCTGAGCGTGCGCAAGTCGACGGCGACAGTCAGCTGGCCGGTTATCTGGCGCAAACGCTGCGCGCCGCGGCCAGTAGTGGACGACTGGGCGACATCGACACCATTGCGCCCGCCTCTGCCTTCGGCCAATGGTGGTCACACCTGCACGATTTGATGAAGAGCCCGTACTTTGTCAGTTGGGCAACGCATCAGCAGATCGATCTGTCAAAGCCCATTGAGATCAATCCCCGAGACAACCTCATCAGCGCCTTCGTCGGCGGTCAGCGCAAACCCTTTTCAGGCTTTGAGCATGGCCACCTCTGGACTTCGATGATGGCGCCCATCATGCAAGCGGCAACAGCCCTGACTTCAAGCGCTGGTTATATTCTGAGCCCCTCCAGCCGCACATCGGCACCCTACCGGGCGGTCGCGGACTTTTATGGCGAAGCCATCACGGGGCAAACCCGGGCATCCGCTGAAGCCCGTGCAGCGCAGCTAGAGGCTGCTAAAGCCTTCGGCCTTTCGCGCCCCAGGCCAGACCGCGCTGCCGAGGTGCTGCAACACGAACGGGCCAAGCTGGGCAGTGCTCATGATCACAGCAACGTGGCCTTGAAACTGATCGCTGTCATTCAGCAGATCGACGGTTTGTCCGAACAGTGGCTAGACCGTACCACCAAAGATCCCCTCGACAGCTTGTACCTCTCGCCCTCGTCTGTACAAAGCCGGATTGAGCAACTTATTCGCGACAAAATGGGCAACACCCGCATCACGTTGCATGCCGATTCGCCCCACAGGCTGTTGCAAGCGGACCCTAGTGTCAGTCTGGACAAATACCTCAGCGACAATGGCTGGGACAGGCCCCGCAGCCGCGACGAGCTGTTAAATCTGGGACGGTTACTGACAACGCCAGCCCTTTCGCAGCTTCCCGACGGCAATCTCGGCGGAGCCTTGTCCTGGCCAACCCCATTGAGTGCTGACGATCGTTACAACCTGAGAGATTCCGTGCGTCAGAACACGCTGGGGCTCAAGGGTCTGCAAAATTATCACGAGGCCACCGGTGCACTCGGTTACCTGACGCGCAATCAGCGTTTTGCGCCGTCCGAACTGCACGACCCGCGGCGGTTTATTCAACGCCTGCTCGCTACGCCTGATGCCCAGGCGCTGGGGCTGGCGCTGCAGGAAAAATTCAATGGCGTCTCGACCCCGCAAAGCCCTAACGATTGGACGCTGGCAGCCCTTGGCGCGACCCTGGATGAAGCCGTAAACACCTCGGCGCCAGCCAGGACCGGCGTTGCCGGTTTTGATAGGGCCCGTCATCAACATTGGGGTCAGCATCCTTCAACGGTGGTCGCGGGGCTGGTGACGTATTTGGTTTCCTCGGGCCGTGTCAGCGCCGAATTGGCACCCGTTGCGGCCCACCTGTTGCTGTCACGCCGAGCCCCCGCTTTTTTGGTCAACGACATTCCCGCCAAGGTGACGTGTGACTCACACACCTGGGTCACCTTCAGCACGGCGGTAGCGCGCCTCGAGAGCCAGGCGCCCGGCTCAACGGCGCGTATGACCTTCGCACAGGTCATGCAACGAGCCGATCTGGCACCTGTCACCGACCAGGACCGGCAGGTAGAAGGCATGGCGCGGCGCGATGCGCTCAAAGATTGGGGAGTTGCCCAGGGCTTGCTCCCGCTGAACACGCTGGATAACTACACCGACGAGCAGATGAACCGCGTCTTTGGCGCCTACAGCGCGCGGATTTCAGCATTGGGCCAAGCCTCGAAAGCCTACTCGACACCAATGCCCGAGCGCCGGGCGATGGCGCTGGAGGAACTCAAGCGCGTGTATGGTGACCTGCCCTTCGAGAAAAAATGCATCACCCCATTTGATCAGAGCCGCGACTTCCCCGGGCCGTACTCGGTGCTGGACCTTTACCTGCACGGGCAACTCAAGGCAACGGCATGGACGTCATCCTCCGGTGACGTCGACACACGCACGCTCGCGGGCCATGCAAACAAACTTTCCGACATCAATGCTGTGTTCAACACTGAACTTCAGCGGTACTTCCACGCGGCAGAACAGGCGACGAGCACGCAAATCAAACACCTGATCGCCACACTGCCCCTGGAAGATCGAAAAGCCATTGAGTATGGGAAAGTGACCCTGCTGACCGAGCACAGCATCTCTCATACCGCCTTCAACCAGAACCGTGTTGAAACCAAGGTACCCGACAGCCTGCTGCTGAAAACAGAGCTCGACGGCGTCGTCACTGTTTATCAAGTCAATTTAAGAGACAGCAACATCCGCCAGCGCGAAGAGCTCAAAGACCACCCGATCGGGCGCCAGACTGATGAAGCGGATAAGTGGCGCTACGCGAAAATGCTGCTGGAGGTTAAACCTTCCGGCCGGTATTCAGCGCGCATTGCTGAAGAGAAACGGCGAGCGGGCACACCCGACAGCTTTGCCAGCGAACGGTCCCGCTACATTGCCGACGCCCTGGTCGAAGACCTGAACATCCGGGCGCTGCAGAGTGAGGCGCGGGGTGTGACGACGTTTGATACCGAGGAGCCATTCTACAAAAGAGCCCGCGAATTCATGCTCAACCTGATTCCCCTGCGCTCGGCAATCCAGAACTTTCGAGCCGGCGCCGTGGGCGACGGCATCGTTGACTTGGCGTTCGACGCCTTCGGGTTTGTCGTCGGCGTAGGCTTCGCAGCCAAAGGCGCCAAGGCACTGCAAGCAGGTACCAGCGCGGCGGCCAGGCTGGCCCAGGGCGTGAAGATCGTGGGGCGTGCTGCGCTGAGCGCACTCAACCCGCTGGATGGCGTGGGCAGCCTGATTTCCCGTGCCGCGGGAGGGGTGCAAAAAGGCGGGCTGTATGCCTACAACACACTGCGCGGCAGTGCCGAGAGTTACAGCCTGATCAAGGCGAGTCGACATTTTGATGCCAGCGCAGTGGGCACCTTCAGGCTGGGCGGCGCCATCGCTGAAGGGCCGGCAGTGCTTCAACGTGGCAAGTGGTTTGCCTTCGACACGCTAAGTGGCCAGCCATATGGCAAGGCTCTGGAGGACTTCCAACCCTCGATCAGAGCCAGCGGAGAATTACACGAGGCTCAGCAGACCGCCGGTGAAAGCGCCTGGACCGCCTGGGTTGAACACCACCAACACGGTGCAAACAGTGTGCAGTTCAACCATGGCTATACCCAGGTCGACCCGCTGACGATCAGCGGCTATCGCGCCGGAATGAAATCCGCTGAAGTGATGGCGCTGGCGCGCGCTCCTGGCCGCACACCGGCCGAGGTCGGCGCCTTGGTACGCCAGCGCGAGCGTTTGGCGGTGCAGCACAGCTTCAGCGGGGTCAATGCGTTTTACCAGCACATCAGCGGGGGCGGCGGCACGTTCACGCCCGTTCCCCAGCTGTTCTATCTCAGCCAGACCACCCCGCTCAGCAAAGGCCAATGCGCAGCGATGTCGCGCGTCATGGCGACGGCCATGGAGCAAGGCAAGCACACCCGTTTCGCCGCCAATTTATTCAGCGCAGCGGCCAACCCCACCGCCGCCGAGTCCAGGCAGTTCGTGGCGAACCTGACGCACATTCAAAAGCAACTGGATACACCCACGCAGTTTCATGCCGGTGCGCCCGTTCGCAAAATGGGCTACGCCCAACTGATGGATGACATTGCTGACGCCAGCGGCCCGAAGACCATGATGATCGGCACCGCCGACCACGCCATGATGATCGGCACGCAGGGCGAAGGCGTCGCCAAGCGGTTTTTTTATTACGACCCCAACTACGGCCTCGCCGAGTTTACGAACGCTGCCGCCATGAAGAAGAGCCTGGGCAAGCTGTTTACCGACAAACACCTGCCGTTGCCCTACAAAACCGCGGGCGGAGACCCCACCCGGCTAGAGTTCAACGTCAGCACTCACAGTGACGCATGGAAGAAAACCAACGATATTGCCGACGCACATGTTCAGTCGCTGTTCGACGACGCCCTGGGTGCGAAGCCTTCGGTCGCTGATGCGGCTGTGCAGCCACCGCTCATAGCCAACAGCGCCAGTAAGCCCGCCGTGCAAAACGTTGAAGTGTTCGTGGCCGAGGCGAAAACCCTCGATGACCCCACAAGCATCCTCAGCACCCATGGACTCGGTGACTGCTCGGCACTGGTGGTGCTGACCGATCTGCACGACGGGGTGTACCACAAACGCACCTTGGTGCACTTGAACGGCAGCAATCTGGAGGCGCCTGTGGGGGCTGAGCACAATGCCTTTGCCCTGCTCCAGCAGCTGGACAGCGCATTGGAGAATGGCGGCAAGGTCATTTTTGTCGGTGGCACCGCAACACGCTCATCGCTGATGGTGGGCAGGGTAATAGGCCAAGTCGATAGCAACGGTAACAAACCGTTGTTATCGATCCTGCAAAAGAAAAACGTGTCCGTGACCTACGCCAGCTCCGTCGGGGTAGAAGTCTATCCCGATGGCAATTTCAAGCTGCGTGATGATGAGGGGGCGGGCGTGTTCGACCGCTCGAAGATCAACGAAATTCTGGACTGGGCGCGCGACTAAGCCGGTGAATGCTGCCAGGGACGGTGATACGCGTCCCTGGCACAGACCGCACTCAAGCCAACAATCGCTGGATATGCTCCTGCAGCGTATCCAGATCAAACGGCTTGGCCAGGATCGGCGCGTTACGCGTGATCGGGCTGTTGCAGTCGAGGATTTCCTGCGGATAACCGCTGATAAAGATCACTTTCAATTCCGGTCGCAACTTGATCGCCGGTTCAGCGATCTGTACCCCGGAAATTCCGCCCGGCAGGCGGTAGTCCGTGACCATCAGGTCCAGGTGCGGCTTGGTCGCGAGAATTTCGAAGGCTTGCTCCCCATCAATCGCCTTCAATACTCGATACCCCAGCCCGGCCAGGTATTCACCCAGCACGAACATAATCGATTCGTCGTCCTCGACGATCAGAACAACATCTTGTGCATCTTCACTCATGGGAAGCCTTTGTCCGGTCAATTGCTGCAGTTACGACCATCGGGTCACGCAGAGGTTGCGTCGAGCTGACGATAGATTTCACGCCGGCGTCTCAAGGGGCAGGCATACCCGAAACAAGGCGCCCTCGCCTATCTGGCTTTCTACCTCGATGGTGCCGCCGTGGGCCGCCACGATCTGCTCGGAAATAAACAGCCCCAGGCCCAGGCCAGCCGCAACATGGCTGGCGGAAACGCGCTCGAACTGCTGAAAAATTCGCTTCTGGTTGTCTGCGCTGATGCCGATCCCGTGATCGCGCACTTCAACCCTTGCCTCACTATGCTCGGTATACACCCGTACTTCCACCGGGCTTTTGGCCCCGTAGCGCAGCGCATTGGTCAGCAGGTTGGAAATCACCTGCTCGATGCGGAACTCATCCCAGTTGCCTTCTACCGGCCCCTGAACCTCCAGGTGCATCGACGACTCGGCGGCGGCCACTTGTGGCGCGAAGTTTTCCACCAGGTTGTGCACCAACTGGGTCAGGTCAAACCGCGCCGGGCGAATCGACAGCTTGCCGGTGCGGATGCGTGACACATCGAGCATGTCCTCGATCAGCCGAATCAGGCTTTTGATCTGCCGCTCATCGCGATCGACCATGGCGTGCATCTTGTCCAGGGTGAACGCGGCGGCGTTGTCCCGGGCCAGGTGCATTTTGCGCAGTTGAGTCTCCAGGATGAGCCCGTTGAGCGGCGTACGCACCTCATGGGCGACGATCGACATGAAATCGTCACGCATGCGCACTGCCTGCTCCAGCTCGGCCTGGGTGGCCTGCAGGCGGGTCAGCAAGAGTTCCTGCTCGCGGCGGCTGCGCTCCAGCGCTTCGACCTGCAGCTTCATCGCCTTGCTCTGGCGGTACAGGTCGACGAACACGTTGACCTTGCTCTTGACCGCATGGATGTCCAGCGGCTTGTGCAGGAAGTCGACGGCGCCGCTTTCATAGCCCTTGAAGGCATAGTTGAGTTCACGGCCGGCAGCGCTGACGAACACAATCGGGATGTTTTTGGTCTTTTCGGTGCCGCGCATCAGTTCGGCCAGCTCGAAACCATTCATGCCGGGCATCTGCACGTCGAGAATCGCCATGGCGAACTCGTGCTCCAGCAACAGTGACAAGGCCTCGTCGGCGCTCAATGCCTTGTAGACCTGGCGATCCTCGCGCTTGATCAGCGCTTCAAGGGCCAGCAGGTTTTCCGGCAGATCGTCGACGATCAGCAGTTTGGCCTGGACAGTACTTAACATGGGGAAGATTCCAGCAAAGCCAGCAACGAGCCAATTTGGCTCAGAGTCAGAATATAGTCAGGTGTTTGCAGGGCCAGGGCCGCCAGCGGCATCACGGCGATGCGTGCATCCTTGGGGTCTTGTACAACGGTGGTCCCGCCTGAGCGCTTGACGTGCGCCAGCCCGCGGGCACCGTCCTGGTTGGCGCCGGTCAACAAAATGGCCAGCAGACTTTTGCCGTAGGCATCGGCGGCTGACGCAAACAGATAGTCAATGGAGGGCCGCGAATGGTGTACGCGGTCTTCCTGGCTCAGGGACAGGCTGCGGTCATGCTCCACCGAGAGGTGATAACCGGGCCCGGCGAAATACAGGGTGCCCGCCTCGATCACTTCCTTGTCACGCGCTTCACGCACCGGGATTCGCAGGCGCCGGGCAAAGACCTCGGCCAATTGGCTGCGGCGTTCGTCCGGCAGGTGCAGCACCGCGATGATCGGCAAGCCAAAGCCCTGGGGCAATGCACCAAAAATAGTCAGCAACGCCTCGACGCCGCCAGCAGAAGCGCCGACGACGATGGCTTCAATCCCGACAATCGGGTTGGCTGCAACGTCGCTCATGATTTGCGGTAGATCCGTTCCTGCTTGACCAAGGGTTCGAATTGTTTGCTGTAGGCGGAAAAATCCAGGGTTTCCTTGCTGCCCAGCACCAGGAAGCCGCGATGACACAGCGACTCGTGGAACAATCCAAACGCTCGGTCTTGCAATTTTTTATTGAAATAAATCAGTACGTTACGGCACGAAATTAACTGAGTTTCTGAGAATACACTATCGGTCGCCAGGCTGTGGTCGGCGAAGGTCACATTCTCGCGCAGGGACTTGTCGAAGATCGCGTAATCGTAGGCCGCGGTGTAGTAGTCGGCAAATGAACGCTGTCCGCCGGCCTGCTGATAATTGGCGGTGTAGGCGCGTACGTTCTCCAAAGAAAAAATGCCTTGCTTGGCTTTGTCCAGCGACGCCGGGTTGATGTCCGTGGCGTAAATGATCGTACGCTCCAGCAACCCTTCCTCGCGTAGCAGGATCGCCATGGAGTACACCTCCTCGCCCGTGCTGCAGCCGGCAATCCAGACCTTGATCGACGGGTAGGTTTTGAGCAGCGGCACCACTTCCCGACGGATCGCCAGGAAGTGCGACGGATCGCGAAACATCTCGCTCACCGGGATCGTCAGGAACTGCAGCAACTGCATGAACGCGGACGGGTCGTGCAGCACGCGCTCCTGCAACGCCGAGATCGTGGCGCAATCGAACTGGCGCAAGGCATGGGCCACGCGTCGTTTGACCGACGCACCGGAATAGTCGCGAAAGTCGTAGCTGTACTTGAGGTAAATCGCCTCAATCAACAGGCGCAGCTCAATATCGCTGCTTTTATCCAAAAAACGTTGCTCCACTTAAATACGTTCCATCTTCGGTAGCCAGACGCGAATCAGCGAGAACAGGCGGTCCAGGTCAATCGGCTTGGCCAGGTAATCGTTGGAGCCCGCCGCGAGGCAGCGTTCCTGATCGTCCTTCATGGCCTTGGCCGTCACCGCAATGATCGGCAGCTTTTTCCAGCGCGGATCCTGGCGAATCAAGGCGGTTGCCTCGTAACCGTCCATCTCCGGCATCATCACGTCCATCAGCACCAGATCGATGTCGTCAACTTCATTGAGTTTGTCGATGGCTTCACGGCCATTACGCCCGATCACCACCACCGCACCTTTGTGCTCCAGGGCGCTGGTCAGGGCGAAGATATTACGCACATCGTCGTCCACCAACAGGATCTTGCGGCCCTCGAAGACCTTGTCGCGGCTGCGGGCGGTCTTGAGCATCTTCTGGCGATCATGGGAGAGCTGGGATTCGACTTTGTGCAGAAAGAGTGTCACTTCATCCAATAGGCGCTCGGGTGAGCGCGCGCCCTTGATGATGATCGAGCGCGAATACTTGCGCAGTTCGGCTTCTTCATCGCGGGTCAGGTTGCGCCCGGTGTAGACAATCACCGGCGGGAACGAGCAGATATCCTCGGTAGCCATGCGCTTGAGCAGCTCGTTGCCGAGCATGTCCGGCAGCTTGAGGTCGATGATCATGCAGTCGTAGACATTGGTGCGCAGCAGGTCCAGAGCGGCCTGAGCATAGCCGACGTCGGTGATCTCAATGTCATCATCGCCGATCAGGCGGGCAATGCTGTCACGCTGCAAGTCATCGTCTTCCACCAGCAGCACGCGCTTGACCTTTTGTGTCAGTTTGGCTTCCAGACGCGCAAACACATCCTTGAGCTCTTCGCGGGTGGTGGGCTTGACGGCATAACCGATCGCGCCCATGTGCATGGCGGCTTCGACGCGGTCTTCGACGGATATCACGTGCACCGGGATGTGGCGGGTGCTGGCGTGTTCTTTCAGACGTTGCAGCACGGTCAGCCCGGAATGGTCGGGCAGGCGCATGTCGAGCAGGATCGCGTCGGGAATGAACTCTTCGGCCAGGCTGTAGCCTTCGTCCGCACCGTGCGCCACCAGGCAGTTGTAGCCCAGCTCATGGGCCAGGTCGAACAGGATGCGCGCGAAATTCGGTTCGTCTTCCACCACCAGAATGCATCGGGTGGTGAACGGCGCTTTGTCACGGTCATCGGCAAACCGCGGGATCTGTTGAACGTCGGCCACCGGCAGGGGTGAGACCGCCACGGGCTTGGGCGCAGGGGCCGTTACGGCTTGGCGCGGCTGCTCGACAGGTGCGGCGCCCTCCTCGCGTTCGACGTACTGCTCTGGCAATACCAGCGTGAACACACTGCCTTTGCCCGGCTCACTGCTCACGCTGATATAGCCGCCGAGCAATGTCGCCAGGTCGCGAGAGATCGACAAGCCCAGCCCGGTGCCGCCGTAACGACGGTTGGTGGTGCCATCGGCCTGGCGGAACGCTTCGAAAATGCTTTCCTGCTGGTCCGGGGCAATGCCGATGCCGGAGTCGCGCACCGTAAAGGCAATGCCCTCGCCCGGCGCCCTGGACACGGACAGGCTGACTTCGCCCTGCTCGGTGAACTTTACCGCGTTGGACAGCAGGTTCTTGAGGATCTGCTCCAAACGCTGGCGGTCGGTGAACATCAGCGTCGGCGCATCGGCCTGAACCTCCACCTGGAAACCCAGCTTGCGGTCGGCGGCCAGCGGCTCGAACATGCCACGCAGGCCGTCCACCAGGCGCACAACGCTGGAGTTTTCCGGGCGCACTTCGAGCTTGCCGGCTTCCACCTTGGAAATATCCAGGATGTCGTTGATCAGGTTGAGCAAGTCATTGCCTGCCGAATAGATCGACTCGGCAAACTTGACCTGCTCGGCGCTGAGGTTGTCCTGAGGGTTTTCCGCCAGCAGCTTGGCCAGGATCAATGAGCTGTTCAGCGGCGTGCGCAGCTCGTGGGACATGTTGGCCAGGAACTCGGACTTGTACTTGCTGGAGCGCTGCAGTTCGTCGGCGCGGTCTTCGAGTTGAAGCTGGGCCTGGTTGAGCTCGACGTTCTTGCGGTCCATGGCGTCGCGCTGCTCGGCCAGGGTCTGGGTCTGCTCGGCCAACTGTTCGTTGGTCTGCTCAAGTTCGGCCTGCTGGGTTTCCAGATGAGCCTGGGATTCCTTGAGGATGCGCGACTGTTCTTCGAGTTCTTCGTTGGCGGTCTTGAGCTCTTCTTGCTGCACTTGCAGCTCTTCGTTGAGCTGCTGGGTTTCGGCCAGCACTTCCTGCAGGCGCTGGCGATAGCGCGCAGCTTCGATGGAGGTGCCGATATTGCCGGCAATCAGCTCCACCAGTTCGACGTCACGCTCGTCCAGTGGGCGCAGGAAACCCAGTTCGATCACGCCGTTGACACGGTCGTCGTCGCTGGTCGGCATCACCAGTACGCTGCGCGTAGCGCCTTCGCCCAAACCGGAGCTGACCTTGAAGTAGTCCACCGGCACATCGTCCAGGCGAATCAGGCGATCGAGCTGGGCCGCCTGGCCGACAATGCCTTCGTCACTGTAGATCGCCTGCTCGCGTTGCTCCTGTTCGCGGGAGAAACCATACGTGGCCACACGCCTGAGACCGCCGTGTTCTTCACGCACATACAGCGCGGCGACCGCCGAGCCCATGTACTGGGCAAAGAACTGCAGGATGTTACGGCCCAGCATGTTCAGGCTGAGTTGCCCCAGCACTTGTTCGGCCAATTCGGTCTGGCCGTTGCGCAGCCAGGCTTGCTGTTCCAGGCGACGCGCAATTTTCTGTTGCGACGCGAGGTTTGCGCTGTAACTGTCTGATAGAGCGATTAAATTCTTGCGACCCACATAGGCAAGAAAACCGCTCAGACCGAGCACAAAGACCAGGTACAACGTGACGCTGACCACCGTCGTACGGGTAACGTCCTGGTTACGGGTCACACGGAACTGCTGCTCCATGTCTACCGCGTCCGCGTATTCCTGGCGAATCGCGTCGGTCAGGCTCTTGCCCCGGCCGGCCTTGACCGCTGCGCGGTAGTCACCGCTCTGGCGCTGCAGGTCAATCATCGATTGGGCGTATTTGTTCCATTCGGCCTGCATGGCCTCAAGACGCTTGAGGCGGTCCACCTGTTGCGGGTTATCCGCTACCAGCTCCTGCAAATTGTGCAAATCGCCAATGATGCGCGGCTTTGCCACTTCATACGGGTCCAGGAAATGCTCGTCGCCGGTGATCAGGAAGCCGCGCAGCCCGGTTTCCAGGTCCACCGTCAGCTTCGAAGACTCATTGAGGTTATTGATGACCCGGTCGGTGTGCTCTACCCACTGGATCACCGACAACAGGTAAGTGATCAGCACGACGAAAAACGCCGCGCTGAGCACGCCCACACCCAAAGGGAGGGCCACGTTACGGCTCAGGAGTTTACGAAAGCTCTTTTCATCGACAGACGACGCGGGAGTCATGGGCATGCCTTGGCCAGGTATGGAAAAACTGGGAGTTTGCCCGAATATCGACGGCCAAGGCTATGTTTCTGCATTGATTTGAGGTGACTTCCTACGCTCTAAACGTGAATTTCCAAAGGATTCTGTCCGAATTCATCAATTCATTTACACAAATAAATACAGGTACGTGGCGCCGTGCTGGAACGAAATTTCCTCGTTTCAGCACTCAGGTGTGCGCCTCAGGAACACGGAAGATCTTTTGGGAAGGCGTCTTTTTAACCCAGCAAGGTAAACCAGATGACCAACACGAATGCAGTACAGCAAACCTTCAGGCTACAGTTGGCGCCGATGGCCAAAGCGCCTACACCGGCTGCGCTGAACGCCGCGACCGGCGCCGCCAACGATGACGTAACGTTGCTCGCCGAATATATCGCTGCCCTGCAGAACAAGTTGAAAGGCGTCGATGAAAAGATCGAGGTGCCAAAAAACACGCTGCTGGGTCAGTGGTTGACCCTTTATCACGCTCAGCTTGAGCGTCCGGTTGTACAGGAGTGGATGCGCCAGCAGCACATCGATCCTGCCACCGTCAGCATCGTTGCCAGCACCGGCGTGTTGCATGCCACGGTTGATGGCGTAGCCAGAAGATTTACCCTGAGCGACACCCCAGGCTGGAAGGCTATCGCCGAGCCAATACTGGCAGCGGCGCGCGTCATCACGCCCACGCCGGAAACCCCGTTGCACCTGTCGTTCGAGAATGGCGTCCTGAAGGTGCCTCTGGCGGTTGTGGGCGATTTTTATGGTCAACCGCGCATGGACGGTGACGAGGTTCAGGTAGAACGCGAAATCCAGATATTGATCGCCACCAAGCGCCTACGCCCTATCTCGGCAGGCGACCCGTTGCGACCTGCCGCGACCCGCTCTGTGCTGGCAATTGCAGATCAACGGTTAAGTGCTGAAACGTTCTATGCCGCCAAGCCCCAGGACGGTAGCGCCACAGGCACGGCGGTGCTGACCAAAACGGTAAAACACCTCATAGCAGACAAGGCAGATCTTTACGACTTGGCCGTCAAGCTTAGGTACGCAGCCACCCAGGGTGATGGTCAGCCTGCTACCGCTGCCCAGATCGCATACAGTTTGAACAATGAACGGTTAGTCCCTTTTGTCGGTTCGACATACGCCATGGCGCAAGGCCCGGCGCCCACATTGGCAGTAGCGCTGACCGACCTCGGCCTGGCACTTCCGCGCACCATGGAAGAGCTCACTGCGTTGGCGACCACGTTGGAGCAGCAGTCGCAATTGAGCCCTCTGGGCAATCTGGGTGGCGCACTTTCCTGGCCAATTCCGATGTCGCAAGCCGATCAACAAAAAATGTTGGATTTCCTCTACAGCGCCGAGCCCGGTGCGCCCGGCGGGGCATTGTCACCTGACAGCCAGGCGACGCTCGGTTACTTGATCAGAGGCAGTGCATTGACGGCGAACGATTTGCAGGACCCAGAAAAGGCCCTGCAAAAACTGCTCGACACCCCCAGGGCCCAGGCGTTGGGTAAAACCCTGCAAACGCAGATGAACGGCGCCTCCTCGGACAGCAGTATCTACGACTATCTATTGACCGCGCTCAACCTTGGAATGGATCCAAAGTCCTATCTCTCGCGTGAACGCAACGTGGTGGGCGAATTTGACCTGGCGGACCCGCAGCATTGGGGTCATTCACCCTCCTCGGTCATTGAAAGCCTTGGCCAGCATCTTGTCGCCACCCAAAAAGCCACGGTAGATACCGCCAAGCTCGCCACTCACCTGTTGTTAGGCCATACGGCCCCGCAGTTTCTAATTAAAGATATTCCCGGCAACCTGACCGTCGGCAGCCAGGCGTGGGCTTTCCTGTCGATTGCAGCGGCAACTATAGAAGCCGAGCGACCTGGCGCTGTGAGGCACATGACGTACGCCGAGGTCATGCTGGAGTACAACGCCTCCAAAGGCCGATCACCCGCTACCGAATACGCCCAAAGTACCGCGCTGGTTGATTGGGCTGTCGCCAACGGCGTCATTGCAAAAAATGCTGACGACACCTATACGCCCGCACAACTCGACAGCATAAAAAACAGCTTCAACCAACAACTGGAAGAGCGGCTCTCGGCTTCCAAAATGCTCTACGGAGCAATACCGACGCGAAAAGAAATTGCCCTGGCTACATTAAAGGAACGCTTTGGGGATCTGGGCCCGGTATTTGAAAAGAAAGTGTTGGGCACTGATAGCTATCGCGGCACCGAGGACCAAACCGGGTTGGTCGGCCGACATTCGATGTTGGATATCGCCATGATGGACATGCCGAATCCGCGTCCTTGGAGGTCAGACGACCCCAGCATCCCATTGGAGCAGCTCAATGCAGCCCCGATAGTGGGTGTACAGAAAGCCTTCGATCAGCAGTTCACCCAAGCGATCTGGGATAAAAAGACCGGCACTAACGCCACGGTCAGGCATATGATCGCGCAGCTTCCACTCGAAGACAGACAAAACTTTGAGTTTGGAAAAGTCACTGTCTTTGAAGAGAGTTCACATCGGCTGGGCATGGGCTTTTTACCGAATAACACGGAGCACCAAAAAGAACCAGGGCTGATATTCCGAACCGAACTGAATGGTCAGTCTCAAGCCTACGAAATCAATTTAAATGAAAGCACGATCAAACAGATCAATCTGAGCCGGGCACACACCAAGGTGTCGAGAGTAGCCAACCAGGTGCATGAGACCAAGGAAATCACGTTCAACCATCACGTGCATGACTTGGGTACAGAACGTGGCGTGCTGGCATTACCTATGGATAGCTTTAACAGCATTCGATCTAACTTGATTGCCAGCGCATTTGTTGATCACCTCGAACTTGATGACCCCAGCATAAAAGAAGACGCCCGCGGGCAAACCACCCTGGATACGTTACAAGGCGGGCCCAAGCCACTTGACGATTTTTTGTTGAATCTGATCCCGTTCAGATCAGCCATTGTCAATTTCAATAGCGGCAACTACGGTGAAGCAGCCCAAGACCTCACCATGGATATATTCGGCTTTCTCACTGCCGGCGCTGCAGTCGCAGGCAAGCTGATCAAGATCGGCCGCTCAGCGCTCTCCATTGGCTCCAAGGTACTGAGTGGCACCCGCGTCATTGGTGCCGAAGCCATTTCCCTACTTAACCCTCTCAGTGGCTTGAATGAAATGGCGGCGCAGGGGGGCAAGCTGCTGCTCAAAGGCGGGCGTTACGCACTGAACAAAAGTCTTGAAGCCGTTAACAAACTCAAAGGGGCTACCGGTAGCTATGACCTGCTTAAAGCCGCGAGTAAAAGCCAGGGCATAACAGCAACGGGCACCTACAAGTTTTTGGAGCAACGAGTGGACGTGGGCGCGACCCTACAGAACAATAAATGGTATGCCCTTGACCCCCTCAGCCAGAAACCCTTTGGGCAACCGCTGCTCGACTTCAAACCTGTCACTGTTGCTGGGAATGGTGAGATAAACCACAACTTCATTAACTGGTTGTCCACGTGGGTGGCGCCAACCCCCCGGACCCCTAATCTTGGCGAAGTGTTTAAGAAGGCCATAGATGACGTCAAGCTCAAGGATATCGCCGGTTACAACCGTGGCTACGCTAACCCAAGGGGCCAAACCATAGACGGTTACTACCCCACCATGAACGTGCTTGAACTTAAAGAGCTGGCCATCCTCCCCCGCCGAACCCCCGAAGAGACAGGGGCACTGGCCAAACTGATAGAAAATCTCCAGACCAAAAACAGTCTTGAGTACTCCAGGATGTTTAGCGAAGAAATTGCAAAGGCAGGCGGTAAAGCGATCGGCATGCCGCAAACCTTCTACCTGGCTTCAAACGACATTACTTCATCAGGAGAATGTGCTGCGTTGGCTAACACCATGGCGTTGGCTATTCAGCATGGTAAAGAGCGTGTACTGATCGATAACTTCTTCAAAGCCAGCTTAAATTCCATCGACCCCACCATTACTGGTTTCCGCCGACAACTGAACAGCATGCACCAAGCGCTTCGCGTGAACTTTCACGGCACCAATCCGGTTTCCCGGCAAGCGTACACCGACATTATTACTGACCTCAGTAATAGAACCACATCAACCACCCTCAAGATCAGCACCCAAAATCACGGGCTTCTGGCGGGCGTCATTGTCAATAACAACCAGAAAGAATGGTTTTTCTTTGACCCCAACTTCGGCCTGGCGAAGTTCCCGGACGAAGCTTCTATGCGCAGGGGGCTGGACGCTACCTTGAATAGCGGCTGGAGCGCCGGCACGCTTAAACCGGTTGCCATTAACCACGGCATTCCGGAGTACGACGTCAGCACCTTCAATGACTTGGACTTTCTGGCGACGGTTCCTTACAACAACCCGTACGCACTGTTCAATACCGCGCTCTGATCCACAGGTGACTCACTGGCGTGAATGGCACTTTTGGACGGTGCCATTCATGCAACGCGTCATCCCCCTGGCCGCGGACTTGCACGCGACATTTGCGCCCATTCCCTTCACAATGCCTGCGCCAACGGAACTTGCCGAGATTGACGCGACTCATTAGAGAATGGTCTTTCAACCGCTAAAGACCTGCCCACTTCATTTTTTCGGGAATTTTGATTATGTCCGCCACCCCCTCCACCCTCCTTGTAGTCGAAGACGACGCCATCGTGCGCATGCTGATCGTCGATGTACTCGAAGAATTGGAGTTCACAGTGATAGAAGCGGCGGACGCTGAAGAAGCTTTGAAAGTGGTCGAAAACACTGCACAGGTGATCGACCTGATGATGACCGATGTTGGCCTGCCTGATATGGACGGTAAAGAACTGGCCGCCAAGGTGCGTGAGCTACGCCCTGCCCTGCCAATCCTGTTTGCCAGCGGCTATGCCGAAAGCATCGACGTGCCGGCCGGCATGCAAGTAATTGGCAAACCTTTCTCCATCGATCAATTGCGCGACAAAGTCAAATCCATGCTGCCCCACGCATAGTCCCTCATTTGCCGCAGGCCGCCGGATACGGGGGCATTCCCGACCTCAGCGTATTTCGCCGTTCCCAATGGCGCTGCGCGCTCATTTGCCTGAGCCGCTCGCGCGTCAGGGATTTGCTGCTAGCTTGAATCGATATCATCCGTGAATGCCCAAGCGCGTCATCGTCAACACCTGCGTCAAACCGCAACAGACAGGGGCGCGCCAAGGCGATGATTTACCTCAGTTGGCCTGGTTTGCAGGGATTAACGTGACGTTCGCGAAATAAAACTGGAAACTCGTCGCCTTCAACTCCCGTCAGTCAAAAGAACTCTGGAAGGACGCAACAACATGATTGGAAAACCGACGCGCCTGCTGTTGGCGAGCCTCTCGATATTCATGAGCACCGGTGCCTGGGCTGACTTCACGGCAACCCCCGCCGAAGCACGGGCGATTGCCAAGGAAGCCTACCTGTATGGCTACCCGGTCGTGGCGATGTACAAGACGCTCTACACCCAGGCCGTCGATAAAGGCGGGCCCAACTTCAAGGCGCCGTTCAACCATATCGGCAATACCGCGCAGGTGTTCACCCCCAAGGACACTGCGTTCGCCACCCCGAATTCGGACACGCCCTACTCCTTCGTATGGATGGACCTGCGCAAAGAGCCGTTGGTGTTGACCCTGCCCAAGATCGAAGACAACCGTTACTACTCGGTGCAGCTGATCGACCTCTACACGCAGAACATCGCTTACCTGGGCACCCGCAGCACCGGCAACAACGGCGGCCACTACATGATCGCCGGCCCGGACTGGAAAGGTCAGCAGCCGGTTGACGTGGACCGCGTGGTGTACAGCGAAAGCAATATCGCCTACGCCCTGTACCGCACGCAGCTGTTTGATGAAAAGGACCTGAACAAGGTCAAGCAGATCCAGAACGGCTACAAAGTGCAGCCCCTGAGCAGCTACGTAAAACAGCCTGCGCCGGCCGCGGTGCCGAAAATTGAATGGCCCAAGCCGATGGCCACCATGACCGAAGGCCCGCAGCTGTTTCGTTACCTGAACTTCATGTTGGCCTTCGCCGCCCCTCAGGACAGCGAAAAGGACCTGCTGGCGCGCTTTGCCAAGATCGGCATCGCCCCGGGCGCGCCGTTCAAGGTCAAGGACTTGACCGCAGAGCAGCGCAAAGCCCTGGAAGACGGGATTGCCGACGGCCGAGCCGAATTCGCCGCGTTCAAGAAAGACAAAATCGACACTCACCAAGTGGCCAGCGGCGACCTGTTCGGCAGCCGCGACCGCCTGAAAAACAACTACCTGTACCGCTACGCCGGTGCGGACCTGGGAATTTTCGGCAACTCCCCCGATGAGGCCATTTACCTGAACTACTTCGTCGACAGCGAGGGTAAACCGGCCAACGGCGCACGGCACAGCTACACCGTGCACTTTGACAAGGATCAACTGCCGCCCGCTGAAGCGTTCTGGTCGCTGACCATGTACGACGCCAAGACCAAGCTGCTGGCGCCCAACCTCAAGAAGCGCTACCTGATCAATTCGCGGATGTTGCCCAACCTCAAACTGGACGCCGACGGCGGCCTGACCCTGGCGTTGCAGCACCACGAGCCACCGAAAGCCGAACAGAGCAACTGGCTGCCGGCACCGCCAGGCCCGTTCTACGCAGTACTGCGCATCTACTTGCCCAAGCCTGAAGCAAGTAACGGCCAATGGAAGTTGCCACCGCTGACGCCGCTCAAATAACCCTCGGCTGACAGCCGCGTGCCCGTTCGCCACCGGTTTGCGACCGGGCACGCACCCTGCGGGTCTTCGAAGCGGGTGCGCCAAGTACGCCAGCAAGACCGCGCCCTCCCTCACTCCCACTGGTTCAGCGGACACTAAACCGGGTAAGGTGCGCGCGTTATTTATGGAGTTGTACCGCACATGACTTGCTGGGATGTCCTCGGCCTATCCCCGAATGCCGATAGCCGCACGATCAAACGCCAATACGCCACCTTGCTGAAGAAAACCCGACCGGATGATGATCCGGAAGGTTTTCAACGCCTGCGTGAAGCGTACGAACACGCCTTGAATTGGCAACAATGGACGCAGGAAGACGACGGCGCTGAGCTGGCCGTGGCCACGGTGCCGACGGCCTTGGCTGCCCAAACCTTGCAGGAGCACTACACGCTGGCGATGGCCGCGGGTGCCGGGCTGGAATTTGAAGTGGGGCTGCTTAAACGCTGCCTCTGGGACGAGGAGCTCAATGAAGAGGATCGGCGTTGGGCGTTTGACACTTTCCAGTGGCTCAGCGCCTGGCAACGCCTGGAGTTGCCGCAAGCGCTGATCGAAGCCTTGGCCGAACAGCGCAGGCAAGCCTTCCAACACACACTGAGCTTGGCCATGGCCGAGCGTGACGAAGCGGCTTTTCTCGCAGCTTATGCCGCGCGCGTTGATCAGCCCTGGCTCCAGCAACCGGCGCATGCCCAGTGGGTTCACCACATGCTGGCGACGCTGTTGACCGAAAGCCAGTTCTGGTCCCCCGCCGTGTTTGAGGCCGTGCGCACCGGCCAGGGATGGCAGGGCAGCGAACACGCCTGCCCTGCAGACGAATGGCAACACTTGATGCGGCGCCAGCAAGGCCCGGTATTCATGGCCCACCAGTACGCGTTGGCGGCCACAGCGCCGAATACCCCACAGCAACGCGCCGCGCGCTTATTGCTGGCGCCGATGTCTCTGGGCCAGCGGCGTGCATTCGCCCAGCGTCTGAGTGAACAAGACTGGGAGGCGTGCCGAACCTTGGCCGCGACCCTTAAAGCCGACCATCCCGACGTAGCGCAGGCGATGCCAGGCGGCACGCCGTATTTCTGGCAGGATTGGGAAACCGCTTTCGACACCTTGCCGCTGCTGCTCGCGATTGTGCTGGGCTGCCTTGTCGGAGCGCTGTTCCAGTCGTCCTGGCAAGCGGGCGCGTTAGTGGACACTGCGGGGGACGCGTTGGCCTGGTCGATGGCCTACATGGCCGTTGGCGCACTGGCCTGGCAGGTGTGGCGCCCGTTGGCGCATTGGCTGCGCGTGCTGGATGAACGTCTCGGTGCAACACTGCCGCGCTGGATGAGCCCCACCCGCCTGCCGTTGTTGCCGGTACGCGACCTGATCCCGGGTGCGGCCATGGGCATTGCCATCAGCGCTCAGTTCGGGCCCGTCGCCGGCCTGACACTGGTGGCGGTCCTGGCTGCCGTCGGCGCGGGCAAGCGCCGGGCAGGCATGAGCGTGAAGGAGTGGGCCGCCCATTTTCCGCGCCGGGCCTTGGGCGCCATCGGCCTGAGCGCCCTCGCCTTCGCCCTGGTGTTTGCCGGGTTTAAATACCTCGACAGCCGCCATCAGGTCGGTCGCCACCAAGGTCTGCAGCAATGGACCGAACGCGTGTGCAGCCGCATGCCGCAAACCGCTGAGGACTGTCAGGCCCCGGCCACACACGCGCAATGGTATGGCCAGGAGGCCGAGCAATGAACCCAGCCCTGTTACTCCCCATTGGCCTCGCGTTTATGCTGATGCTGGTCGGCCTGGCCGGCGCGGGCAAACACACCCAAGTGCTCGAGTTGTGGCTGGATAGGCTCGACGGCCCGCAAACCGCGGCCGCCAGTGCGCTGGCGCCGATCATCGACTGCATGAACCGCGTTGACCGAGACACGCGGCTGGCCTACCAGCGTTTGGTACACCCGCCAATGGCCGAGTCAGCGCCTGAAGCGCAAACCTCTTTGCCGGCAGGTCGCTACGCCAGGTCACGCGAAGAGTTCGGCGACAACAGCGAGCCGCAGGCGCGGGTGATCCAGAACGACGTGTGCGCCCCCACCCTCACCACCAAGCTGGCGCATCAGCACCCCGCCAGCCCCTTGATCGGGATGACCGCTGAGTACCTCGCGAGCCTGCAGAAAATCTCCTTTACGCTGGGCACCTCGAACCAGCGGCGGCTGTTCGGCGACGTCTTGCAGCAACGCATTCAAGACGAACTCAGCAGAAATGGCGAAGCCTACGCGACGGTGTCCAGCCAGCTGCGCCGCGGCCTGGCGGTGCAAGATCAGCGTCTGCGCGTTGAGCAACGGGCTGTGCTGGAAGCGCGTCTGGGCCAGGACCTGCACTGGCACCTGCTCAATTACATGATCAGCGCACGCGCGGCGGTGGACCAGATCGACGACGGCGTGCGCACTGCCAGCCTGACGCCCCAGGCGCTGGCGAAGCTGACGGCGGCGGTGCAGCGCGCCAACGAAAACAGCGCAACCTTCGTGGACCACATCCCGAATAAAAACCTTAATGATGAAGCCCTGCACCTTTGGTACGTCATCAGGCAGCCCGCCGATGCCTACCTCATCGCGCTGCACAATCTGCTTCAAGACTGGCTGGACCACGCCCCGCCGCAACAGCTGAGTGACGATTACTACCTCGTGACTCGCCGCTACGACGCGCTGCTCAGTTATTACAACCGCCCGGCAAGAAATGCGTTCTAGCCCTGAGTGCGTGCTGCGCCCAGCTCAGGATTGCGCCGGGGCACCCGGCGCCGGTCGAGCCCGCTCAAACGCGATCGCGCGGGATCAGGCTCTGCAACTGCGACGCCAGAAAATTAGCGTCGAAGGTAAACGTGTCCGGGTCCTTCAGGCCGTTGGTTTTTTTCCATAGCCAGTCGTTTTTATCAGCCGGCAGCACCAGCGATACGCTGCCGTGCCGTGCAGCGGTCAAGCCCATCACCGACACGGCAATCGAGCCGCCCGCCCCCATCACGTCCGGCACGAACTCCACCGTCTTGCCGGTGATGTGCACCGTCAGTTTTTCGGTTTTGAAGGTCGACGTCTCAACCGGCAGGCTCGGGCCGCTGGCGACATAGGCCTCACGGTGGACTTCCAGCAGCCCAGTGATCTTGACGGGTTCCAGCCACTGCTCGATCTGCCCGAACAGCTCGCCGAGCTTTTGCGCCCAGCGTGCGGACTGCACGTCGAACTGCTGTTTTTTGTGCGCTTCGCTGTCGGCGTAATGACGAAGCATCTCGCCCAATTGCTGTACATCGTCCATTGCGGATTTCCTTGGGTGGGCCAGGTTGCGAACGCTGATCATGGCAGATGCGGCGGTTCAGCGTGCGGCTTAACTGCACCGGTCATTTGACCGGCAACTGCGTATGACTATTGCGCAGCCGATGGGTAAGGTGAGGCGACATCCCCTGTCAGGAGCATCGCATGCGCACCATCGGCCTTATCGGCGGCATGAGCTGGGAGTCCAGCGCCGAGTATTACCGCATTATCAACCAGCGCGTGCGTGACCAGCTGGGCCCGCTGCGCTCGGCGCAACTGTTAATGTACAGCGTGGATTTCGGCCCGGTCGAGCAGGCGCAGCATGCCGGCCGTTGGGATGACGCCGCGCTGATCCTCGAGGATGCGGCGCGCCGCTTGCAGGCTGGCGGTGCGGATTGCGTGGTGCTGTGTACCAACACCATGCATCGGGTTGCAGCGCGTATCGAGGCGGCCGTGTCGATTCCGTTCCTGCATATTGCCGATGCCGCCGGTGCCGCTGCGGTAGAAGCCGGTACGCTGACAGTCGGTTTGCTGGGCACGGCGTTCACCATGGAGCAGGACTTTCTCACCGCACGCCTGACCGCCCAAGGCTTGACCGTGTTGGTGCCCGACGCTGACGAGCGTCAGGCCGTGCACCGAATCATCTATGAGGAGTTGTGTGTCGGCGTGCTCAGCGCTGCCTCGCGCCAGGTCTATCAGCGGGTAATCGAGTCGCTGGCCGCACGGGGCGCCCAGGCAATCATTCTTGGGTGCACGGAAATCGGCCTGCTGATCAAACCGCAGCACAGCAACCTGCCATTGCTGGACACCACCGAGCTGCATGCGCAGGCTGCGGTGGCGTTTGCTCTGGGGGGTTAAGCAGTCTGGCGCAGGCGCGCCATGCTCAGGGTGTCAACGAAGACGCCGTCACGCAGGGCGTAATCGCGCATCCGGCCTTCGACCTCGAAGCCGAACTTGCGATAGAGGTTATGCGCGGCTTCGTTGTCGGCGTACACCGTCAGTTCGACGCGGCGCAAATTCATCCAGTTGTCGGCCACGTCCAGCGCGGCCGTCAACAGCCTGGAGCCGACGCCCTTGCCTTGCCAGGCCGTGGCGACGCCCATGCCGAACGAACCGACATGGCTGCGGCGCACCCGCAGGGTTTGCTCCAGGCCAAGCTGGCCGATCACTTCCCCTGCATGCATCGCCACCAGCTGTAGCCGCCGCTCGTTATCCAGCGCCAGCTTGTTACGCCACGCCTGCACCGACTGAAAAGGCATTTGCAGCACCTGACGGCACACAGCCGGTTCGTTGTAGAGCGCAGCGACGCCTTCAAGGTGGGCCTCGGTGAAGCGCTGGATCACGATAGGGGATTCAGGTGTGCGCATTGCGTTTCTTCCTTGGAAAAACAAGTGGCCGCCCAGTGTAGAGGCCAAGCCGCCACGCTGGCTAGGGTGCTGGCACTGTCGTCCACAACGTCGGCCAATCGCCGTAACCCACCCCATTGCAGCGCGGCATCTGATGCAACTCGCGCAGTTGGAAAGCCTTGCCGTCAAACACCCAGACACCGCCCTCGCCGCAATCACCAACGCCACGCAGTTTGTAGAAATAGCTCAAGGTGCCGGTGGTTGGGTCGTAGCCGACCGAGCCTTGCAAGGCAGCGCCGTCCACAGGTAGCGGTTGAATGCTCAACGTGGTTTCGGCGTACGGCGCCTTGCGCTCACGGCTGCCGACTTCGTACTCGCAGGTGTAGGCCGCGCAGTCATAGCGCACCACTGTCAGGGCTTGAGCCTCGCTCAACGCGCCAACTTCGGCCTCGGGTTTCATCGCGGTGTCGGTGGTGGTGATCGCCTTCACCGCAGCGGCGGCCAGCGCGGCGTGTTCCTGGTCGTTGAGCGCCGGCGCCGACGTGAAGGGGCGCAGCACCGGTGGCGGCAAGCGTGCCGGCACGTCGCTGGCCGCGCTCTTGCCAGGCCGCGCAAGTGCGGTGACGTTATCCACCCGCCCTTGCACCGCGTCCATCAACAGCAGCGAGGCACTCAGCCCGCTCAGGGACACATGCGCGGTGTCGTCGCCCGGTAACTGCAAACGCTGGCCGTTGCGCAAGCGCTGTAGCCAGAGCCGCGCCGGCGCGTCCTCGATCACGCCGTAGGATTGCAGGTGGGGATCAACACCCTGATCGTCCAACTGCACCTCCAGGCTGCGCGTCAGTGCCTGGCCCAGGGGCTTTCCGTCCAATTGCAGAGTAGACAGGTCCAGCGCCTCACCGCGATGATCAACGCGTAAGCGCAGGTACCCTTCGGGGCCGGCTTGATGCCAGATATGCAAGGTCAGGGAGCTGGCATCTTCCTCATCCACGCCACTGGGCGCGCTGAGGGCGTGACAATTGCGCAGGTTGTCGCAGCCGGTGACCCAATTCTTGATTTCCCGCAGCAGCGGGACGGTTTCAGTCGCGGGTTGAGCGAGGGCCGGGGCGCTGATGCCAGTCAGCAACAGGGCCAGCAAAGCGGTGGTGCGCAGCATGGGGACTCTCCGTGTCGAAAAACGGCGCGGATTGTCCCACGTTCACGGTGTTGCGTCAGCGCCCGGTCGCTGTGCGCCACAGTCGCGCAATATCTGCCGCGCGCTCGCGCAGCAGGCGCGGCGCGTCGCTGCACGCCTGTTCAAGGCTCATCGGCCCGGACGGCAAGGCGAATGCGGCGCTCACGCCGTGGCTATACATATGCTCGTAGCCGTCGCCCAGGGTACCGGCGATCACGATGACGGGCACGTTGTGCTGCTGGGCGATGCGCGCCACGCCGAAGGGGGTTTTGCCGCGCAGGGTCTGGGCGTCGAAACGGCCTTCGCCGGTGACCACCAGGTCAGCCCCCTGCACCGCTGCATCCAGGCCGACCAGTTCGGCCACCACCTCAACACCCGCGCGAAATTGCGCGCCAAGGAACGCTTTGGCGGCAAAGCCCAGGCCACCGGCGGCGCCGCTGCCGGGTTCATCGCGCACGTCTTTGGGCAGGACCTTGGTGCAATGATCGGCAAAGTGACCCAGGGCTGCGTCCAGTTGTTCGACCTGCTGCGCGCTGGCACCTTTTTGCGGGCCGAAAATGGCAGATGCGCCGTGCGGACCACACAGCGGGTTATTCACATCGGCGGCAATTTCAAAACGCACCTGAGCCAAACGTGGGTCCAGCTGTTCAAGGCTGATCCGCGCAAGCCGCGCCAGCGCCAGGCCACCCGGGGCAAGTGCCTGATCTTGCGCATCAAACAGTTGCACACCCAGCGCCTGCATCGCCCCGGCACCGGCATCGTTGGTCGCACTGCCACCAATCGCCAGAATGATGCGCTGGGCACCGGCGTCCAGGGCTGCACGGATCAGTTCGCCCGTGCCGTAGGTGCTGCTCGAACAGGCGTCGCGTTTACCCGGCGCCAGCAGTTGCAAACCACTGGCTTCGGCCATTTCGATAATGGCGGTATGGCTGTCGGCCAACCAGCCCCAGCGTGCTTCAACCGACGCGCCCAAGGGGCCTCGAACGGTTTGGCTGCGCAACTCGCCCTTGCAGGCAGCAAGGACCGAATCCACCGTGCCTTCACCACCGTCCGCCATCGGGCACTGGACCAGATGTGCCTGCGGCCAGACCTCGGCCAAGCCTTCGGCGATGGCCTGGGCGACGCCTTCGGCGCTCAGGCTGTCCTTGAACGAGTCGGGGGCGATGATGATTTTCATGGGCGTTCTCCGGTTTTTATAACGCCCATGCTGCCAGTTGGCTGCGGCAATGACGCCGGTCCGATGCACAAGTGTGGCGCAGGTTTGTTGTTCATTCCGACAAAGCCTGGGGCAAAAGCTGTACGCCAAGGTACAGGGCCAGCATGCCGTCGAGGGTCAACGGGTCGACGCCGCTGAGCTCGGCAATGCGTTCCATGCGGTAGCGCAAGCTGTTGCGGTGGATGCCCAGCGCGTCGGCGCAGGCCTGGCTCTGGCCGTCGTGGTCGCACCAACTGCGCAGCGTGGCAAGCAGCTGGCCGTTGGTGTCCTTGGTCAGCACTTTGCGCAACGGGTTCAAGAGTTCATCCAGCGCATCGTCGTTGCGGTGGCGCCAGAGCATCACCGGCAGGCGATAGCGGTTGAGCGTCAACAAACGTGACTGGGGCAAGATGTCACGACCGTAGGCCAGCAGATCGCCGACCCGGCGATAACACCGGCGCAGGCCCGCCAGGCCATCTGCTTGCCCACCGACGGCAACCCGCAGGATGTTCCAGCCCAGGCCCTGAAGTTTTTCCAGCAGCCGTGGGTTGTCCACCTGCACCGCCGCCGGCCGGCACCACAACAGGGAAAACTGCGCAGAGCTGACACACCAACTGTCCGGGTAACGGCTGGTCAGCCAGGCGCTCAGCGCTTCGGCCGACTGACCCACGCCCAGCTCAAACAAGTACGGCGTGCGCGGCATGTGCGGCTTGAGCCCCAGTTGCTGGGCCTCGTCCACCAGGCGCGGCGAGTCACCGCGTTCGGCCAGCAATAACGCAAGCAGGTCGTCGCACCGCTGGCGTCGCCATTGCTGCTCGGCTTGCTGATGACGGTGGCTGACCAACATCTCGGCGGTCATGCGCACCAGTTCAGCGTAGGTGCGCAACAGCTCGGGTTCACCGGTAATGCCCAGCACGCCGATCAGGCGTTGGTCGTGCATCAAGGGCAGGTTGATACCCGGCTGCACGCCTTTGAGGTGCTTGGCAGTCTGGCCGTCGATCTCGACTACCCGGCCGTTGGCCAGCACCAGCTGCGCACCCTCATGGCGGGTATTGATGCGCTCAGGCTCGCCGCTGCCCAGAATCAGGCCCTGGCTGTCCATGACGTTGACGTTATAGGGCAGGATCGCCATGGTGCGATTGACGATATCCTGCGCCAGGTCATGATCCAGCTCGAACATGGGGCTAAGTTCCTGAAAAAAGCGAGTTGGTCATAGGCACAGCGCAAAGCGTGCCTGACTGTGCGCAAGCACAAAGACAGCACCCCGCAAGGTGGCCGAGACTCATTGAGCGATCAACGTTACCTTCGCATCGCGAAAAATCATAATAAAGAGAGACTGACATGTCACAGAGCGCCGCTGCCACACTGGCCACCGATGACGATAAAAACGCCATCTACAAGCGCATCACCCTGCGCCTGATTCCCTTCATTTTCATCTGCTACCTGTTTAATTACCTTGACCGGGTAAACGTTGGTTTTGCCAAGTTGCAGATGCTCGATGCGTTGAAATTCAGTGAAACGGTCTACGGCCTGGGGGCCGGGATTTTCTTTATCGGTTATGTACTGTGCGGCGTGCCGAGCAACCTGGCGCTGACCCGGTTCGGCCCGCGGCGCTGGATTGCGCTGATGATGATCGTGTGGGGCACGCTCTCCACATGCTTGCTGTTCGTGACCACGCCGACACACTTCTATGGCCTGCGCCTGTTGACCGGTGCCGCTGAAGCCGGGTTCTTCCCAGGCGTGGTGCTGTACCTCTCGCAGTGGTTCCCGACCTTCCGCCGTGGGCGGATCATGGCGTTGTTCATGTCGGCAATCCCGGTGTCCGGCCTGCTTGGCAGCCCGTTTTCCGGCTGGATCCTCAACCACTTTGCCGCCGGCCAGGGTGGCCTGGCCGGCTGGCAGTGGATGTTCCTGTTGCAAGGCATCCCGACGGTGATTCTGGGCGCGCTCGCTTATTTCCTGCTCAGCGACAGCTTCGCCAATGCCAAGTGGCTTACGCCGCATGAGCGTGCAGTGCTGGAGGCCGACCAGGCGACGGATCTGGCGAACAAACCGAAAACCACCACAGATTCGCTCGGCGAGGTGTTCAAGAACCCGGCCATCTGGGCGTTTGGCCTGATCTACTTCTGCATCCAGAGCGGCGTGTACGCGATCAACTTCTGGCTGCCGTCGATCATCAAGAGCCTGGGCTTCAGCGATAACCTGGTGATTGGCTGGCTCAGCGCGATTCCGTACCTGCTGGCCGCGGTGTTCATGTTGCTGGTGGGCCGCTCCGCCGACTTGCGCAAGGAGCGTCGCTGGCACTTGGTGGTGCCGATGTTGATGGGCGCTATCGGTTTGGTGATCGCCGTTAATTTCGCCACTACTCCGGCGATTGCGATTCTTGGCCTGACCATCGCCACCATGGGCGCCCTCACCGGCCTGCCGATGTTCTGGCCGGTGCCGACGGCTCTGCTCAGTGCCGGCGCAGCGGCCGGTGGTTTGGCCCTGATCAACTCCATGGGCCAGATGGCCGGCTTCCTCAGCCCGTATATCGTAGGGTTTGTGAAGGATGCCACCGGGTCCACGGATGTGGCGTTGTACTTGCTGGCGGCGGTGATCGTTGCCGGTAGCGTGTTGGCGCTGCGCATGACGCGCACGTTGAAGGTATAACGCGCGCCCAGCAGCAATGAGTTCAATGTGAAAGCGGGCTTGCTCGCGAATGCGGTGGTTCAGTCGATACATTCAGTGACTGACACACTGCTTTCGCAAGCAAGCCCGCTCCCACTTTTGGTTGCCGGGTTTACAACAGGCCGCCGCCGTCGATGTCGATCACGGCGCCGGTGACGAAGCCATTTTCCATGGCCAGCACGTACCCCGCCGCCACTTCTTCAGCCTGCCCCACGCGCCCAACCGGCAAGGCCCCGCCGGCCTTGGCAAACATCGCCTGGCGCTGTTCTTCTGGCAAGCCTGCATAAGCAGGCGTGTCAATCACCCCCGGGCTGATCACATTGACCCGACGTGGTGCCAGCTCCTTCGCCAGCTGTTTGCCCAGCGCCTCGGTCGCGGCGTTGATCCCGGTCTTGATGAACTGGCCGGGCGCCAATTTACGGCCCAGTTGGCCAGAGGTCAGCGTGATGCTGCCGTGCTCGTCGAGAAATGGCAGCGCCTGTTGAATCGCGCGCAGCGAGCCCCAGAGCTTCACGTTGAAATTGTCCTGGGCTTCATCCAGGTCAGTGTCGAGCAAGGGTTTGGCCCGCACCGACGGCCCAGAGGTGTAGACCAGATGGTCAAAGCGCCCCACCGCCTCGAACAAGCGTTGCAAGGACGCAGTGTCGGTCACATCGACCGGCTCGCCGCGTACGCCGTTGTCGACACCGGAGGTCAACCGGCGCCCGGCCAGCACCACCTGTGCGCCTCGTGCCGTGGCTGCCTTGGCCACGGCGGCGCCGATACCGCTGCTGCCGCCGATGACGATGACGGTTTTACCGCTGAGGGAAGATGTCATGGGTTAACTACCTGACTAAGAAAGTGAGCGCTGATCTTCTCAGCTTGGCAATCAGCGAAAAATCCCGGTAAAACGACAAGATCTTTAAAGGATTTTTACAAATGAGCTCAACCCTCGACCTTGAAGTGTTCGTGCGCACCGCCGACACCGGCAGCCTGTCAGCGGCGGCGCGCAGCCTCAACCTCACACCGGCTGCAGCGAGCATTGCGCTCAAGCGGCTGGAAACCCGGCTGGGCATCCGCCTGCTGGCCCGCTCTACGCGCAGCATGCGCCTGACCGAAGAAGGCCGGCGCTACCTGGACAGCGTGCGGGTTGCGCTGGAAGCCTTGTCGGAAGGCGAGCAGGCGATCAAGCAACAAGGCCAGAGCCTCAGCGGTTTATTGCAATTGGCGGCGCCCTCGGATTTTGGCCGCAATGTGCTGCTGGGCTGGCTGGATGAATTCAAGCGCGAACACCCGAACATCCGTTTGCAGTTGTTGCTCAACGACAGCAACGCCGACTTATTCCGCGACACCGTCGACATTGCCCTGCGCTTTGGTGTGCCACGCGACTCCAGCCTGGTCGCGCTGCCGGTGGTGCCGGGCCACCACCGTATTCCCTGCGCCAGCCCCGACTATCTGGCGCGCCATGGCACACCGCGCACGCCGGCAGACCTGGCGCAGCACAGCACGCTGCGCTACATGCGCCGTGGGCAGGCCAACAACACTTGGTACTTTCGTCAGGGCGCACTGCTGCAGGAAGTCGAGGTGACGGGCGATTACCTCAGCGACGACGGCGAAATCGTGCGGCGCTGGGCGCTGGGAGGCCATGGCATTGCCTACAAGGCCAACCTGGACATCGCCAGCGATATCAAGGCCGGGCGCCTGGTGCGGTTGTTGCCTGACTGGCAAGGCGAACCCACGCCGTTCAACCTGATGTGCCCGCACCGCCTGCAAGTGTCGGAACGGGTGAAAGTGCTGCACCGATTTCTGCAGGCACGCTGTCAGGCCTTGCTCAGTGCATGAAGAAACGCGCGCCGGGCTTGTTCCAGAGCCCTCGAGTCTGGTATTGCAGGGTTCACGTTTCCCTGCCATGAGGAGCTTTGCATGATTTACCGCACATTGGGCCAGTCCGGGTTGAAGGTCAGCGCACTGACACTGGGCACCATGATGTTTGGCGAACAGACCAACACCGAAGACTCGCTGCGCATCATCGACAAGGCCTGGGACCAGGGCATCAATTTTATCGACACCGCCGACGTCTACACCGGCGGGCGTTCCGAAGAAATCGTCGGCGAGGCCATCGTTCGTCATCGCCAGGACTGGGTGGTGGCGTCCAAGGTCGGCATCGGCCCGGCGGACGGCGTGCCGAACCGCAGCGGCTTGAGCCGCAAGCGCATTTTCAACGCGCTGGAAGCCAGCTTGACGCGCCTGGACACCGACTACCTGGACATCTATTACCTGCACCGCGAAGACCATGACACGCCGCTGGAAGTCACGGTGTCGGCGATTGGCGACCTGATCCGCCAGGGCAAGATCCGCTATTGGGGCCTGTCCAACTACCGGGGCTGGCGCATCGCCGAAGTGATTCGCGTGGCCGAGCGTTTGGGCGTGGACCAGCCGATCATCAGCCAGCCGCTGTACAACATCGTCAATCGCCAGGCCGAGGTCGAGCAGCTCACCGCCGCAGCCGCCTACGGCCTGGGCGTGGTGCCTTACAGCCCGTTGGCGCGCGGCGTGCTCAGCGGCAAGTACGCACCCGACGTCGCTCCTCAAGCGGGCAGCCGTGCGGCGCGTCAGGACAAGCGCATTCTGGAAACCGAATGGCGCGTGGAGTCACTGCGCATCGCCCAACAGATTCAGCAGTACACCCAAGGGCGCGGCGTCGGCATTGTCGAGTTTGCGATTGCCTGGGTGCTGAACAACTCGGCCGTGAGCTCGGCAATTGTCGGGCCGCGCACCGAAGCGCAGTGGGATGCCTACACCGGCGCGTTGGAGGTGAAGATCAGCGCTGAAGATGAGGCCTTTATTGATTCACTGGTAACGCCGGGGCATTCGTCCACGCCGGGCTTTAATGATGTGGGGCATTTTGTTTCGGGCCGCGTGGCACGCGCGTAGCGCCTGCAACGTGTAGGTGTGTGTGGCGAGCGGGCTTGCCCGCGTTGGGCTGCGAAGCGGCACCATCGAGGACACCGTATTGTGTCAGGCACAGCGCGGGGTCTGGTTTTGGGTCTGCTTTGCAGCCCAGCGCGGGGCAAGCCCGCTCGTCACAGGCGCTTGCATGAACCTGGTGTGGTGAGAAAATTTCCTGCAAAACGCCCCAAAACAGCGCAACCGTCTTGCGCCAAAAGCACCATAATCCCCTCCTGAAATATCCCCCCTATTTATAGCTATTCGTTTTCGCGAGGACAGTGTGTCTAAAGGTGTTGTGTTGTCGGTATTGGCCTCGGTGTTGTTTGCCGTGATGTATTACTTCACCTCGCTGCTCACGCCATTGAGCGGCCTGGAAATTTTCGGCTGGCGCATGTTGCTGACCGTGCCGTGCATGACCGTGTTCATGATCATCAGCGGCGAATGGCGGCGGGTCTGGGAGCTGGTGCGAATGCTGGTGGCCAGGCCGCGGCTGATCGGCGGCGTGCTGCTGTCGTCGGCCTTGCTCGGCGTGCAACTGTGGCTATTTATGTGGGCACCGCTCAATGGGCGCAGCCTGGATGTGTCGGTCGGCTACTTCCTGCTGCCGCTGACCATGGTGCTGACCGGGCGCCTGGTGTACGGCGAACGCTTGTCGCGCCTGCAGCAGATCGCGGTATTTTTTGCCGCGCTCGGCGTGCTGAACGAGTTGTATCAGGCCGGTGGTTTTTCCTGGGCAACCCTGGTGGTGATCATTGGTTACCCGATCTATTTTGTGGTGCGCAAATACCTGACCACTGATCACCTGGGCGGGTTGTGGCTGGACATGGCGCTGATGCTGCCCGTGGCCTGGTGGTTTGTGCAGCACGGTGAACAAGGTTTTGCCGTGATGGACATTCATCCAAAGCTGTATGCATTGATTCCGATGCTGGGCGTGATCAGTGCCTCGGCACTGGTCAGCTATATCGTGGCCAGCCGGCTGTTGCCTTTCAGCCTGTTCGGGCTGCTCAGCTATGTGGAACCGGTGTTGCTGCTGGCGGTGGCGTTGATATTGGGCGAAGGCATCAAGGGCGGCCAGTGGCTGACCTATATCCCGATCTGGCTGGCGGTGATGGTGCTGGTGTACGAGGGCTTCAAGCACTTGGTGCGTCAGCGCAAAGCGTGATGCGCAGGCCATAAAAAGCCCGGCCGAGGGTTACCTCGGCCGGGCTTTTTTACGCTTAGTCGGCGGTCAATACACCACGACGCACCTGGTCACGCTCGATCGACTCGAACAGTGCCTTGAAGTTGCCCTCGCCAAACCCATCATCGCCCTTGCGCTGGATGAATTCGAAGAACACCGGGCCCATCAGGGTTTCCGAGAAGATTTGCAGCAGCAGGCGCTTGTCTCCGGCAATCGACGAACCGTCGAGCAGAATGCCACGCGCTTGCAGTTGGTCCACCGGCTCGCCGTGGTTAGGCAGGCGGCCTTCGAGCATTTCGTAGTAGGTGTCTGGCGGCGCGGTCATGAAGCGCATGCCGATCTTCTTCAGCGCGTCCCAGGTCTTGACCAGGTCGTCGGTGAGGAACGCCACGTGCTGGATGCCTTCGCCGTTGAACTGCATCAGGAACTCTTCGATCTGGCCCGCGCCCTTGGACGATTCTTCGTTCAGCGGGATGCGGATCATGCCGTCAGGAGCGCTCATGGCCTTGGACGTCAGGCCGGTGTATTCGCCCTTGATATCGAAGTAGCGCGCCTCACGGAAGTTGAACAGCTTCTCGTAGAAGTTGGCCCAGTAGACCATGCGCCCGCGATACACGTTGTGGGTCAGGTGGTCGATGACCTTGAGGCCGGCGCCCACCGGGTTGCGGTCCACACCTTCGAGGTACACGAAGTCGATGTCATAGATCGAGTTGCCTTCGCCGAAACGGTCGATCAGGTACAGCGGCGCGCCGCCGATGCCCTTGATGGCTGGCAGGTTAAGCTCCATCGGGCCGGTTTCGATGTGGATCGGCTGTGCGCCGAGTTCGAGCGCGCGATTGTACGCCTGCTGCGAATCCTTGACGCGGAACGCCATGCCGCACACCGACGGGCCGTGTTCGGCCGCAAAGTACGAGGCCAGGCTGTCGGGCTGGTTGTTGAGGATCAGGTTGATTTCGCCCTGGCGATACAGGTGCACGTTCTTGGAGCGGTGGGAGGCGACTTTGGTGAAGCCCATGATCTCGAAGATCGGCTCCAGAGTGCCCGGCGTTGGCGATGCGAATTCGATGAATTCAAAGCCCATCAGGCCCATTGGGTTTTCGTATTGGTCTGCCATGGTGGCACCTCATCATTCTTGTCATTAACACAGGGTTATTTGCGAGCAAGGATGAGGTTGCAGGGTGGCGCACAGGACAGGCCTCGCACACTGCGCGCGAGGAAATCACCAAAGATGAGGGGGGAGCCGAGTAGCTTCATGGTTACATCAGTCTCTGACGGCCGAGGCTTGCGTGAGCGCAAGTCCATATTCTTGTATGCGTAAATCGATTCTACACAGCGTAACAGCGTTTGTCCGCACTCTTATCAAATCCTCAATGGCTTGGGCTGCGCAAGGGGTTTGTTGCACAGATGGATGCCCAGCAGGATCACCGCCCCGCCCACCAGCATCGGCGTGCTCAGGTGCTCATCCAGCAGCATGGCGCCGCAGATCACTGCCGTCAGCGGGTTGAGCGCGATGAACACGCCGGCGCGGGTTGCGCCGATACGGCGAATGCCGTCATACCAGGCGATGTAAGCCAGCGCCGAGCCGAACACGCCCAGGTACAACAGGCTGAGCATTTGCGGTAAATGGATCGCGCTCAGGGCTTTTAATGTGAGCTTGCCACCGACCAGTGTGGTGACCGTCAACATCGCCGTGCCCAGCAAGATCGACCAGGTGACCGTCTGCAATGGCCCCAGGCTCTGGTTGAGGCTGCGGGAAAACAGCGAGTAGGCGCCCCACCCCAACACACAGCCAAAAATCAGCAGATCGCCCAGCCAGGCGTTGGCCGCACCCTGCAGCACTTGGGGATTGCGGCTGATGATGACCGCACCCGCGCCGCCCAGGCACAAGGCAATGCCCAGGCATCTGGCCGTGCCTAGCCGCTCCTTGAACAGCCACCACGAACCCAGGCCGATCACCGCCGGGTTCAAGGCCACGATCAGCGACGCCCGCGACGCATTGATGTAATGCAGACCGTAGAAGAAACACAGGTTGTAGAAAAAGATTCCGCAGAACCCCAGCATTGCCAACTGCGCGAGTTGCCTGGCGCTGGGCCGCGCCAGGCGCACGCGTGCCAGGGCCATGAAGCCCAGCAGCGCTGCGCTGGCCAACACAAAACGCAGCGTGGCCGCCAGCAGCGGCTCCACGTCGGCTGCCAGGTAGCGGCCGGCCACAAAGGTCGCGCCCCAGATCATGGTGACAGCAGCAAGTTTGAGGTAAGTCAGGCGATCGGGAGAGGACGTCATCGGTGAGGCTCAGTGGATGTCAGGATTGGGATATCCTGTGGCTAATGACTGATCATCGTAAAATGAGTAATTGCTCATGACCCTTACGCAGCTGCAAATCTTCTCGCGCGTGGCCGAGCTGCAAAGCTTCACCCACACCGCCCACCGCCTGGGTATCAGCCAGTCAGCCGTGTCGCATGCCATCAAGGCCCTTGAGCAGGAACTGGGCGTCGAACTGTTCCGGCGCCATCAGTCCCAGGTCGAACTCAGTGATATCGGCCAGCAATTGCTGATGCGTGCGCGCACCTTGCTGGGCGTGGCCGACACCCTGCAACAGGAAGCCTCGGATGCGCGGGGCATGAAGCGCGGCACGCTGCGCATCGGCTCTTTTGGCCCGACTTCGTCCAATTGTCTGCTGCCGCGCATTCTCGAGCCATTCAGGCGTCAGCACCCGGGCATTGAGGTGCACGTGGACGAAGGCCCGGACCGCCAAGTGATCCAGTGGCTGGACGAGCGGCGCATCGACGTGGGATTTGTGGTGCTGGAACAGGAGCGCTTCGATACGTTTGCGCTGTTCAACGACCAGATGGTCGCCCTGCTGCCCGCTGCGCACCCGCTGGCTGCGCAGCCTTGCGTGACTTTGAAGGCGCTGTGTGACGACCCGTTCATTCTCACCGACGCCGGCTCGCAGGAGCTGGTCTCGCGATTGTTCAGCAGCGCGCGACTAACCCCGAATGTGCGTTACCGCTGCTCGCAACTGCTCAGTACGCTTGCGGCAGTAAGCCGCGGCGACGGCGTGAGTGTGGTGGCGCAGGCGTCCTTGCCGCAGACGCCAGACGCACGTTACCAGGTGCGCCCGCTGTCGCCACGAGTGAATCGGGACATTGGCCTGGCGGTGCTGGACCAACGTCAGGCGACACCTGCGACCCTGGCGTTTATCCAACTGGCGCAGACGCTGAACTTCCAGCGGGGCTGACTCACCTGACCGCCAGGTACAGCGAGCTTATTTCGCACGCGCCATCTATCATTTGATGTATCTGATTAGCCCTTCGGGGCTTTTCCCATCCTGCGACAGGCCGTCTCTCCATGCCCCTGACCGTAAACGGCCCGCGAAAACGCGCCACCCGCTATTTGCTTACCACCCTCAGTGGCCTGCTGCCGATCGCGCTGGGGATGGTCATTCTGCACTGGCAAGCCGAACGCACCCTGCAACAAAGCACTGCGCAAACCGCCCGTGAAGCCGTGCGCCAGTTTGACCTGATGCTCGATAACACCACCCTCGCCGCCCAGGCCTTGCTGCCACTGGCGGGTCAGCCGTGCGACAACGGCGCGCAGCTGGCGCTGCGTGAACAAGTCACGCGCCGGCCCTTTGTGCGCGCAACAACGTTGTCCTGGCAGAAAAACATCTATTGCAGCTCGCTGTTCGGCGATCACTACCAGTCAGCGGTCAACCCGGATGATTACGTGGACGGGAGCCTGTGGTTGATGAATGGCAATCCGGTCACACCCGATACTGCGCTGCTGGTTAACCGGCTGGTCGAAGGCGACAAGGCGGCGTTCGCCTCGATTGATGGTTATCACCTGACCAACGCCTTGCGCTTGATCAGCCGTTACGCACACCTGGTGTTGCAAGTGGGCCCCAACTGGCTGGATGCCGACGGCAAGGTGCACAACACGCCCGTGCCGGTGTTCGAGGTGGCCCATCACCACCTGGCCTCGCAGCGCTATCACTACAGTGTCGACGCCGGCATGCCGGCCGGTGAAGTGTGGCGGTACATGGAAGCGCGCTATCCGGCCCTGTTCAGCCTGCTGGTGTTTTTTGGCGTACTGTCGGGCGTGCTTGCGCACTGGCTGCAAAAGCGCTCGTCTGCGCCCACCCATGAACTGCAACGCGCCTTGGGTGCCAACGAGTTCATTCCGTACTTTCAACCCGTGGTCCGCGGCGACACGCGTGAATGGGCCGGCTGTGAAGTGCTGATGCGTTGGCAGCACCCGAAAGAAGGCCTGGTGCGTCCCGACCTGTTTATCCCGTTGGCGGAGCATTCCGGCCTGATCGTGCCGATGACCCGCGCCTTGCTGCACCAGACGGCGGCGCAGTTGGCCCCGCATGCCGCGCGCTGGCGTCCGGGCTTTCATATTGGCGTGAATATCACGGCACGCCACTGTGAGGATCTGGACCTGGTGGAAGATTGTCGAACGTTTCTCGCCGCGTTCGCCCCAGGCCAAGTGACGCTGGTGCTGGAGTTGACCGAGCGTGAACTGATCAAGCCTACGGATATCACGCGTCAGCTGTTCGACGCCCTGCATCAACTGGGCGTGATGATTGCCATTGATGACTTCGGTACCGGGCACTCCAGCCTCGGTTACTTGCGCAACTTCAATGTCGATTACTTGAAAATCGATCAAAGCTTTGTCGCCATGATTGGCGCTGATGCACTTTCACGGCATATCCTCGACAGCATCATCGAACTCTCCGGCAAGCTGGACCTGGGCATCGTGGCCGAGGGCGTGGAAACAGCAGAGCAATGTGAATATCTGGCGGCCCACGGTGTGGATTTTCTGCAGGGTTACCTGTTTGGCCGACCACTCCCCGGTGACGAATTCATTAAGTCGCTGGCCAGCCATTGAATAGCCACTCATTACGCTTGATGAAATAATCTTATTTAGGTAAACGACGTGATTTACTCGTGGGGCATTAACTACTACAATTTTTCCTGCCTGTGCTGAACTCGCAGAAAGGCCTCTTTCTTTGAGTCACCTTATAAGCGCTTGGCTTATAGCTTTGTCTGCAGTTGATATCAGCAAACTACATTATTGGAGTACAGATTTTGTCCAGACTCGCCGAATTTCGCGCAGCAGAAAAAGCCCTTCAAGAGCAGCTGGCCCAGCTGGAATCACTGAAGAACGACGCCGGCCTGAAGAAAGAAATCGAATTCGAAGAAAAGCTGCAAGGCTTGATGAAGCACTACGGCAAAGGCCTGCGCGACATCATCGCGATCCTTGATCCACACCCTGCCAAGGCCGGTGCTGCAACGGCCGCCGCCCCTAAACAGCGCCGCGCACGCGTGGTCAAGGTGTACCATAACCCGCACACCGGCGAGCTGATCGAGACTAAAGGCGGCAACCACCGCGGCCTCAAAGCCTGGAAAGAACAGTATGGCGCCGCCACTGTAGATTCCTGGCTTCGCGGCTGATCGCACTGCACTAACAAAAAGCCCCGCTGATGCGGGGCTTTTTTTGGTTAAGGATTCGAAAACGAACTTAACTAACATTTCACTTTGTTCAAATCCGATCAACCTGGCACATTCAAAGTTTCAGGCTGTCGCGTACCGATCCGACTTCGCCCTGGCTGGCCTCATAGGCTTCGGCTTGGCCGGCGTATGAAAAAACATAGGCTTTGTCAGTATCTACCGCACCGACTAATGTTTGCGACAACACGTGCCGCCCATTCTCGGTAATCACGCAAGTTGTTTCCAATGCATCAAGACGGCTCAATGTGGTTGGGTGCATCTTGGTGCACACGCTTTGATAACCGCTGCCGGCAAAGTCTTTCTGGATGGATTTACGCATTTCCAGCAACACGCCTTGAAGATTAACTTTATGACCCGCCTCGATCGGCGTGC
The DNA here is from genome assembly GCF_003852315.1 of Pseudomonas sp. LBUM920. NCBI lineage: Bacteria > Pseudomonadati > Pseudomonadota > Gammaproteobacteria > Pseudomonadales > Pseudomonadaceae > Pseudomonas > Pseudomonas edsoni (SeqCode). The sequence goes on from NZ_CP027762.1 coordinate 3,357,522, forward strand.
CGGTCAACTCCATGACCATCAAGGTATTGCCATTTTCGTCATTTTTGATCGCGCGCTGGCGAGACACGGCCTGGGGTTTTACCGGGGCTTCGCCGTCCGGCTCCACTTCCTCGACCTGCCAGCCACTGGGCCAGTGAATTTCCGGGTCGGCCGCCAGTACGAACGGGCTGCCCAGCAGTAGACACAACGAGCTCAACAGCGATTTACGAAATTCGATCATTGCAAAAAACGCCCAAGGTTCAAGCGTCAAAGTTTGAGCCCCGGCACCCGCTGGTCGCAAGCGCTGCGTGACCTTTTTCATTTGGCGCAGTGGGCGGCCCTTGCGTATCATGACTCGGCTGCATGGACGCTTGCCGCAAGCCAACGGACCGCGCCTATCATGTCAAGTCGCGTTTGCCCCATTTTTTTCTGGAGGGCCCATGAGCCTGCACGAACTGAATACTTTCCCGGGCGTCACCGCCCAGCCTGACACCGCCACCACGAACTTCGTGTTCAACCACACCATGCTGCGGGTCAAGGACATCACCAAGTCGCTGGATTTCTACACCCGCGTCCTGGGTTTTTCCCTGGTTGAAAAGCGCGACTTCCCGGAAGCCGAATTCAGCCTGTACTTCCTGGCCCTGGTAGACAAGGCTCAGATCCCGGCCGACGCCGCTGAACGCACCCAGTGGATGAAGTCGATCCCGGGCATCCTGGAACTGACCCACAACCACGGCACCGAAAACGATGCCGACTTCGCATACCACAACGGCAACACCGACCCGCGTGGCTTTGGCCACATCTGCATTTCGGTGCCGGACATTGTCGCTGCGTGCGAACGCTTCGAAGCCCTGGGCTGCGACTTCCAGAAGCGCCTGACCGACGGCCGCATGAAAAGCCTGGCCTTCATCAAGGACCCGGATGCGTACTGGGTCGAGATTATTCAGCCAGCGCCGATGTAAAAGCCTCGCGCAATAAAAAAACCCCATGATCACTCATGGGGTTTTTCATTTCCGGGTCCGACTTTACGCAGGTGCGGAAGTGCGGATCAGGTGATCAAACGCGCTCAGGGAAGCCTTGGCGCCCTCGCCTACCGCAATCACGATTTGCTTGTACGGTACGGTGGTGACGTCACCGGCGGCGAATACACCTGGCAGCGAAGTTTCACCACGCGCATCGACAATGATCTCGCCACGTGGGGTCAGCTCCACTGTGCCTTTGAGCCAGTCAGTGTTGGGCAACAAGCCGATCTGGACAAAGATGCCTTCCAGGTCGAGGGTCTTGAACTCGCCACTGTCGCGGTCCTTGTACGCCAGGCCAGTGACTTTCTGACCATCACCTTTTACTTCACTGGTCAGCGCACTGGTGATTACGTCGACGTTCGGCAGGCTGTAGAGCTTGCGCTGCAACACGGCATCGGCGCGCAACTTGCTGTCGAATTCAAGCAAGGTCACGTGGCTGACGATACCCGCCAGGTCGATAGCCGCTTCAACGCCAGAGTTACCACCGCCGATCACGGCCACGCGCTTGCCTTTGAACAGCGGACCATCGCAGTGCGGGCAGAAGCACACGCCCTTGGCTTTGTATTCCTGCTCGCCCGGCACACCCATTTCGCGCCAGCGGGCGCCAGTGGCCAGGATCACGGTCTTGGACTTGAGGGTCGCACCACTTTCGAAGCGAATCTCGTGCAAGTCACCGGCGTTTTTTGCAGGGATCAAGCTGCTGGCACGCTGCAGGTTCATGATGTCCACGTCGTACTGACGCACGTGGGCTTCCAGCGCGCTGGCCAGCTTAGGCCCTTCGGTCTCCTGCACCGAGATGAAGTTCTCGATGGACATGGTGTCCAGCACTTGCCCGCCGAAGCGTTCAGCCGCCACACCCGTGCGGATGCCCTTACGTGCGGCGTAGATAGCGGCCGCCGAACCGGCTGGCCCACCGCCGACTACCAGAACATCAAAGGCGTCTTTGGCGCTGATTTTTTCTGCTGCTTTTTCGATGCCGCTGGTGTCGAGCTTGGCGAGGATTTCTTCCAGGCCCATGCGGCCCTGACCAAAGTTCACGCCATTGAGGTACACACTCGGTACCGCCATGATCTGGCGCTCATCGACTTCAGCCTGGAACAGCGCACCGTCGATGGCGACGTGGCGGATGTTCGGGTTGAGCACGGCCATCAGGTTCAGTGCCTGGACCACGTCGGGGCAGTTCTGGCAGGACAGCGAGAAGTATGTCTCGAAGCTGAACTCGCCTTTGAGGGCGCGAATCTGTTCAATCACTTCGACACTCGCCTTCGACGGGTGGCCACCGACTTGCAGCAGGGCCAGCACCAGCGAAGTGAATTCATGGCCCATGGGGATGCCGGCGAAACGCAGGCTGATATCGGCACCCGGGCGATTGATGGAGAACGACGGCTTGCGCGCATCATCGCCATCGGTTTTCAGAGTAATCAGCGTGGTGAGGCTGGTTACGTCTTGCAAAAGGGCAAGCATTTCCTGGGATTTCGCACCGTCGTCGAGGGAGGCGACGATCTCGATCGGCTGGGTGACCCGTTCCAGGTATGACTTCAACTGAGCTTTAAGATTGGCGTCCAACATACGGGCGATTTCCTATTAATTCGGTTTATTGCAGACAAAAAAACGCCCGAGCGAATCTCGCCCGGGCGTTTTGAGGGCGGTTGCGGCTTACTTAAGTGCGGAGTTCCGCCCTTGGTGCTTCACAGACTTAGATCTTGCCGACCAGGTCCAGGGACGGAGCCAACGTCGCTTCGCCTTCTTTCCACTTGGCTGGGCATACTTCGCCTGGGTGGGCAGCTACGTATTGAGCAGCTTTGATTTTGCGCAGCAGCTCGGAAGCGTCACGGCCAACACCACCGTCGTTCAGTTCAACGATCTTGATCTTGCCTTCTGGGTCGATCACGAAGGTGCCGCGGTCTGCCAGGCCAGCTTCTTCGATCAGTACGTCGAAGTTGCGGGAGATGGTCAGGGTTGGGTCGCCGATCATGGTGTACTGGATTTTGCCGATGGCTGGCGAAGTGTTGTGCCAGGCAGCGTGGGCAAAGTGGGTGTCGGTGGAAACGCTGTAGATTTCGACGCCCAGTTTCTGGAATTCGGCGTAGTTGTCAGCCAGGTCTTCCAGCTCGGTTGGGCAAACGAAGGTGAAGTCGGCTGGGTAGAAGAACACTACGGACCATTTGCCTTTCAGGTCAGCGTCCGACACGTCTACGAAGTTGCCGTTTTTGTAAGCAGTTGCTTTGAACGGTTTTACTTGGCTGTTGATGATAGGCATCGTTGACTCTCCGTCAGGGGTTAAGAAGTTGATGGGGTGAATCCTACCCACTCTCTTGGCCGTTGGCTCATTGGCAAACCTGATGCTGACGATTGGTTTTGCCTATCAGGTGACCGTATTAATAGAAGAAATCTCAAATCAACGGTTGAGTCGCCAAGGTCATGCCAAGAAAGGGCGTCGCTTCAACATAGCGCATGGCGGATTTCATGTCGTTCCAACCGACATAACTCATCAGCGACTTCAAGTCCCAGCCACTGCGATGAGCCCAGGTGGCGAAGCCTCGGCGCAGGGAGTGGCTGGTGTATTGATCAGCCGGGATACCCGCGCGCTCTAGCGCCTGGCGCAGCAGCGGGATCACGCTGTTGGGGTGCAAGCCCTCCTCGCCCAGGTTGCCCCAGCGATCAATCCCACGAAACACCGGGCCACGCACCAACGCCGAAGCACTGAGCCAGTCGCTGTAGGCCTGTACCGGGCACAGACGCAGCAATGCCGGGGTCTGGTAGGTTTTGCCGAGGTTGTCTCGATCACTTTTGCTGCGTGGCAGGTACAGGCTGATGCCAGCACCGGGCACGGCCTGCACGTGTTCGATGTGCAGGCGGCATAACTCGTCGCTGCGAAACCCTCTCCAGAAGCCCAGCAGGATCAGCGCGGTGTCGCGCTTGGCGCGCAGCAAGCGAGGCGTGTCCTGGTCGCTGCTCGCCTGCCGCGCTTCTGCCTCCAACGATGCAACCACCTGCTCAAGGTGCTTGAGTTGCAGCGGCTCGGCCTGTTTCTCCTGCGCCGGGTGCACCGCGCGAATGCCCTTGAGCACCTTGCGCACCACCGGCGCCTTGGTCGGGTCGGGAAACCCCTGGCTGCTGTGCCATTGCGCCAGTGCCGAAAGCCGCAACTTCAAGGTGTTCACCGCCAGCACGCCGGCATGCGCCACCAGGTAGCGCGCGACGCTGTCGCTGGTCGCCGGCAGGAAACCGCCCCAACTCACCTCGAAGTGCTCAATGGACGCCCGGTAACTACGGCGCGTGTTATCGCGCGTGGCGGCGTTGAGGTATCGATCCAGTTCGCTCATGAAAGGCCTATTCGTACTGCTGCAAGGTGAATCCGCGTTTAAAACCGCTATGACACGGGATAATACGCCAATATCCCATCTGTCAAATCATGAATTTAAACGTGTTTTTATTTATGTTACAGTATGTATATACATACTCTGTACCACAGTACGAAATCGACGGAGACTCCATGGCTCGCGGCGGCATAAACAAAGCAGTAGTTCAAACGGCACGCTTGGCGATCCTTGCCCGCGGCGAAAACCCCAGCATCGACGCAGTGCGCATCGAGATGGGAAACACCGGCTCGAAAACCACGATTCATCGTTACTTGAAGGAATTGGACGATAGCGAAAGCCGGCTGACGATCACCGAGGCGCCAATCGACGACGAGCTTGGCGAACTGGTTGCACGGCTGGCCTTGCGCTTGAAAGAGAAGGCTCAGGAACCTATCGACCTGGCCTTGGCGCAGTTCGAACAGCACAAAGCCGCCCTGCTCGCCCAGGTAGAGACGCTGGAGGCGGCTCACGCCGAGCTCAAGCAGCAATTTGATATCCAGGCCTCTGCATTGGCAGAAGAAAGCGCCGCCCTGCAGACCGCCAATACCAGTCTGCAGACCGAGCAAACCCGCAACGCCGGGCTCAGCCAGGCGTGCAGCGATTACGAGTTGAGGATTACCGACAAAGACGAACAGATTCGATCACTGGAAGAAAAGCACCTGCACGCGCGCGAGGCGTTGGAGCATTACCGCAATGCAATCAAGGAGCAGCGCGAGCAGGAACAGCGACGCCATGAAGGCCAACTGCAACAAGTGCAGGCGGAACTGCGTCAGGCCCAGCAAAGCGCCATGGTGCGCCAGGATGAAATCACGCAGTTGCATCGCGACAATGAGCGGTTATTGATCGAACACCGTGTAACCCTGAAGGAACTGAGCGCGCTGCAAGCGCAAACCCGCAAAGACCAGGCCCTGCAGCAAAAACTTAGCGAACAGGTAAACCTGATTGAAAGCGAACGCACCCTGCTTCAGGAACGCCTGCGGGTGGCGGTACTGGAGAGCCAATCGCGCCAGGAAGCGCTGACCGAACACCAGCTTGCCAACAAAAATCTGGAACTGGACCTTATCAAGGCCCAGGCTAGTATCGAAGCATTGCGCCTGGCGGCCGTCGTTGCAACGGCGCCAGAGGCAACACCGCAAGCCTGATCAGTCAGCCACAGGCGTGCGCATGGTGACGAACTCTTCCGCCGCCGTAGGGTGCACGCCGATGGTCTCATCGAAATGCTGCTTGGTCGCGCCCGCCTTGAGCGCGATCGCCAGGCCTTGCACGATCTCGCCGGCATCCGGGCCGACCATGTGGCAACCCAATACCTTGTCGGTGTCGGCGTCGACCACCAGCTTCATCAAGGTTTTTTCCTGGCAATCGGTCAACGTCAGCTTCATGGGTCGGAAGCGGCTTTCGAAAATCTGCACCTTGTGGCCGTTCTTCTTCGCTTCTTCTTCAGTCAGGCCGACAGTGCCAATGTTTGGGAGGCTGAACACCGCTGTCGGGATCATCGAGTAATCCACCGGGCGGTATTGCTCGGGCTTGAACAGACGACGTGCCACCGCCATGCCTTCAGCCAGAGCCACCGGCGTCAATTGCACGCGACCGATCACATCGCCGATCGCCAGGATTGACGACTCAGCGGTCTGGTACAGGTCATCCACCTCAACGAAGCCGCGCTCGTCCAGCTTGACGCCGGTATTTTCAAGGCCCAGGTTGTCCAGCATCGGGCGGCGGCCAGTGGCGTAGAACACGCAATCGGCCTCCAACACGCGGCCGTCTTTGAGGGTGGCCTTGAGGCTGCCATCGGCTTGCTTGTCGATACGCTCGATGTCAGCGTTGAACTGCAGGTCGAGGCCGCGCTTGGTCAGCTCTTCCTTCAGATGGGTACGCACTGAACCGTCGAAACCGCGCAGGAACAGATCGCCGCGATACAGCAGCTTAGTCTGCGCGCCCAAACCATGGAAAATGCCCGCGAACTCAACGGCAATGTAACCACCGCCCACCACCAGTACACGCTTGGGGAGCGCCTTAAGGAAGAATGCTTCATTGGAACCAATGGCGTGTTCGCGCCCTGGAATCTCTGGAATCTGTGGCCACCCACCTGTCGCGATCAGGATGTGCTTGGCGGTGAAACGTTCGCCATTGATCTCTACCTGGTGCGGATCCACCAGACGCGCATGCCCTTCATGCAGGGTCACACCGCTGTTGACCAGCAGGTTGCGATAGATGCCATTGAGGCGGTTGATTTCGCGATCCTTGTTGGCGATCAGGGTCGCCCAATCAAAGTCAGCCTCCCCCAGTGACCAGCCGAAACCGCTCGCTTGCTCGAAGTCTTCGGCGAAATGCGCACCGTACACCAACAGTTTTTTCGGCACGCAACCGACGTTAACGCACGTGCCGCCCAGGTAGCGGCTTTCCGCCACGGCCACCTTGGCGCCATAGCCAGCGGCAAAACGCGCCGCGCGAACACCGCCAGAACCGGCGCCAATCACATACAGGTCAAAATCGTAGGCCATTTCACTCTCCTCGGCAGGTCATCAGCATACCGATTTAGATGGGGCTGAAAAACGAAAAAGCCACCCGAGGGTGGCTTTCTCTTAAAACACTCAGCAAGCGTGAATCAGTAAGCCTTGCCAGTCTTGTAGAAGTGCTCGTAGCAGAAGTTGGTCGCCTCGATGTAGCCTTCAGCGCCACCGCAGTCAAAACGCTGACCTTTGAACTTGTAGGCAATCACGCAGCCGTCTTTGGCTTGCTTCAACAGGGCGTCGGTGATCTGGATCTCGCCACCCTTGCCCGGCTCGGTTTCTTCGATCAGCTTGAAGATGTCCGGCGTCAGGATGTAACGGCCGATGATCGCGAGGTTCGACGGCGCGTCTTCCGGCGCTGGCTTCTCAACCATGTCGCGTACGCGGATCAGGCCATCACCAATGTCGTCACCGGCGATCACGCCGTACTTGTTGGTTTCGGCCGGATTGACTTCCATCACCGCAACGATGGTGCAGCGGTATTTCTGGTACAGCTTGACCATTTGGGTCAGTACGCCGTCGCCTTCCAGGTTGACGCACAGGTCGTCCGCCAGTACCACGGCGAACGGTTCGTCACCGATCAGCGGGCGGCCGGTGAGGATCGCGTGGCCGAGGCCTTTCATCTGGGTTTGACGGGTGTAGGAGAACGAGCACTCGTCGAGCAATTTGCGGATACCGACCAGGTATTTTTCCTTGTCGGTGCCCTTGATCTGGTTTTCCAACTCGTAGCTGATGTCGAAGTGGTCTTCGAGTGCGCGCTTACCACGGCCGGTGACGATGGAGATTTCGTTCAGACCGGCATCCAATGCCTCTTCGACGCCGTACTGAATCAGTGGCTTGTTCACCACCGGCAGCATCTCTTTGGGCATGGCTTTGGTCGCTGGCAAGAAGCGAGTGCCGTAACCGGCTGCTGGGAACAAGCATTTCTTGATCATATGAGTCCTTACAAAGGGCTGTGCGTACGGAATTCGGCGCAGTCTAATGAGGCCGCAGTCACCTTACAATGGGGTCCTGCTGGCGTTGCGATGTCATCATAGAGAAAAAATGTCGGCGTAAGTTCCGCTGATCCTGCCAAGAGCTTGCCCAGCGGTTCGGCAAAACCTGCCATCCCCCAATGATTAAAAGGGTGTAACTGTTTTAGCACGCTTTGCCGCGCGTCACACTGACCTGCAACAACTTGCGCTTTCCCCCGGCATTTGGCGCTATCATGAGCCGCTTGAACCAGACCACGAGATTGTTAATAGATGTCAGAACCAAAAGGCGTAAACGGCTACCTGATCACACAGCGAGCAGACGGCTGGCACTTGATCAACTTTCACGGTGACAGCGTTGCCGGGGTATTCCCGACTGAAAGCCAGGCTATTGCGGTAGCCGAAGTGTTTGTGGACGAAGCCGGCCACGCATCGAGCAAAAGACCCAAAGGCAAGTAAGCCACGGCGACTTGCGCAAAAAGCCCCGTTTGACGGGGCTTTTTTGTGTTTGTCTGTACCTAGGTGGCAGTTCGCTATAATCTGCTGCGAACGCCCCACGACAGTGTCAGCGCTCCCTCCAACACCCTCGACGACGACTCAACTCATGAACAAGATTCTGGCACTGACTGCGGCCCTGGCGCTGATGACCGGCTGCACCACGACCTCCGACACCTTTCTGAAAAATGGCGAACAAGGCCTGACCATCGACTGCTCGGGCGAAGCCAACTCGTGGGCCAGCTGCTACGAGAAAGCCGACGCCTCCTGCGCGGGCACCGGCTACCGTATCGTCGGCACCGAAGGCACGCCCTCGCTCAAGGAAGACGACAAGACCCTGGGCAAAGATGTAGGCAACTTCAAGAGCCGAAGCGTAGTGGTCGTGTGCAAATAGCCAACGGCTACAGGTGAATTTCGGCGAACTTGATGCCCAGCCCGCGCAGAAGCTCGATGAGGTCATCCAGGCGCGCGAATGACTCGACTTCGTCCTGCTCGTCCACCAGAAAAAAACTGCGTCCGCCGCTTTTCTTGAAAAACACGATCCACTCGCCAAGATCGGCAGGGTTCTGAATGACATGGGTGGCCGAAATCTGACCCTCGGCCTGGCGGGCTTTGACGTGTTCACGCTTCATGACGGTTTTCCAGAAAAAGACAAATGCCGCGCATCCATGAGGTTGCGCGGCATTTTTTGCATTGAATGCCCAACAGTTTAACGGATGCCTTGCCCGATCAACACGCTCATCACGGCTGCATTTTTAGAGTTATAGGTTTAGATCACGAGCGCATAAGCTTACAAACGGTCGGGGAATGGACCTTTTGCGAAAACACCCAAAATGACTGCAAAAAAAACCTGACGCTGCAGTGCAGCGTCAGGCTTTTTATCGGATTCAAGCGCCCAATGAGGCTGGGGCTCAGCCGGAGATGCAATCCTCTGCGGCTTTTTTCACATCACCAGGTCGAATGGGCACGTTCGACATGCTTTCGTAAAGTTTGATACTGCTGCCGCTGGAGCGCTCTTCAATCTCGAAGATCGCCGACGGGTCAGCCGAGAATTTCTGCGGCACAATCACCTGTACACCGTCCTTGTGAGGCTCGATCTGCGGCGGTCTGCGGGTGGCGGCGAGCTTGCGCACGACACACGCGGCGTATTCCGGCGGTTTTTTACCTGAAATGACCACCAATGTTGGCGGGGTCTGCTTGATATCTGCAACCGAAGCACACCCACCTAAGGCCAAGGCCAGAACCAACACACTCCACTTCATACTTAAACCTCCGATAAAGATCCTACGACAGCGTAGAGAGTAAATTTCTCCCGCCAATGTAGGATTTATCTCTAAAAACTCGGGAAATAACTGTTTTAAATTGTCGAAGTCGTCGACGACGACCCGATAATAAACGCGCTGGGGCTGATAAACTCTATCTTAACCTACGTATCATTCTGATTTTTCAGAAAAAGCCCTTCTGGAGACACCCCATGAAATTCATCCACCAGCGCGAGCACCTCAACGAGGGCGACATCGTTGTCATTGAATGCTCACAGACGTGCAACATTCGCCTGATGAGCGACGCCAATTTTCGCAGCTTCAAGAACGGCGGCCGCCACACCTATCACGGCGGCGCATTCGACAAGTTCCCGGCAAAAATCACCGCCCCCAGCACCGGTTTCTGGAACATCACCCTGGATGTAGTGACACGCCGCGCCATCAGCGTTACGCGCAAGCCCGCGTTGTCGCACAAAATTCGCATCGTTCGCCGCACCAGTACCAAACTGAGCTGACCCGAACACTCGACAGGAAAACACTGTGACTACCACAACCAAATACGTCATCAAGTACAAACTCAACGGCGAACGTCGCTTTGAGTTCGCGCAATTGCACACCAACAGTGTCGAAGAAGCCCAGCAGGCGCTGGCGAAAATCCACGATGCCAGTGACGAAATCACCGACATCACTGTGAGCAAGGCGCTGTAAGCCATGTCCGGCCCCACGGCGGATCTGTTCGCCGACGATGCGCTGCAACAACCGGCCGGGCGCGAGCAGATCGGCGAAGAGTCTTACGTGCTGAGGGGCTACGCCCTGCCCTGGATTGATCGCCTGCTACCTGAGTTGCGGCGCGTACTGGCTCAATCCCCGTTTCGGCAGATGGTCACACCCGGCGGATTTACCATGTCGGCCGCCCTGAGCAGTTGCGGCGCACTGGGCTGGACCACCGACAGCTCTGGCTATCGATACAGCCCGGTTGATCCGCGCAGCCGGCAACCCTGGCCGGCAATGCCGGACGCTTTGCGCGAGCTTGCCAGGCTGGCGGCCGCAGAAGCCGGCTTCAATGACTTTTCCCCGGATGCCTGCCTGATCAACCGTTATGTGCCCGGGGCCAAAATGTCGCTGCACCAGGACAAAAACGAACGCTGCTATAGCGCCCCGGTGGTGTCCGTTTCCCTCGGGCTGCCGGCTGTTTTCCTGTTCGGTGGGCATGAGCGTGGCAACCGCACGCAGAAAATCTCGTTGTTTCACGGCGATGTCGTGGTCTGGGGCGGCGTCGATCGCTTGCGTTTTCATGGGGTGATGCCGATCAAGGAAGGTGTGCATCCGGTGATGGGACCACAACGTATCAACCTGACTTTCCGCACGGCCGGTTGATTTGACCGCAAGCTTCGGAGTGTCGAGCGCAACTCGCGCGGTTAATCTGCCCGTGACCCGTCAAGAGTGCAGGCCATGAACAACCAACAAGACCCTCGCTGGGCCGCCATCGTTGCCCGCGACGCCAAGGCCGACGCGCTGTTTGTCTACGGCGTAAAGACCACCGGCGTTTATTGCCGCCCCAGCAGCGCCTCGCGCTTGCCACGGCCGGAGAACGTCGAATTTTTTGACTCCCCCGCCCAGGCCGAAGCGGCGGGTTATAGGCCGAGTAAACGCGCCGCGGGCGACCAGACCCAATTGGCCGCGCACCACGCGCAAATAGTCGCCGATGCTTGCCGGCATTTAGAGCAGGCCGAAACACCGCCCAGCCTGGACGTACTTGCGCGCCTGGCCGGCTTGAGTTCGTTCCATTTCCATCGTGTCTTCAAAGCCATCACCGGCTTGACGCCCAAGGGCTACGCCAGCGCCCTTCGCTCACGCAAAGTACGCGTTGGCCTCAAGGGCGAGCATTCCGTGACGGACGCGGTGTACGACGCAGGCTTTAACTCAAACAGCCGTTTTTATGAATCCGCCGATCAGTTACTCGGCATGAAACCCAGCGATTACAAGGCCGGCGGCACGAACAGCGAGATCCATTTTGCCGTGGGCCAGTGCTCACTGGGGGCCATTCTGGTGGCGCAGAGCCAACGGGGCGTGTGTGCGATTTTGCTGGGAGACGATCCGGACACGCTGGTGCGCGACCTGCAGGATCAATTTCCCAAGGCCGATTTGGTCGGCGCGGATCGGCATTTCGAGCAATTGATCGCCCAGATCGTGGGCTTTGTCGAAGCACCGGCGCTGGGCCTGAATTTGCCCCTGGACTTGCGCGGGACCGCCTTTCAGGAGCGTGTGTGGCAGGCACTGCGCGACATTCCGGTGGGCAGCACGGCCAGCTACGCGCAGATCGCCCAGCGTATCGGCGCGCCCACGTCCTTTCGCGCGGTGGCCCAGGCCTGTGGCGCCAATCACCTGGCAGTGGCGATCCCCTGCCATCGCGTCGTACGCAGCAATGGCGAACTCTCCGGGTACCGTTGGGGGGTTGAGCGCAAGCGGCAGCTGCTGGAGCGGGAAAGTCAGTAAAGACTCAGCGCACAAATCAGCGCCACACCGGTCCGACGTTGTGCGCTGGAGGCTAGACCTTCATCCGCATTACGCGTGCGCAGGTTGAGGCCGGCCACCCGAAAATGCCTGCACCGCCCTCTCCTTTTATAGCGCCAGTGCGTTTACAAGGCCTTGCGTTTACGAAACTGCGCGACCTTATGCCGGTTGCCACACAACGCCATGCTGCACCAACGGCGCTTGTGCGCTTTGGTCCGGTCATAAAACCACAGGACACATTCCGGATGCTCGCAGCGGCGAATCAAGCTGAAATCGCCGGCCACCAATAACTGAGCCGCTGCTTCGGCAATCGGCGACAAAAACTGCTCCGCTGTCTGTTGCTTGCGCTGGCGCTCCAGTTGAGGCTGCCCGCACGCAGGCCAGACCAACTGCGGATAGCTGACCGCTTTGCGTAAAAAACCGTTGAGCACCGCAGGGTCGCCCGTCTCACCGTTCTTGCGCGCAGCCACCAGTTCACGGACTACCTCGCGCAGTTGGCGTGCAGCTCCCAGCAATGCGCCTTCTTCAAATGTGGGAATGCTCGCTTGCGCTACCCACTCCAGGCGCACCAGCCAATGCGCAACGTCGGCGTCGGTGTGCCAGAAATCCACCGGCTGGCCGTCGATATTCGCCAGGGTATTGAGCATGTCCAGCACCGGCTCATCGGCCAGTACATAGGGTTGTGATGGTGGCGCATGGGGCGTAAGGGTGGCCATGATTTGTCCTCTCGAGCACCGCGCAATCGTAACCGCTATTTTTGCCCCTGGATAGTTACAGCATGAAAAAAGATAACCGTAATAATTGGTTTGACAGGTTACATTTTTGGGCGCAGCTTCTAAATCAGTAACCCGTATTACCAGTCAATCCAGTTACAGAGGTGTCCTCATCATGTCTATCGCAACCCCCGTCGTTCGCTACCAGCACGTTGATGTCGATGGTGTGCGCATGTTCTACCGTGAAGCCGGCGATCCTTCGGCTCCGGTCATGTTGCTGCTGCACGGGTTCCCCAGCTCGTCGCACATGTACCGCGACCTCATTCCGCTGCTCGCCACGCGCTTTCGGGTCATCGCCCCCGATTTGCCCGGTTTCGGCTTCACCGAGGTGCCCCTCGAGCGCGATTACCTGTACAGCTTCGATAACCTGGCGATCAGCGTCGGGCATTTCGTCGATGCGCTGAAACTGAGCCGCTACGCCCTGTACGTATTCGATTACGGTGCACCCGTGGGCCTGCGACTGGCGGTGGCGCATCCGGAACGGGTCAGCGCGCTGGTCTCGCAAAACGGCAACGCGTATCTGGAAGGGCTGGGCGATGCCTGGGCGCCGATTCGCGCCTACTGGGCGGACGCGAGCGCAGCCAATCGCGAGGTGATCCGCAACGCGGTCATCAGCCTGGAAGGCACGCGCTACCAGTACTTGCATGGGGTGAGTCAGCCGGAGTTGGTCGCACCGGAGTCCTACATGCTGGACGTGCTGTTGATGCAACGCCCGGGTAACGACGAAATCCAGCTGGACCTGTTTCTCGACTACCGCAATAACCTCACGCTGTACCCGGCGTTCCAGGCATTTTTCAAAGCCAGCCAGGTGCCGATGCTGGTGATCTGGGGCCAGAACGATCCGTTTTTCATCCCGCCTGGCGCCCATGCCTACAAGGGCGACAACGCCAACGCGGTGGTTGAACTGCTGGACACCGGCCACTTTGCCCTGGAAACCCATGCGGCCCATATTGCCGAGCGCATTCACGCGGTGCTGGGGCATGCCATCGACTGATGGCGCTGCACGAAACCCTGCCCTCGTCCAGTGAATAATACGGACTGGCCGGGTGCCAATGGCCCTGTTAAAACAGCGCAAAGTCCTACTCACGCTGGAGACGCATCCCATGAGCACCTGGCCAGACTCGCGCATCATCGACCTGCTGGGCATTCAATTGCCCATCATCCAGGCCCCCATGGCCGGCGCTACGACCGCCGCCATGGTGATTGCCGCCAATGAAGCGGGTGCGCTGGGCTCGATGCCCGCCGCAGCGCTGACCATCGAGCAACTGCGCGAAGCCTTGAGCACGATCCGCCAGGCTGGTACGCGCCCCATCAACGTGAATTTCTTCTGCCATCGACCGCCCGACGCCGACGAGGCCGGCGACCGTCGCTGGAAGGACTTGTTGCAACCCTACTACCGCGAACTGGGCGCCGATTTCGATGCGCCAACACCCGTTTCCAACCGCGCGCCCTTTAACGAGGCCGCCTGCCAGGTGGTCGAGGCGTTTCGCCCCGAGGTGGTGAGCTTTCACTTTGGCCTGCCGGAAAAAACCTTGCTCGACCGGGTAAAAGCCACCGGCGCCAAGGTGCTGTCATCCGCCACCACCGTGGAAGAAGCGGTCTGGCTGGAACAGCATGGGTGCGATGCAATCATCGCGATGGGAATTGAGGCCGGCGGGCATCGCGGTTTGTTCCTCAGCGACGATCTCAATACCCAGATCGGCTTGATGGCGCTGGTACCGCAGATCGTCGACGCCGTCAGCGTGCCCGTGATTGCGGCCGGCGGTATTGCTGATGCGCGCGGCATTGTCGCGGCCCTTGCTCTGGGCGCATCAGCCGTACAAATCGGCACCGCCTACCTGTTTACACCCGAAGCCAGCGTCAGCGCCTCCCACTACTCTGCGTTGCGTCAAGCACAGGCCAGCGAAACCGCACTGACCAACCTGTTCACCGGCCGCCCGGCGCGCGGCATCGTCAACCGCGTGATGCGTGAACTGGGTGCGATCAATCCGGCGGCGCCTGCCTTCCCCACGTCCGGTGGTGCCCTGATGCCGCTCAAGGCCAAGGACGAGGCGGGTTTCAGCAACCTGTGGTCGGGCCAGGCTCTGCGCTTGTGCAAAGATGCATCTACTTACGACCTGACTCGCGAGCTGGCCGCGCAGGCGCTGGCAAAGCTCAAGCACAACTGATGCCGCGGGCAACTTTGCGCTGTACCGGCGATGGCTAACCGCTATATATTCCTCTACATAGCGATAAAGCCTTCTATCTATAACAAGCCGTACATCCTCAAAGGAGCTGCTTCATGATGATCCGCGCCTCACGTCTGGCCCCCACAGCCCTCGCCTCCCTGATCGCGGCCTTCGCCCTGGGCTCGGCGCAGGCCGACGAAGTGCAGGTGGCCGTGGCCGCCAACTTCACCGCGCCGATCCAGGCGATCGCCGCCGACTTCGAGAAAGACACCGGCCACAAACTGGTTGCGGCCTATGGCGCCACCGGCCAGTTCTACACGCAGATCAAGAACGGCGCGCCGTTCGAAGTGTTCCTCAGCGCAGATGACACCACGCCTAAAAAGCTCGATGACGAAGGCGCGACCGTCAAAGGTTCACGCTTCACCTACGCGGTCGGCACCCTGGCGCTGTGGTCGGCCAAGGAAGGCTACGTCGATGCCAAAGGCGAGGTGCTGAAGAAAAACCAATACCAGCACTTGTCGATCGCCGACCCCAAAACTGCACCCTACGGCCTCGCCGCCACTCAAGTGCTGGCCAAGGAAGGTCTGAGCGAGCAGGTCGCAGACAAGCTGGTCACCGGGCAGAACATCACCCAAGCCTTCCAGTTCGTTTCCACCGGCAACGCTGAACTGGGCTTCGTCGCCCTGTCGCAGATCTACAAGGACGGCAAAGTCACCAGCGGTTCGGCGTGGATCGTGCCCGCCTCGCTGCACGATCCGATCAAGCAAGACGCGGTGATCCTCGCCAAAGGCAAGGACAGTGCCGCGGCCAAAGCCCTGGTCGACTACCTCAAAGGCCCGAAAGCCGCTGCGGTGATCAAGTCCTACGGTTATGAGCTGGCCCAGTAAATGCCGCTGTCGAGTGCCGATTTTTCCGCGATCTGGTTGACGGTCAAACTGGCGTCACTGACCACTGTGATCCTGCTGGTCATCGGCACTCCGATTGCCCTGTGGCTGTCGCGCACCCGTTCCTGGTGGCGCGGCCCCATCGGCGCAATCGTCGCCCTGCCGTTGGTATTACCGCCAACGGTCATCGGGTTTTACCTGCTGTTGACCATGGGGCCCAATGGCTATTTCGGCCAATTCACCCAATGGCTGGGCCTGGGCACCCTGACCTTCAGTTTCACCGGGCTGGTACTGGGCTCGGTGATCTACTCCATGCCGTTTGTGGTGCAGCCGTTGCATAACGCCTTCGGCGCTATCGGTACCCGCCCACTGGAAGTGGCCGCGACCTTGCGCGCCAATCCGTGGGACACCTTTTTCACGGTGATCCTGCCCCTGGCCCGCCCGGGGTTTATCACCGCGTCGATTCTCGGCTTTGCGCACACCGTCGGTGAATTCGGCGTGGTGCTGATGATCGGCGGCAATATCCCCAACAAAACCCGCGTGGTCTCGGTGCAGATCTACGACCACGTCGAAGCCATGGAATACGCCCAGGCGCACTGGCTGGCCGGCTCCATGGTGGTGTTCGCCTTCCTCGTGTTGCTGGCGCTTTACTCCAGCCGTAAAACCAAGATGGGCTGGAGCTGATCGCGATGATTGAGGTACGCCTGAAACTGAACTACCCAGGCTTTGCGCTTGAAGTGGATTTGAAATTGCCCGGCCGTGGCGTCACCGCGTTGTACGGGCATTCCGGCTCGGGCAAGACCACCTGCCTGCGCTGTATCGCCGGGCTGGAGCGTGCCGAAGACGGCTTTGTGCAGATCAACGATCAAGTCTGGCAAGACAGCCGCAACGGGCTGTTTGTGCCACCGCACAAACGTGCCTTGGGTTATGTGTTCCAGGAGGCGAGCCTGTTTCCACATCTGTCGGTGCGGGCCAACCTGGAATTCGGCTTCAAGCGTATTGCTCGTCAGCAGCGGCGCGTGGACATGGCTCACGCCACCGAACTGCTGGGCATTGCTCATTTGCTCGACCGCCACCCGCAGCATTTGTCCGGGGGTGAACGCCAACGCATCGGCATCGCCCGCGCGCTGCTCACCAGTCCCCAATTACTGTTGATGGATGAACCCTTGGCGGCGCTGGACAGCAAACGCAAAAGTGAAATTTTGCCGTACCTCGAACGCCTGCACGATGAGCTCGATATCCCCGTGCTGTACGTCAGCCATGCCCAGGACGAAGTGGCGCGGCTGGCCGATCACATCGTGTTACTCAGTGACGGCCAGGTGCTGGCCAGCGGCCCCATCGGTGAAACCCTGGCGCGGCTCGATTTGCCCATGGCCCTGGGTGACGATGCCGGGGTAGTGATCAATGGCAGCGTCAGTGCCTACGACACGCACTACCAACTGCTGACGCTGCAATTGCCCGACAGTGCGTTATCGATGCGCGTTGCCCATGCGCCGTTGGCACTGGGCAAACAGTTGCGCATCAAGGTACAGGCACGGGATGTCAGCCTCAGCCTGCAGGCGCAGGAACCCAGCAGCATCCTCAATCGCTTGCCGGTGACGGTGACCGGGGAGATCTCTGCCGACAACAACGCCCATGTGCTGGTGCGCCTCGACGCCGGCGGCACGCCGTTGCTGGCGCGCATCACGCGGTTTTCCCGCGACCAGTTGCAGCTGCATCCCGGCCAGGCGCTGTGGGCGCAAATCAAGGCGGTGGCGGTGCTGGCTTAAGAATTTGGCACGAGCGCAAAACCCTGCGGTCAATCAGACATACCGGCCTGATTACTGCCAAGGAATTTGCACCATGCCCGACTCCGCGTTGCTTGCCGACCTGCCCCGCGATCTGCATTACGTTGACGACACCCAACCGGGTATCCGCCGCAAGAAGCTGCGCGGCAAGTTTCAGTATTTCGACGCCAACGGTGAGCGCATCACCGATGCCGACGAAATCAAACGCCTGAACTCATTGGCTGTGCCACCCGCCTACACCGACGTGTGGATCTGCGCCGACCCGCGCGGCCACTTGCAAGCCACCGGCCGCGATGCCCGTGGCCGCAAGCAATACCGCTACCACCCGCGCTGGCGTGAGGTGCGCGACACCGACAAGTATTCGCGCCTGCAACAGTTCGGCAATGCATTGCCGAAACTGCGCGCGCAACTGGAAGCACAAATTGCCGCGCCCGGTTTCACCCGCGAAAAAGTCCTGGCCACCGTGGTGATGCTGCTCGATGCCACGCTGATTCGCGTGGGCAACACTCAATACGCGCGGGACAATAAATCCTACGGCCTGACCACGCTGCGCACCCGTCATGTCGACATCAAGGGCAGCGAGATACTGTTCCAGTTTCGCGGCAAGAGCGGCGTCGAGCATCAGGTCAGCGTCAAGGACCGGCGCCTGGCCACGGTGGTCAAGCGTTGCCTGGAATTGCCAGGGCAAAATCTGTTTCAGTACCTGGATGAAGACGGTGAGCGGCATACCGTCAGCTCCCATGACGTCAACGCTTACCTGCACAGCCTCACCGGTGCCGACTTCACTGCCAAGGATTACCGCACCTGGGCAGGCACCGCCCTGGCCCTGGCGGTATTGCGCGAACTGGAGTGGCAACCGGAATCGGATGCCAAGCGGCATGTGGTCGCCATGGTCAAGGACGTCGCCAAGCAACTGGGCAATACCCCGGCGGTGTGCCGCAAGTGCTATATCCACCCTGCTGTGCTGGAGCATTTCAGCCTGGGCGAATTGTCCAAGCTGCCCAAGCCCCGGGTGCGCAAAGGCTTGAAAGCCGAAGAAGTTGCGCTGGCAATGTTCCTCGAGCAATTGGCCGCGGACTTGCCGAAAAACGCCAAGGTGGGTTAGCCTTTGCGCCTCCTCTGAATCACGGGATGCACGCCGACGTGAACAACTAAGCCTTCCAAAATGTATCTGCAACGAGCCGCCTGGCGCGCTTGTTGGCCTGTCCGACATTTTTTTGGAGGTGCTGATGACTGACGTCAAACGGCCGCCCGTACTCGTTTCATTGCAACACGTGTCCTTGCAGTTCGCCGATGGCGAAACCCTGCTGAACGACCTCAACCTGTCGATCGATCACACCCCCACCGGGATTGTCGGGCGTAATGGCCGGGGCAAAAGCCTGCTCGCCAAGCTGCTCGCCGGTTTGCTGACGCCCACTGCCGGCACGTTGAAAAGCTCGGCCAGCGTGGCATATGTGCCGCAGGCGCTGGCGGTTCAACCGGGCGAAACCGTCGCCGATGTCACCGGCACCGCGCAGGTGTTGGCCGCCCTTGAGCGACTGGCCCACGGTGAGGCCCGCGCGGATGATCTGGCGCTGGTCGATGATCGGTGGGACCTTGCCGAACGCCTGCGCACCGCGCTGGGTGCAGCCGGGTTGCATCGACTCGACGCTGCCACGCCAGCCGATCAACTCAGTGGCGGCCAACTGGCCAGGGTTGCGGTGATCGGTGCGCTGCTGGCCGCGCCGCAGTTGTTGATTCTCGATGAGCCAACCAACCACCTCGACAGCGCCGGCCGTGACTGGCTGCTGCGCACGCTGGCAGCCTGGCCCGGCGGCCTGGTGGTGGTCAGCCATGACCGGCAACTGCTCAATGCAATGGCGCGCATCATCGAGCTGTCGCCGCTTGGCGCGCAGGTGTATGGCGGCAACTACGATGCCTATCGCTTGCAACGCGACAGCGAACAGCATGCGGCCGTGGCCGCCCTGGAACACGCCCGCCTGGCGCGCAGCCGCGAACGCAAACGTCTGCAGAAAGATCATGACAACCTGCAGCGCAACGCCGCCCGCGCACGTAAGCACGCAGAAACCGCGAATGTCACCGGGTTCACCAAAGCCCGCTGGAAGGGCGCCGCCAAGGAGATCGTCAGCAGCGTGCGCAGCGCGCATCACGCGTATAAACACGCGCTCGATGCGCAGGTACGCCAAGCCCATGAGCGTGTGGAGGATCAATCGCCCACGCTGCTGGCGCTGCCCGGTTCAGTATTGCCCAATGGCCGCCAGGTTCTAAGCGTGGAAAACGCTCAACTGCCATGGCTTGATCCGCACCATGCCTGCAGCTACGTCACGCTCAACCTGGCGGGCCCGGTGCGCATGGCCGTGCGCGGGCCGAACGGGTGCGGCAAATCCACGTTGCTCAAGGCGCTTGCGGGCCAATGGCCGGTGGTCAGTGGCGAATGCACCGTGCATGTGGCCAGTGCCTATATCGACCAGCACCTGGCACTGCTGGATGGCAACCGTAGTATCGTCGAACAGCTCAACCTGCTCGACACCCCTCTGGCCGAAGCCGAGCTGCGCACGCGTTTGGCGTTGCTGCAACTGGATGCCTTGCGGGTGACTCAACCCACCCGCCACTTGAGCGGCGGCGAGCGCTTAAAGGCCGCGATGGCGATTGCCTTGTGGCGCGAGGTGCCGGCGCAACTGCTGTTGCTGGACGAGCCGACCAACCATCTGGACCTTGAATCCGTGCTGGCCTTTGAGCAGGCGTTGCAAGGTTTTACTGGGGCGATGGTGGTGGTGTCCCATGACGAGACGTTCGTGCAAGCCCTCGGGCCGACGCACCTTTTGACCTGGCAGCGTCAGGGCTGGCGACTGGAGTGTGTCTGAGGTCATTGCGCGCGCAACCAAAGCGTCCTACGGTGGTGGCCGAATAATCTCACCGAGGAACATGGGGCCATGCTGCCTTCATCGCGCAAACCCTACGCCAACGCCGCACTCGCCCACCGCCAACGCTGGCGTGGGCGCGTCGGCTTGATGCTGGTGGCCAGCCTATCCGTGCTGGCCGGCATGACCGATGCGATAGGCTTTATGGCCAGCGGCGATTTTGTTTCGTTCATGAGCGGTAACACCACGCGCCTGGCCGTGGCAATCAGCGCAGGCGACCTGGGCCTCACCGGACGGTTGTTGCTGCTGGTCGCAACATTTGTCGTCGGCAACGCCCTGGGTGTGGTGATCAGCCGCCTCAGCCGTCGGCACGCGCTGCCCTTGCTGCTGTGCATTGCGGCTTTGCTGTGCGGCGGCGCGGTGTGGCCCTTCGACGACACCTTGCCTGCGCTGCTGGCAGCGATTGTGGCGATGGGTATGCTCAATGCTGCTGTGGAAGAGGTAAACGGTTTGCCGGTGGGCCTGACTTATGTGACGGGCGCCCTCTCGCGCTTCGGCCGCGGGCTGGGCCGCTGGATGCTGGGAGAACGGCGCAATGGCTGGAGGGTGCAACTGATTCCGTGGGCCGGCATGTTCGTGGGCGCGGTGATCGGCGCGGTGCTGGAGCACCAGCTCGGCCTGAAGGCGCTGCTGGTCAGTGGCGCGCTCGCCGCGTTGCTGGGCGTCGTGTCGCTGAAGATTCCGCGGCGCTGGCACTTGGGCTACATGCCACGCTAGGAGAAACGAGGCCCGCTCGACGTTGCGGCCTCGACGTCCGTGTACTGGTAAAGAGCCATCACGTCGAGCGAGCGGGGGAATGATAAGCCAATGTCCGTCGGCTGTCCCGCCAGGCTTTTCCGAATATCACTTAGGCAAAGGATTACAGGCAGGTCGCGAGCGCGGCCAGGCGACGCTTGGCAGGCATCGTGTCGGCAACGGCAAAGTAATTGACGCTGGAACCGGCGCCGGCACTGCGCACGTCGACAAAATAATCGCCGCCGGTGGTGTACACGGTAAAACCGCCTGCTTCGATCGGCTCCTTGAAGCCTCCGGCGTCAACGCCAAATACCGCCTCGTCCTGCCAGCCGAACTGAATGCATTGGGCGACCACCAACGGCGTCTTGTCCGAGGCCAGCGTTTTGTACGGCACGCCGGTGCGCGCGTCGTTCATTTTCGAGCCCGCGCAACCGGACAGTACTGCCAGTGCCAATGCGCCAATTACCAGCTTTCGCATGCCATCGCCTCCTTGGAAAAAAACGCGACTCTACCATTAGCAGGCGACACTCAAGGATTATTACGTCACGCTGTCGCCTACTTATGCCCCCGCTTGCCCCTGGAACCCCGATGACGCCCAACGCCGAACGCTATAACCCGTCCACCGAGTACGCCGACAAGTTGATCAGCCGCATCAGCCAGACGCCGACGTGGATCGCCAAGCGCATCGGCGTCACCGACAAGCGCATCCGCTACATCCTTGATGGCGAACGCACGGTAAAAGGTGAAAGCACGCCGATCCAGATGACCTATACCGAGCAGTTCGCCCTGGAATGCCTGGCGGCGGAGGCCAAGGCCGAGAAGCCACCAAAACCTGCGGCCGAATGAATTTAGTTTCACTGTGAAGGGCGCTCGCGCTGCCTATAGTTGGCAGGCTCATTTTTAAGAAGTCTCCCTTCTGCCCGCCCTCCCGCGGGCTTTTTTTTGCCTGGGTGTCGGTGGGTGACCTCCAGCAACTCACCTGCGCATCAGAGCCACCAACGAAACACATAAAACAGCCCCATGCTCAACAGCACCGTGATCAACACGCTACGCGTCCAGAACATCAACGCCACCGCACAGATCCCCGCCAGCAAGTAAGGGTTGGCCGGACTCAGGTTGAGCTTATGCTCGGCGAGAAAAATGATCGGCCCGCAAATCGCCGTCAGCATTCCCGGCACCGCAAACCCGAGAAACTCGCGCGCGCCGCGATTGAGGCGCACCGGCAGGCGCGGCTCGATAAACAAGTAGCGGTTGAGAAATACCACCAGGCCCATGGCCACAATCATGATGTAGATCATCGCTGCCCTACTCCCAGCCGCTTGCAGGCAAACCCTGCGCCCATCCCCAGCACGCCCGATACCACCACCGCCGACTCCCAGTGCAAGTAACTCAGCCATACCGAACACAGCAGCGAGACCGCCACGCAGACCACCGTGGGCACATCGCGCACCACCGGCGTGATCAAGGCGATAAAAGTCGCAGCGATGGAAAACTCCAGCCCCAGCTGATCAAGCCCCGGAATGCTTTTGCCAAGCACGATGCCCGCCAGGGTGAAGAGGTTCCAGATGATGTAGAACGTCAGGCCGACGCCCAGCGCATACCAGCGATTGAAGGTCTGACGGTCATAGTGGTTGACCAGCGCGAAAAACTCGTCAGTCAGCAAAAAGCCCAGGCTCATGCGCCACCGTACATTGAGCGACGAGAGCGTCGGGCGCATGTGCATGCCGTAAAGCAAATGCTGGGATGTGAGCAGCAAGGTGGTCAGCACAATCGAGATCAGGCTGGCACCGCTCTTGACCATGCCGATCGCCACCAACTGCGCGGCACCGGCGAACACAATGGCGGACAAACCCTGAGCTTGCAGCGGAGTAAATTGCGCATCAATCGCCATGGAGCCGGCCAACAATCCCCAGGGGGCACAGGCCAGAGACAGTGGAATAACGGCAAGGGCGCCGCGACCGAAGGCGTAATGAGGTAAGGCTGTAGGCATGGAGACGGCTCATCGACAGACAGTCGACAAGCATGCCAGCGTGATACGGGGCTTGTCTTGAACGATCGTGCTCAGGCGAGTTTGACCGAGACCTGCTCCACCGAATCACGCGCTTCGCGCAACTCATGGGCATCCTGGTTGAGCCGGTGAATGGTATTGAGCAGGCGTTGGCGCAGCACTTCATCGCCGAGTTTTTCGACGGCGCGCATCAGGTCAAACGCCGCAGTTTCATTATTGTCCGCGACAGAATCGAGGGTTTTGCGCAGGTTGCGAGTGGCACGGGTCACGCGAGTTCTTCCTTCATCAGCAATGGGCAGGCACTTTAGGACATTCGTGTTTCATTTTAATTTCAGACACTTGTGGCGGATTGTCGGGCATTTGATCCACGTCAACGGAATTCAGGATTTGACCTACATATATGGCTATCCATATATTCACCCGGCCATCCATACGAAGACCTCGATCATGTCCGCTCCCCTCTCCGCGCCCGAGCTGTTCAAATGCCTGGCCGATGCCACCCGCGTACGGTTGACGTTATTGATCCTGCGCGAGGGCGAACTTTGCGTGTGCGAACTGATCCATGCTCTTGGCGACAGTCAACCGAAAATCTCCCGCCACCTGGCGCAACTGCGCAGTGGCGGGCTGTTGCTGGACCGTCGCCAGGGTCAATGGATCTACTACCGCATCAACCCGGCACTGCCCGAGTGGGTGACCCAAGTGCTGGACATTACCTTGCAAGCTAACCAGCCATGGTTGCAAAACGACGCGCAGCGTCTTGATGCAATGGGCGACAGACCACAACGGGCCAGCACCTGCTGCTGAGCCATCGGAGCGTTTATTCATGCTTGTCGCAATTGCGATCTTTATCTTCACCATCGTTCTGGTCATCTGGCAGCCCAAGGGCCTTGGAGTCGGCTGGAGCGCAACCATGGGCGCGATTCTGGCCCTGGCGTGCGGGGTCATCAGCCTGGCTGACATCCCGGTGGTGTGGCACATCATCTGGAACGCCACCGGCACTTTTGTCGCGCTGATTATCATCAGCCTGCTGCTCGATGAGGCCGGGTTCTTTGCCTGGACCGCGCTGCATGTTGCGCGCTGGGGCCGTGGGCGTGGTCGGCGCCTGTTCGCCTATATGGTGCTGCTCGGCGCCCTGGTGTCGGCATTGTTTGCCAACGACGGCGCGGCGTTGATCCTCACACCGATCGTGATGTCGATGCTGCTGGCGTTGCGCTTTTCCCCGGCGGCCACCCTGGCCTTCGTGATGGGCGCCGGGTTTATCGCAGACACGGCGAGCTTGCCGTTGGTGGTGTCGAACCTGGTGAACATCGTTTCTGCAGATTATTTCAAGATCGGCTTCAACGAATACGCAGCGGTCATGGTGCCGGTCAACTTCGTCAGCGTTGCAGCGACACTGGCGGTGTTGCTGTGGTTTTTTCGCCGCGATATTCCGCAGGCCTACGACCCCGCCGACCTTGACGACCCGGCCAGCGCCGTCCACGACCGTGCGACCTTTCGTGCCGGGTGGTGGGTACTCGGTATTTTGTTGGTCGGCTGTTTTGCCCTGGAGCCGCTGGGCATTCCGATCAGTGCGATCTCCGCCGTGTGCGCCGTGTTACTGCTGGTGATCGCCGCCAAAGGCCACAAAATTTCTACGCGCAAAGTGCTGAAAGAAGCCCCGTGGCAGATCGTGGTGTTTTCCCTGGGCATGTACCTGGTGGTCTACGGCTTGCGTAACGCGGGTTTGACCACCTACCTGGCAACCTGGCTCGACACCTTCGCCACGTATGGCGTATGGGGCGCGGCGATGGGCACCGGGGTGCTGACGGCATTGCTCTCGTCGGCGATGAACAACCTGCCGACGGTGTTGATCGGCGCGCTGTCCATCGAATCCAGCCATGCCGTGGGCGTGGTCAAGGACGCGATGGTTTATGCCAACGTGATCGGCAGCGACCTGGGCCCGAAAATCACTCCGATCGGCAGCCTGGCCACGTTGTTGTGGCTGCATATTCTTGCGCGCAAAGGCATCACCATCACGTGGGGCTACTACTTCAAGGTCGGAATTGTGCTGACCTTGCCGGTGCTGTTGATCACTCTGGCGGCGCTCGCCTTGCGCCTGAGTCTCTGAAGACTTGCGCCGTGAACCGTCACTGGATGAGTAAACACCTGTCAACTCTCACAGTAGACGCTTAAAGGACAGGTGCCTAAATTCAATTGCCAGAGGGACTTCGCACTGAATAAAAGGGACACCGACATGAAACATAAACAGCTCTACGAATTCAGAGACACCGACGGCGCAGGCAATCCTGAAGTGGTGATGTCTCGCTTTGACGAAGGCAACAGTGATTTAAGCAACCCCAATAGCCGCATCACCCTGTATTCAACGAACGACAATTGGACGTACGACGCCTCGTCCCCCACCAATGACGCAGATGGGGATGGCGACCATGACGAGGAAGATGCCTCCTACTACCTGGCTGCCGCGAACCTCATCACTGCCATGGCCACCTTGAGCCCTAGGGATGAGAGCAAGAGGCTCTATGACCGTATTTTGATGGGCTTCAGCGACAGCCCGGCAACCGATGTCAGCATCCTGCATTACCGAAAAGGCAATCGCGACCTTAACCGTCCCGACGTCATTGTCGTCGCCAGCAACCCTGACTACCTGGGCAGTTACCGCACCATCAAGGGTGCACTGGATGCCGACGGGGATGGCGATATCGACAGTGATGACGAGCGTATTTATAAAAAGCTCGCTTCCACGTTTGCGTCAATGAAGTATTTAAAACCCTGAACCTGTTTTTGGAAGGTGCAGAGCTTACTGAACCGTCATCCTGGCCAGTGAGCTCAGCCCCCAAATAGCGACCGGCTCACAGTGCGCATCTTAGGCGCGCGTCGCAGCCAATGGTCGATCTGAACACCTTTGTCAGCGTATGCTCACGGCTGATTTTCTATCGAGCCGACCCGATGAGCGCCATGCAACACGCCTGGCTGGGCAACTACGAAGTCACCCATACACGCTGCACCGGCCTGACCTTTGCCCGCCATAGCCATGATGAATGCGTGATCGGCGTGAACCTGGTCGGCGAGGAAAGCGTTTGGCTCGACCGCCGCGAGTTCCAGGCCGGGCCCGGCAGCATTACGCTGTACAACCCTGGGCAGATTCAAGGTGGCGGCGCAGCTGATGGTGCGCCCTGGCATTTTGTCAGCCTGTACGTCGCGGCCGACGCGTTGGCGGCTGACCTGGGGCTGGCCCAGTTGGAGTTTGATCGCTCGCTGTGCTTCCAGCCAGACTTGGCACAGCGTCTGGCTGCGGCGGTCAAAGGTGCCTTGAACGACGACCCATTGCTCCGCGAGATTAACGAAGACGCCTTGGTTCTGCTGCTGGGTGAAGTGGTGGGTGCCAGCGGTGTGCGCCTGCCCGGCGCTGCCACGGGCGGCAAAGGCATGATCCACCGGGCCCAGGAGCTGCTCGCCGAGCAACTGAGCCAAGCGCTGCCGCTGGACCAGTTGGGCGATGAGCTGGGCCTGTCCAAATTCCACCTGTTGCGCACCTTCCAGAAAGAAACCGGGCTGAGCCCCAGGCAGTGGGCGATGCAATTGCGTACCTGTCGTGCCAAGGGACTCTTGCGCCGCGGCGCCTCGGCCAGCGACGTCGCCCATGAGCTGGGGTTTGCTGACCAAAGCCATCTCAACCGGCACTTTCGCGCCGCCTATGGCATCACCCCAGGCCGCTATCAAAGCCTGTTGAAACGCTGAAAGCGCAATCTGGTTCAAGACGCCTGGGCCATACAGCCGCACACTGCGCGCCTCTGTTGAAGGAAAGCGGGCATGGTGACGATCTTTTTTTACGCGCTGGTATTCGGTTTTGTGTTTTGCCTCTCGCCCGGCGCGGTGCTGGCAGAAACCCTGCGCCGTGGCTTGCTCCATGGGTTCACCTCTGCCTTGCTGGTGCAAATCGGTTCGCTAGTGGGCGACGCCGCCTGGGCGGTGATCGGCCTCACCGGCATCGCCCTGCTGATTGAACACGAAGCCGTGCGCGTTCCGCTGACGATAGTGTGCGCGGTGTACCTGGCATGGCTCGGCGTGCGCAGTCTGATCGACGCCTGGCACCTGCCCGCAGCAGACAGCGGGCCGGCCCACTCCGGTCGGAACGCACTGGCGGTTGGCGCGGCCATGTCCCTGGCTAACCCGAAGAACATTGTGTACTGGGGCGCGTTGGGCAGCGCCTTGTCCGGGATCGTCGGCGCTACGCCCAGCGCTGGGCAAACCCTGATGTTTTTTGCAGGTTTCATGCTGGCGTCAGTGCTGTCGTGTTTTCTGATTGCGGCGCTGGTCCATCTGTTACGCAAAAATGCCTCGCCGCTGTGGCAGCGCGTCAGTTACGGCGCGTGTGGTTTAGTGTTGATCTATCTGGCGGTTCTGGCTGCACGGGGTGTATGAAGTTATATAGCCCACAACTAACCGTGCCCCTTGTCTGAATAAACTCTGAACACGGGCTCATTTAATTAATCATGCGTTGACATTTTGTAACCGTCTGAGTAGATTGCCCGTGCCCGCAACTGGGGCCTTTTTTAAACCTCACAAAAGAAGCCAATGGACACAGTATCTAGTCGCTGTCCGAGCACCGCTTTAGCGGGCATCGGGCGCCAAACCCAGAATATGACAGGACTCGCCTTCCAGGTCCGGTAAGCTGCGCTAGAGCTTGATGCTCCACCGTAACTGCCTCACCGGTCGCCCGTCCGGTCCCGAGGTGTGTTATGACCTTCCAACTCATTGCTTTGCCCGATGTACGTACGCTGGCCGCCGCCCTGCGCGCCAAGCTGTGCCGCGAGCCCGTAGGCTTTTCGCCTACCCGGGCCACGTTTGCTGCACCCTCCCCTCAAGCCAGCAAAGACCAGGCGCGTCCGGCCCCTGTGTTGGCGCACTGGCACCTGTGCCCTGCCAGCGGCCAACTGCTGCAGCATTGGGACCATGCCGACCCTCAAGACCCGCAGAGACCCCAGGTTTCCATGCTGGCTCAAGCGCGCCTGATGTTCGGACTTTACCTGAGCACTCGCAGCGCTTAACCCGGCTGGAAACAGCAACTTTCTAATTAATGTTCTGGAGTTCTTTATGAACACGTCCAGTAGTAGCCCGCTGCGCGTTAGTTAACTAACGCGCGTTTGGCGGGCGCTGTAGAAGTTATGTGAACACCTTATTTAAACCGATCGCGAAGTTTGCGGCTCGGCATGCTTTCGCTCGCCTGTCTTCAGGTAAGTACCGGGTATGTTTTGTCGAGAATTGGCGACAGGAGTACAGACAATGAGCGCCGTAAAAAACACGCCTCTGCACAAGAAAAATGGCACCGACACCGACACCAAACTGTCAATGCGCGCCGCCCGCGAAGCCCAGAACGGCCTGCAGGCCACCCTCGCCAATGTGCGCGCCACCCAGGATGGCCTGACCGAACTGGACGCCTCGGCGCGTCTGCAACGCGAAGGCTACAACGAAGTGGCCCACGACAAGCCGCCTCACGCCATCGTCCAGTTCCTGCAGGCGCTGAACAATCCCTTCATCTACGTGTTGCTGACCCTGGCGGGCATCAGCTTTGTCACCGACTATTGGCTGCCGTTACAGGCGGGTGAAGAAGTCGACCTGACCAAAGTCATCATCATCATGACCATGGTGCTGCTCAGCAGCCTGCTGCGCTTCTGGCAGGAACACCGCTCGGCCAAATCCGCCGAAGCACTCAAGGCCATGGTGCGCACCACTGCCACTGTGCTGCGGCGTGAGCAAGTCGGCGCCCAGCCGACGCTGCGCGAAGTGCCGATGCGCGACCTGGTCGCCGGCGATATCGTGCAACTGTCGGCCGGCGACATGATCCCTGCCGATGTGCGCCTGATCGAATCCCGCGATCTGTTTATCAGCCAGGCCGTGCTGACCGGTGAAGCCTTGCCGGTCGAAAAGTACGACACGCTCGGTGACGTCACGCAAAAATCCGCCTCTTCGCTGGCGGCCGACCAGGGCAACCTGCTGGACCTGCCCAACATCTGCTTCATGGGCACCAACGTGGTCAGCGGACGCGCCAAGGCCGTGGTGGTTGCCACCGGGCCGCGCACTTATTTTGGCTCGCTGGCCAAGGCGATTGTCGGCTCGCGGGTGCAAACCGCGTTCGACCGTGGGGTCAACAGCGTCAGCTGGCTGTTGATTCGCTTCATGCTGGTGATGGTGCCGATCGTGTTCCTGCTTAATGGCTTCTCCAAAGGCGACTGGGGCGACGCGTTCCTGTTTGCTCTGGCGGTAGCCGTGGGCCTGACCCCGGAAATGCTGCCGATGATCGTCAGCGCCAACCTGGCCAAGGGGGCGACCGCCATGGCCAAGCGCAAAGTGGTGGTCAAGCGCCTGAATGCGATCCAGAACTTCGGCTCGATGGATGTGCTGTGCACCGACAAGACCGGCACCCTGACCCAGGACAAGATCATCCTCGAACACCACGTCAACGCCTTCGGTCAACGTGATGACGCGGTGCTGTCCCTGGCCTGGCTCAACAGCTACCACCAGAGCGGCATGAAGAACCTGATGGACCAGGCCGTGGTGCAATTCTCGGAACACAATCCCAAGTTCCAGCGGCCATTTGCCTACAGCAAGGTCGATGAATTGCCGTTCGACTTCGTGCGCCGTCGCCTGTCGATCGTGGTCAAGGACGCTGCCGGCGACCAGTTGCTGGTGTGCAAAGGCGCGGTGGAAGAGATGCTGAGCATTTCCACCCACGTCATGGAAGATGGCGCTGCAGTGCCGCTGGATGATCGTCGCCGTGACGAGCTGCTGGCACTGGCCAATGACTACAACGAGGATGGCTTTCGTGTACTGGTGGTCGCCACCCGCAACATCCCTAAATCGCTGGCTCGCCAGCAGTACACCACGATTGATGAGCGCAACCTGGTGATCCAGGGCTTCCTGACTTTCCTGGATCCACCGAAGGAAACTGCGGGCCCGGCGATTGCGGCGCTGCAGCAAATTGGCGTGGCGGTAAAGGTGCTGACCGGCGACAACGCGGTGGTCACCAGCAAGATCTGCCGCCAGGTCGGCCTGGAACCTGGTCAACCACTGCTGGGCGTGGAAATTGAAGCGATGGACGACGCGACGCTGCTGCGCCGCGTGGAAGAACGCACCGTGTTTGCCAAGCTGACGCCGCTGCAGAAATCCCGGGTGCTCAAAGCGCTGCAAGCCAACGGCCACACTGTGGGCTTCCTCGGCGACGGCATCAACGATGCACCAGCGCTGCGCGACGCCGACGTGGGCATCTCGGTGGACAGCGGCACCGACATCGCCAAGGAATCGGCCGACATCATCCTGCTGGAAAAGAGCCTGATGGTGCTGGAAGAAGGCGTGCTCAAGGGCCGCGAAACCTTCGGCAACATCATGAAGTACCTGAACATGACCGCCAGTTCCAACTTCGGCAACGTGTTCTCGGTGCTGGTAGCCAGTGCGTTCATTCCGTTCATGCCGATGCTGGCGATCCACCTGCTGCTGCAAAACCTGATGTACGACATCTCCCAGCTGGCCCTGCCGTGGGACAAGATGGACAAGGAATACCTGGCCAAACCGCGCAAGTGGGATGCGAAAAACATCGGCCGCTTCATGATCTGGATCGGGCCAACCTCGTCGATCTTCGACATCACCACCTTTGCGCTGATGTGGTACGTGTTCAGCGCCAACAGTGTGGAAATGCAGACCCTGTTCCAGTCCGGCTGGTTTATCGAGGGGCTGCTCTCGCAAACCCTGGTCGTGCACATGTTGCGGACTCGCAAGATCCCGTTCTTCCAGAGCACGGCCGCCTGGCCGGTGTTGATGATGACCGCCATCGTCATCGGCTTGGGGATCTACGTGCCGTTCTCGCCGCTGGGCACACTGGTCGGCCTGCAGCCGCTGCCGCTGGCGTACTTCCCATGGCTGGTCGGCACGCTGTTGGCCTACTGCTGCGTGGCTCAACTGATGAAAACGATCTACATCCGCCGCTTCAAGCAGTGGTACTGATCCCCCGCCTCTGAAAACGGTGGCCGTCGCCCGGCGGCCACCGTGCAACACAAGGATTCTCACCATGCGCGTCTTGATCTGTGCAGGTCGTCATTACGCCGACACCAAAAAGTCCCGCCAAGTGCTGGACGCTTACCACCGCCTGCGCCCGGTGCAGGTATTGATTCACGGCGGCAACCAATTTCTGGGCAGTGACGTTGAGGAATGGGCGCGGGAAATCGGCATCGACGTGGTGCGATACCCGCCCAATTGGCAACGCCATGGCAAGCAGGCGGAACGCCAACGCAACCATTTCATGCTGACCGACAGCCGCCCCGACGTGGTCATCGCCCTGCCGGGTGGTGACGACACCTCGGAGCTGGTCTGCCAGGCCAAAGCCAGCGGCATTTCGGTGCTGACCGTAGAAAGCTGAATTCAAGCGAGGTGCATCATGCACAAAAAACACACCCCTCATCGCCAAGACGGGTTTGCCAAATATCGCGCACGTCACTATCGCGGCGCTCGCCATACCCTGTTGCTGCTGCCGCCGGCCAAGCGGCGTGCACTGCAACGTAACCTGACGTTTATCGGCGTGACCCTGGGCCTTGTCCTGCTCATCGCGCTGCTTTCCAAAGCTCACGCGGCCGGTGGTGCCTATGTGGTTGATGACGGCGCGGTCAACGCTCCGGGCGAATGCAATGTGGACGCCTGGTACACCGCCAATCGGCACCAAGGCAACAGCCACAGCGAAACCTTGAACCCGGCCTGTACCTTCAACGCACTGCCCGCGGTGCAATGGAGCGCCGCACTGTCGCGCGCCAGCCAGGCCGGTGATGCCCAAACGCAGGTCAGCCCGCAAGTGAAGGCGCAGGTGTGGTCACGCGAGGACCTTGGGCTACAGCTGGCGGTTTCGGCAACGTCGCATTTTGCCTTGGACCGCCAGCACGCGTTCGACGGCGCGGACCTGAATGTGCCATTGACCTGGCAACCTGTCGAAGCGCTGCGCCTGAACCTCAATGGCGGCTGGACACATGCCTACAACGGCGGCGAACAACACCACCGCCTGACCTGGGGCACGGGCTTCGAATATCAGCTTGCGCATGCTTTGACACTGATCGGTGAGCGCTACGGCCAGGAAGGCGGCGACCAGGCGTGGCAGGCCGGGCCCCGCTTCCATCTCGGCGCGTTGGTGGATGTGGATGTCGTCGTCGGGCAGAGCCTGAGCGGCGCGCGCGATCAGTGGTTGACGACCGGTGCCACCCTTCGCTTCTAAGCCTTGGCCTGCTGTTCCAGGTGCAGTTGCAGATCAGGATCGATCTGCAACTGCCCTGCCAGTTCATCCAGGTAGCTACGCTCTTCCTGCTGCTGATCATTGACCAGCATCACGCTGGCCAGGTAGATCTCCGAAGCCACCGCCGGGTCACGCGCATACTCGGCAAAATCCGCAGCATTCAGCGGCTTGGCCACTTCGGCGTCAAGCCATTGCTGCAGTTGCGGGTCGTCGGTGTGGCGGCCAATCTCGGTGCTGATCATCTGTTGCTCCTGCGCATCGATCTTGCCATCCGCCTTGGCGGCCGCAATCAATGCACGCAACAGTGCATGGCTGTGGGCCTCGGCCTCAGGGCCGTCGAGCTGGTCAACCGTCTGAATGGCCTGCTGGGGTGCAGACGCCTGCTGTCGTTGCCAGGCCTGATACGCCTGAAACGCGGCCATCCCGAGAGACGCCAATGCCGCGTAATTCATCCCGCCGGAACGCGCCTGCGTCGTACCGCTGGCGGGCCCGCCGCGCAGCAGCCCACCGAGGCCACCCAACAATCCACCCAACCCACCGCCGCCCTAGGCATTGCCGGCGCTGGTGTTTTTGAGCAAACCGCCCAACAGGCCGCCCAGGCCACCGCCCGAGGAGGCGCTGCCTGACTGCCCGCGCAGCAATTGTTCCAATAGATCGCTGGTGTTCATGGTCTTACCCTCCCAGGGCGCAGTGTTGGCATTCAACAACCATAGCCCGCCGCTGCTGGAACACCATGACCGCCGGGCAGGCACGCTCTATGATGACGCCACTGCGCCGTTGAGAGAGAGCACCCGTGAACCGTATCGAGCACATCGTGTTGATGGCCAACTACAACCAGTGGATGAACCGCAAACTCTACGACGCCGCCAGCACGCTGACGGACGCGGAGCTGGCGGCGGATCGACAGGCGTTTTTTGCCTCAATCCTCGGCACGCTGAATCACCTCGCGCTGGGGGATACCGTCTGGCTCAAACGTTTTGCCCAGCATCCCGCGGGCTTTTCGGCGCTGGCCCCCTTAAGTGCGATTGCCACACCCACCGACCTCAAGCAGCTGGCCTTTGCCGATCTGCGCGTGCTGTCAGCCCATCGCGCATGGCTGGATCAGCTCATCATCGAGTGGGCGCACAGCCTGCGCGATTCCGACCTGGACCAGCACCTGCGTTATCACAACATGCGCGGCGCCGCGAACCACAAGCCGTTCTTTGGCTTGCTGGTGCATTTTTTCAATCACCAGACCCACCACCGAGGCCAGGCAACCACGCTGCTGACCCAAGCGGGCGTGGATGTAGGCGACACCGACCTGCTGGCACTGATTGACTGAACTCAGCGTGCGCTGAACGCGGCGTAGGCCTGCATCAAGCGTGGAAAGTCCTGCGGCGCTGGCAATTGCGCAAAGCTTTCGACGGCAGGCGTGGAGGCCCAGGGCAGCTTTTCGCTGGTCCAGGTTTCCATGAACGGCACGTAGTCGTGGGCGTCATCCAACAACGTCGCGCGCACATTGACGAATTCGTCGATGCCATGGGGACGGGTAAACAGCCAGCTCATGCAATGCGGGCAGCAATAGTGACGGTCCACACCGTGCAAGCCGCCTATGACCGGGCAACCCTGGGTCACGGTAAAGCCACTGGCAGGGATCAAGGCGCTGAGGGAGAACGCGCTTGAGGTCATTTTCCGGCAGCCGCTGCAATGGCAAGCCATGGTAATCACTGGGGGCAGGCTCACGCTGAAGCGCACCCGGTTACAACGGCAACTGCCTTCCAGCGGCAACACGTCGACAGTCATCATCCATTCCTTTTTATGATTGTTGGCCTCACAGGGTAACGCGAACCCGCCGCGGAACAAAACCGAACGCCGCGCCGCGCCTGGAGTCAAAACCCTGAGGCGCCGGGGTTAATTGCCCCGCCCTGCTCACGTGCACCTGCTGGTCTGGGATGCGCGTACCCCCATAAGAAGGAGACGCTTACATGGTCACTCACTTCAAGGTCGCCGGGCATCTAGCCTGCGGCCATCACGGCAGCAATCTTACGTCCAGCACCGAGCTGAACCGAGTTAAATGCCGCACCTGCCGCAATACCGAAGCCTACAAAGAAGCGCGCCGCACACAACGCAATGCCGCCCGCCGATCCGCGCGCAAACCCCAGACCCACGCTGCCAGCGACTGGCGCAGTGCGTGGACGCAACGCCTGACCGACCTGCCCGGGTTGCAGCGCTTGCCACGCGGGTTCAGCGGGCAGCACTTTGTCTGAGCTGTTCGGGTATTGAGAAGATATTCACCAGGTTCCCGTCGGGTTCCTGCAGCAGTGCGCAAGTATTGCCCTATGGCAGAATTGTCACGGCCATGACTACTTGCGTGCTGCTGACCCGCAGCAGGACAGCTTCGACCTCCTCCACTTGAAACGCCGGGATCGCCGAGCAGTTACTCGCAGTGACGGCCAATCCGTTGTGATGCAAGCGGACCAAGCGCTCGTCGCCTATCGCCAGAACGACACCCTCGAAATCCATCTCGGCAAAACTGTCAGCACGATGCCGCGGCTCGATAGTCGACCGGTTTTAATAACCGTATGCGTTGCTCAAACTGTTGAGTGACGATGGGATCAGATGCAAATTTCATGAGCCGACCTGACAGGAATGCGCAGGCGCACTCTAATTCAGGGCTGCGTCGGATAGTGACGGGAGCATGTCGTGGCGTGTCAAAACCCTCGCCTCGACGGCAGGTTTCTCGTGTAGGGCACTGATCTGGCAAGCTTTTTCAACTTTGCGCGAATGCAACAAACACAACGTTCGACCTTGCATCCAAGCGCCTGGGTCTATATATTCCCAACCCTGCTGCACCGCGCTACCGCCCGAATGGCGAAACTGGTAGACGCATGGGACTTAAAATCCCCCGCTCGTAAGGGCGTCCCGGTTCGATTCCGGGTTCGGGCACCATAGATATCAAGGGCTTGCATGAGGAAACTCATGCAGGCCTTTTTCTTTTTTCCGCAATTGACACACCTGTTCCGCAATTGCCCTCCTGCGGCGTCCTGCCGAATGCAATTACCCTCCTGTAACCTCAATCGAACTACCCATACTTTCCCATGCTCTATCGAGAGTCGCCTGGGCCCTCCAGGCCAACCCGCAGGGAGTGGAGTATGTCTGATGATCTGAAAAACCGTGGGCCTCAAGATCGTGCTCGAGTGAACACATCAGAACCTTGGGAGCTAAATCACTGGACGAAGGAGTTCGGGGTAACAGAGCAACAGCTCAAAGACGCGGTTAAAGCCGTTGGCCCGATGGTGACTGACGTTCGTAAAAAACTCGGCAAGTAATGTCAGACACGCCCTGCGCTTGGCAGGGCGTGTTCAATTTCTTCGCGGTGTCTGCGGCAACCTACAGCGCCACACCGAAGAAGCTCCCTGCTACGCTGTTCGCCTCAGGGAGGAACACCGATGCCACATTCAGATGTGATCCTTCGCCGCTCTCAAACTGCTATGAAAACCTACTCGCACTTGAGGAAACCTGATGCGCGCTGGGTCTGTCGCCGCCTCATCTCTCGTAGTAGACCTTGGCGGAATATGTGTAGTCTCGTCCCAGTTTCGCGCACCATTCGGGGAAGCCGCCTATGGGATTTTCCGAATAGGCTTTCCAGTCCGCGATGAGGCGGTCGAAATGCTGCACTTCAGATATCAGATACCCAGCGCTTCAGGATCAGGGGCTTCTGCTATGAGTCGTCTGGCACGCTCCAGCGCTGAGGTCGCCTCGTCAACACAGCTTAAGAATAAAGACTCGTCAAGATGATGGGTGGCATGGCCAACCCCGCCAAGCGCGAAGTCGATCAGTATCCTGCGCACAGCCATATCTTCTGGGAACCCAGAAAGCGCTCTGGTGAGTAGTTCAGGGTCACGGTTGAGCAGCCCGAGCCATCGCACGGGTAAGGTTATGACTGCATCAGGGATATGCCATCGGAAGTCTTCGAGGGGTGCAAAGGCCATACGGCCCTGGGGAACGTCAGGATTAAAAGGCCTGAATCGATTCGGCCTTCAGATTAATTGTCGTAGAAATACCACATGACGGCCGCCACCGTGACGACCCACCCGAGGGTCAGCAGTATTGACAGACCCGCAAGCCGCTTGTCCATGATGCCCTATCAGTTACCAAAATGATCGAAGTCAGAGCGCTCCCGGCAAGCGTAGTTCAATGCGCGAAGCCTGCAATGGTGCGCACGTCGTTGCGGCACACCCCCGCTTGGATTAATCGAAAACTCTCCTCCGGCCCGCTTACGGCATAAGCGCCTAAAACTCATAAGCGCGCAATTATTTAGCGCGCCTATTATCTCGATTCATTCTTTTGTATTCCTGTATTTACGTCTGCCCCCCAAGCTGCAGCCGAGAGTCACTGTGCTGCATGAACAGTCTGTTTTGTTCGCGCTCAACAAAATGATGTGGATTGCCACGCCAATAAATCCCGGCCTTCGGAGGCCTATATGAAATTAAGATCCTTGAATATCGCGCGCAGGGCTTTCGTCTGCTTTGGGCTAATCACACTTCTGCTCATCAGCTTGGCGGGCTTCTCGTATCTGCAGATAGATCACCTGCGTAATGCAGAGCAGGACATCGAGCAAAACTCATTGCCCAGCATCCAGGTCATTGACGACATTCAAATTGCCCTGCTCCATGCTCGCCTTGAAAGTATCCGCATGCTGTCGAGCACGACCAAGGATGTGCATGATAAATCGCTGTCATTGGTGGAAGGCGCCATACAGACACTCCAGTCGAAGACCGAGTTTTACCGTGAACACCTGATTTCTGGCCAGCAGGATGAACTGCAGTTTTCGAAGACAAGCCAAGCTATGAATGTCTACATCGACGGCCTCAAGAACGTACTTGCCCTCGATATTGCTGATCATGATCAAGCTGTCCTTTTTGCGAACACAGAGCAGGCACAGCGAGCAGGCGCCTATCAGGAGCAGCTAACAATTCTTCGTGAGCAAAATGCGCGTCAGGCGGTGGTGTCGGGGCAAGACGCGACAGATGTATATACCCATAGCGTTAACGTCTTGATTTCGGTACTGGTAGTCGCATTTATCTTAACCCTCGTCATGGCGACCCTATTCACTAAAAGCATTGTCAGCCCCATCAGCGCCTCGCTGAAGTTGGCGGAAGATATCGCGTCTGGCGACCTCACCCACGACCTTGAAGTGACAGGTTCAGACGAAGCCTCGCGCTTGATGCATGCTCTCAATCGGATGCAGAAAAATCTCAGAAGCACGATTTTAGAAATCTCGGGAGCGTCTGCTCAACTGAGTACCGCAGCCGTTGAAATGACTTCGATCACAGAAAGTGCCGATCGCACCCTTCAGCAGCAAAACAGCGAAATCGAGCAAGCGGCCACAGCAGTGACCGAAATGAGCGCCGCCGTCGAAGAGGTCGCGCGCAATGCCAACTCCACATCTGAGGCGGCCACGCAGTCCAGCTTGGCGGCTGATCTGGGCAATCAAAAAGTGACTGAAACGTTAACGGCCATGCGCGGACTGACGGAACTGGTCGAAGTCTCCTCAGACCAGGTGAAAGAACTCGCAGGCCAGGCTCAAGACATCACCAAAGTGCTGAGTGTGATCAGGGCGATTGCCGAGCAAACGAATCTCCTGGCGTTGAATGCAGCCATTGAAGCGGCACGTGCGGGTGAACAGGGCCGAGGTTTTGCAGTGGTGGCCGATGAGGTTCGGGCGTTGGCGCACCGCACCCAAACTTCGACCCAGGAAATCGAACAGATGATATCCACCATCCAAGCCGGTTCTTCAGCCGCAGTGGAGTTGATGCACAAGAGCACTTCTGAGGTTTACACCACGCGAGATACGGCAGAGCAAGCAGGCCAATCGCTGCGCCAAATTATTGATTCCGTGCTGGAAATCAACGACCGCAATATTCAGATCGCGACGGCTTCCGAGGAACAAGCTCACGTTGCACGTGACGTAGATCGCAGTCTCATAAGCATTCGTGACTTGGCAATTCAAAGTACTGAGGGCACTCGCCAGACGTTGACTGCAAGCAATGAATTATCACGTCTAGCCGTGAACTTGAACGACTTGGTTCTCCGATTCCGGACTTAAAAGCTGGATCAAGCACAGTGCAGGGTTCATGGCACAGATTCACAAATCAACAGTGACACGCTCAGCGACAGACAGCAGAGGATAAAAATGGCTTCTCATGAGATTGCCTTGCACTCTGTGCTGAGCGCAGATGAACGCTCTGAAATAGCTGAACTGGAGGCCACGAGCACTATTTTGCAGCTTGTTACGCGCCTGACAGGGATGCGATTTGCAGGCATTGCCAAATTCACGGAAAAGGACTGGATAGTTTGCTCAGTGTGCGACCCAACGCATTTAGGGATAGAGGCTGGAAATACCCTGGAGTTGGAAATCACCCTCTGCAGCGAACTGAGAAGAAACCCCAAAGCCCTCTTCATTCCAAAAATCAGTGGCGATCACAGATATTCAGATCGCCATGTCGTCAAGCAATACGGACTGGAAAGTTATGCAGGCGCGCCTATCTTCCTTCCTGATGGACGCCTCTTTGGCGCTTTATGCGCGCTGGACTCACGCTCAATATTGTTTGAAGACCCGGATCTTGAGGAGACGTTAGTTTTATTCGCCAAGTTAATAGGCTGCATTTTTTTCACCAACCTTGCTGCTGAACAAAAGCCAGCAAGTCCTTGTCAGGCTACGTAGAACTCATTGATTTAATCGTCAGCGTGCAACACTCGAGTGTGTTTCCGGTCCTGGGCCGCAAGATCCTGCTCGATGGCCAGGCGCTTGTTTTTATGGAGCGCGAAGTACTGGAGGAGACTGGGATCGAGTCGAAGTGCGAATCCACCGTGGCGTTTACCCGCAAACACTCCTATCAATTTGGCAAATCGAATATTTCCTTTATTTGTCGAATGACACCCCTTGCGCAGCGTATCAACATACTGGACACCGCCGAGACCTAAGGATTGAAATGGGTGGCGCTGCATGCCTACCTTGCGTGCCGCCTCCGACCGCCTGTCCAACCGGCAGTTCGTCAGCGATGTAGCGCTCAGCCCAGGGCTCGTCCGCCGCCTTCAAATAAGCCTCCGGACCATGCCCGTTGAGACTTGCTATCGTCCAGGTTTTTGCTGCCAAGCAAGGCGGACGACGGCACTTAATGACATAGACTGTTAAACTCGCCCTTTCAAATTCCATGTGTGATCAGCGCAGGAGGCTTAAATGTCTGTCCTAATTCGCAACAATGTACGCGTCCACGGTTCAGGCCCTGCCACTCTAGTTTTTGCGCATGGTTTTGGGTGTGATCAAAATATGTGGAGACTGGTCGAGCCGGCATTCCGCGAAAACTTTCGGACGATTCTTTTCGACGTCGTAGGCTGTGGGAAGTCAGACCTCTCAGCCTACGAGGTTGTGAGGTACTCATCATTAAAAGGGTACGCGCAAGACATCGTGGAGATTATTGAGGAGTTTGCGGACTGCCCGGTCATATTTGTCGGGCATTCTGTCAGCGCTATGGCTGGCGTAATCGCCGCCAATAAGCGTCCTGACCTATTTGGGGCGCATATCATGGTTGGGCCTTCACCGTCGTATATCAACGATGGTGAATATTTTGGTGGTTTCAGCAGGGAGGACATCGACTCACTTCTGGAGACGTTGGAAAGCAACTACCTTGGCTGGTCCAGCTCCATGGCCCCCGCCATCATGGGCGCGCCTGAACAGCCCCATCTTGGTGTCGAATTAACCAATAGCTTCTGCCAGACAGACCCTGATATTGCGAAGCGGTTCGCCAGGGTGACGTTCCTATCTGATAACCGCAATGACGTGGCCAAGCTACTGGCGCCGGCGCTGATTATTCAGTCCTCCGACGACATCATTGCACCTGTCGAAGTCGGTCGTTACCTCAACAAGGTGATCCCGGATAATCGTCTTGAGGTGATAGAAAACGTGGGGCATTGCCCGCACCTGAGTGCTCCTGATCTATGCATCAATTCGATCCAAAGCTTCATTGCAAGCGTTCAGGGTCGAATTGCTCATGGGGGCTAATGACGACCCACTCCCTGATGCCGACTTGCTTTACGAGCACGCTCCCTGCGCCCTCATTATCACCAGCAAGGCCGGTTTAATCCTTCGGGCAAATACCACCTTCTGCGAGTGGCTGGGGTACTCCAAAGATCAGTTGGTTGGCCGACGTAAGCTTCAAGAGTTGCTGACTATCGGAGGACGGATTTTCCATCAAACTCACTGGATGCCTTTGCTTGAAATGCAGCGTTCCATCTGCGAGGTAAAGCTTGAGTTTGCGACGTCTGAGGGTAAAAAATTACCCATGATTCTCAACGCAACAAGGCGGGAGCACCTTGGAGGCATTTTCGATGAGGTTTGCGCTTTTGTAGTGATCGAGCGGCATCGATTCGAGCAGGAAGTGCTGATTTCCAAACGGCAAGCTGAGGAATCGCTCGAAGCTCACCTGACGCTTCAGCGGGATTTGTCGATTGCCGATGCGAGGCTGCGGGTTGCTCTGGAGTCGGCCAAAATGCACGTTTGGGACGTCGACCCGGTGACACTTGAGCGTCGTTACGATAACAGCGTCGCGCAATTGCTCGGTTACCCGTCAAACCAAGATGTTTCGGCCTCAGTGTACTCAGACCTAATAGACCCTAATGACCGCCCAAGAGAGGCCGAGTTATTTTCGGCGGCTCTCGGATCGGTAGCTCAGGAGTATCGCTGCACTTATAGATTGAACGGCGTTGACGGCGTTCAGCGCACGGTACTCTCCACTGGGCGTGCGGCATTCGACCCAAATAACAAGCTCGTTCAGTTTGTCGGTATTCTTCATGACATTACAGACGTAAAACGGGAGCAGGCAGCAGCAGAAGACCGTGCTCTGTTCTCTGAGCAAATGATTGGCATAGTGAGTCACGATCTGCGTAATCCCCTCTCGGTGATCTCAATGGCCACCGAGGTGCTTGAGCGCAATGATCTGTCCCCTAAGCAGCAACAATTGGTTCGGCACACTCAGGAAGCGGCGCAAAGGGCACGCAGGCTTATCAACGATTTGTTGGATTTCACGCAGGCCAGGATAGGGCGCGGTATTGGGGTAACAAAAACGACTATCGACCTACACCTGCTGATCGCTGCGGCTGTCGAGCAGCTTCGAATCGTTTATCCCAAACGAGAGTTTCTGCATTCAATCAATGGCCAGGGTCTATGCATGGCTGACAGCGATAGGCTTACGCAGCTTGCAGGCAACCTTATATCCAATGCTGTTACGTACGGAGCGGTGGATCGCCCGGTGACAGTAACCTCCTCCATTACAGAGCAAGGTTTCGAGTTGGTGGTGCACAACTGGGGTATACCGATTCCTCCAGACTTTCTGGCCACGGTCTTCAGTCCGATGACCCGTGGTGTCAATCTTGCGCAAGACAGTCGCAGCGTTGGATTGGGGCTTTTCATTGTTCGCGAAATCGTGAAGGCACACGGCGGCACGGTTTCGGTTAGTTCAACCATTGAAAGTGGGACAGCATTCATGGCTACCTTTCCGTTAAAGTAAGCCTGGATCAAGTAGCTATAACGCGCTCTACGGAGCGCCTTTCTTATACGTATGCTTTCGCCAGATGCAAAAAGCCCAGCGCGGGGCTGGGCATTGACGGCTGTTATGTACGCTTAAAATTGGCAACGATGTCCCCCTTTACCTCGTTGCAACAATCAACTGTCAGGTCGTCCAGGTGAGGCTGTATTTCCAGGCACTCCATTAGACCAAGCAGTTTCTGG
The DNA here is from genome assembly GCF_003852315.1 of Pseudomonas sp. LBUM920. Taxonomy (NCBI): domain Bacteria; kingdom Pseudomonadati; phylum Pseudomonadota; class Gammaproteobacteria; order Pseudomonadales; family Pseudomonadaceae; genus Pseudomonas; species Pseudomonas edsoni (SeqCode). The sequence goes on from NZ_CP027762.1 coordinate 3,399,950, forward strand.
GCGTAATCACGAATGGGCTGCCATTCTTGATGATCGAATAACACCCAGTCGCCACAACGAAAAGCGTGTTCAGGCCGGTTGCTGCAGAGTTGCCAGAGGTTGTGGAGATTGCTTCCCCAGAGTGTTGTTGCGAATCCCATCTTGAAGCTCCTAAACCCCTACCGCCGCTATCAACATTCGCAGGTCGTCGCCTCTTTGATTGGGCGGCAATTTAGCATTTGCGGCATCGAAGCCGCCCAGGAAGGGTATTTTCCCAATGCATCGCCGGTGTCGAAACTGATGTATTAGAGGTGGCACCTCTACATTTTTCGGGAAGTAAATTCACTCTCTCGATCATCGATCAACGCTTCAAAGCATCACATTGTGCACGCAGGTCTCTGTTGGAGATCGAACCACAGCTGCCGTTCCTTCTCTTTTTGCTCTCCGCAAGTCCCCCCGCATCCTGCCGACCGACAATCACACTCGCATCCTGATCCACTACAACTGGTTACCCACAAACGCATCACGCTCAACTTTATAAAAAAGGTTCTCTTGGGTGCGCCCGGCGACATCCTTCGTTGCGGAATGCGACAACCTTCCGCCGATTTTCTCCATGGCCCGTTGTGAGCGAATGTTCTGAGCGCCGATATGGAACCACACAGTGTCGACCCAGCGAAATGCGTGGTCGAGCATCAGGCGCTTGAGTTCACCATTCGCTGCGCCGCGCCATTTTTCACGGGCTAAAAATGTGTACCCAATCGCAACCTCACGTTTTTCTTCACTGAAGTCGTAGTAGCGAGAACTGCCTATCAACGCGTTGCTGGCACGGTCGATCACCACCACAACGCTCTGCGACGTCAATGCCTGGTCGAACCACTCACGAAATACCGGCGCTTGATAGCGGGTTGGGCTCGGGTGCTGAGCCCAGAGCAACGGATCGGCTGCGACGCGGTACAGGGCTTCGAAATCAGCGCTGTCCAAAGGGCGTAACTCAAGCGTGTGCCCGACGATGGACGGCGGGATGGGCAGCGATTGCATCGATGTTTCTCCATGAATTCGATGTGGGCGGGTCGTGACGCGTGGGCCGTTAGCATCGCAATAATCAGCCTGTTTGCACCAGACCGATCAGCAGCCAGGCAAACCTCACTCACGCTTGAACACTCAAAAAACTCAAATAGATTTTATACAGAATCTATTTAATAGATGTTTACACTCATGTATCTTCACTCTCGCTTGAGAAATTCCTCAACGAACACGACCCAACCGTCGTGCTTGACCTACGATTAAAGGCCTGATGAGGCCGAGGTGATGCAATGAGTTTGAAAGACAACATTATCGGGCAACTGGGCTTCGGCACTGCGCCGCTGGGCAACATGTTCCGCGCCATTGATGAAGACGAGGCAGCCGCTACCGTCGCCGCCGCCTGGGCTCAAGGCATCCGTTTCTTTGACACCGCGCCGCTGTACGGCGCCGGGCTGTCCGAGACTCGCCTGGGCAAGGCGTTGGCCCATCACCCTCGGGATGCGTACACCCTTTCCACCAAAGTCGGCCGCCTGGTGTCTGACGAAGTGCACGCAAACGCAGGCTCCGGCCCGTTCAGCCAGGGCAACCCGAACAAGATGCTCAGCGACTACTCGGCCGATGCCACTTTGCGTTCCATCGAAAGCAGCCTGCAGCGTTTGGGCACCGACCGACTGGACATCGTATTCGTCCACGATGTGGCCCAGGACACCCATGGTGATGAGTGGATCGAACACTTCAACATTGCCCGCAAAGGCGCCTTCAAGGCGCTGTCGCGTCTCAAGGAAGAAGGTGTGATTCAGGCCTGGGGGCTGGGCGTTAACCGCGTTGAGCCTTGCGAACTGCTGCTGGATCTGGAGGAGGTTCAGCCCGACGGTTTCCTGCTCGCCGGTCGCTACACGCTGCTGGATCATGAGCAGCCGCTGCAACGCCTGTTCACCAAAGCTCAGGCCAAAGGCGCCGAGTTTGTCGCGGGCGGCCCTTACAGCTCCGGCGTGCTGGTCGGCGGCAAGCACTTCGAGTACCAACCTGCCTCTGCCGCCATGCTCGACAAGGTGGCGAAAATCCACGCGATCGCCCAGCACTACCACGTCGATATCAAGGCAGCAGCGTTGCAATTTGTGCTGGCCAACCCGCTGGTCGCCGCCGTCATCCCTGGCGCAAGTCGGCCTTCGCGTATTACCGAAGACACGCAGGCAATCAAGGCCCGCGTCCCGCGCGAATTTTGGCAAGCGCTGAAAGACCAGGGCTTTATTGCCCCCGATGCGCCTACCCCAAGCAGCCACTGACATGACCGCGTTTATTGTGTTCACCAAAGAACGTACCCACGACCAGTCACAGCTGGACCTGTACCAAAGCCAGGTCCGCGATACGTTTGACGGGCACCCCATTGACCTGGTGGTCAAGGGCACGCCGCACGCGCTCGAGGGCGCACAGGCAGAAGGTATGGTAATCCTGGCGTTCCCCACCCCCGCGGCGGCGCGCGCCTGGTACGACAGCCCCGCGTATCAGGCGGTCGCTGCACACCGTTTGAAGGGTGCGACCTACAGCGTCGCCCTGGTTGAAAGCAGCAATGAATAAACCCTATTGATCGGAGAGCGACCATGCACCCGCATAAAACCGCGATTGTGTTGATTGAATACCAGAACGACTTCACCACCCCCGGCGGAGTGTTCCATGACGCCGTGAAAGACGTCATGCACACCTCCAACATGCTGGCAAACACCGCCACCACGATTGAGCAGGCACGCAAGCTGGGCGTGAAGATCATCCACTTACCGATCCAATTTGCCGACGGCTACCCTGAGCTGACCACGCGCTCCTACGGCATCCTCAAGGGCGTGGCCGACGGCAGCGCCTTTCGCGCCGGCTCCTGGGGCGCCGAGATCAGCGACGCGCTGACGCGCGAAGCCGCCGATATTGTGATTGAAGGCAAACGCGGGCTGGATGCGTTCGCCACCACCGGCCTGGATTTGGTCCTGCGCAACAATGGCATCCAGAACCTGGTCGTCGCAGGCTTTTTGACCAACTGCTGCGTCGAAGGCACGGTTCGATCAGGTTACGAGAAAGGCTATGACGTGGTGACCTTGACCGATTGCACCGCGACGTTCAGTGAAGAACAACAGCACGCAGCCGAGCAGTTCACCTTACCGATGTTTTCGCAAACGCTGCAACACACAGCGTTTCTGCAGGCGCTGAACGCCGAATAAAAAAAGGGGCGACTCAGACTGAGTCGCCCCTTTTTTAGTGCCTGGGTCACTCGGTCGGCGCGTACTGCATTTCACCGTTACCAAATGACCAGTCTTCGCGCTTCACATCGACCAGGCTGATCCACACGTCTTCCTTGCGCAACCCGGTCCTGGCGTGAATGCCTTCGGCGATAAATGTATAAAAGGCCTTTTTCACTTCAATGCTGCGCCCGGCGTTCCACGTTACCTGGATAAACACAATCCTGGGCGTGTAGGTGATCCCCAGATAACCGGCCGCCGGGTACACCAGTTCATCCTTGGCATGCCGGTTGATGATCTGGAATTTATCGTGCTCAGGCACGTTGGCAACGCTGGTCATCGCCGCATATACCACCTCACCGATGGTGGTTACGGTGTCGGTGGAGGTGTCGGCGGCGAGGTCAATTCGGACTAAAGGCATGAACATATCCTTAACAGGGTGAGCGGCCATCCACACCGGCGGCCAGTGGTACCACGCTAGTCGCGACGGCAAGATTCATCAAGCGCATAATTTTCTAAAAGATGATGAGTATTTCGCATGCTATTTCAAAACTTGAAGGCCTTCGTCACCGTGGTCGATAGCGCGTCACTGACCAAGGCAGCGCAAACGCTTTGCCTGACGCAGTCGGCGGTGTCTCGTCGCATTCAGCACTTGGAAGACACCTTGGGCGACGCATTATTCGATCGCTCGACGCGTCCGCCCTCGCCCACTGCCATCGGGCGTCGCGTCTACGAAAAAGCCGTGGCGCTGCTCAAGGACGCGGAGCACCTGCTGAGTATCCCCCAGGAAAATGCCACGCCCAGCGGGCGCTTCCGTGTGGGGTTGACGCAGGTCGTCGCGGACGCGGTGGCGCTCGAGGTGGTCACGCGTATGCGCGACCAGCTGCCCGGGCTCGAACTGCAGATCGTCACCCACTGGAGTTCCGAGCTCGAGCAAAGCCTGCTCCTGGGCGAACTGGATGCAGCCACGCTGATGCTGCCCGCCGCCAATAGCCCACCCGCCTCGCTGAAAGCGCAACTGATCACAACACTCGACATTCGGGTGGTACAGAGCAAGCGCACACCGCGGGTGGCCCCGACCGCCACGATCAACGACCTGGCAGCCGTCGAGTGGGTGCTGAACCCCAAAGGCTGCGGGTATCGCGCGGCATTGGAAGCGGCCATGGGCGGACACGGCCACACGCTCAAACTGGCCTTGGACACCCATGGCGCGGCGATGCAGATGCGCATGGTCGCGGCCGGTTTCGGGCTGGGTCTGATTCCGGCAACGCTGTTAACCAGCAGTGCTCACGCAGATGAGCTGACCACCGTCGAGCTGAGTGATTTTCAGCTGAAAATGGACGTTTGGCTGGCACACCCGCAGCAACCAGGCAATCTGCGCCAGGCCAACGCATTGCTGGCCCAAGGCATTACCGAGGGTTTGCGCCAGCGAGACGCAGAGGATGCAGTTCATCGCAAGCCTCACGCTCAAACGCCGCGTTAATGCGGCACTTGATCGATGCTCCAATCAGCCCTGTCGGCACTTAAACCATCGGCGAATGACTGACAACGCGCAGCGCCAGGCCCTCGTAGGCATCCAGCGTGATGGTGAATTCACCCTCGGCAGTGAGGTCGCCCTCAACCCGTTCATTGATGATGTCCACCACCGGCCCCGGCGCGATATTGGGCAGGTGCAGGGTTTCAGTGATCGCGCTGCCGCCAAAGTTGAGCGCGGTAATCTGCGTGCCCTTCCCGGCCGGTAACTCGTGGACCATGATCAGCAAGCCGGGATGCTCGACGTCCGGCACCAGAATCTGCCGGCTGGCGGCGATGCCATAGGCACTGCGCACCGCGAGGATTTTTTGCAGCTGCGAGGCAAACGACTGCGGGTCCTGCAACTGCTGGTTGAGGCTGCCGTACAGAGCTTTCGAGCGCGGCATCTGCCCCGCCGACAGCTCGGCCTCGGGGTTCAAGTCCACCAGGTCGTAGGCGCCACGGTGCACCCAGCGGGTATCGCCGTCGGCCATCAAATGCGCGACTTCATCGGCCGCCAACGGCAGTGCGCCAACCAGGTCCCAACCCGACAAGGCAAACACCCCAGGCTGCATGGCGTTGTACATCACCAACAACAAATGGATCTGCCGGATCTGCTCGATGTCAGTCGGCGTAATCGCCTCCAGGTCACGAATACCCAGCGCTGCGGTAATGATGCTGGCGGTGGTGCAGGACACGCCGTTGGTGACGAATTTGAGGTTATACGGCGCATGTTCGCCGGCCAGTCGTTCGTACATCTGTTCGCGGATATGCTCGCGCAAAATGTTGCCGGGGAAAGTCTGGCCCTGATAGAGGTAATTGTCGTGGGCGTGCAAGGTCCAGAAATGCACCAGTTCCAGAGTCAGCTCATCATGGTTCTGCAACGCATGAATCAAGGAGCCTGGGTCGATGCCCTGGCTGTGCATCTCGCGCAGCATCAGGCGCAGAAACTCGGTGTCGCCCATCAGCAACGCATGCTGATACGCCGGGCGGGTGATGAAGTCGTAGGACAGGTCCGCGCCGCCGTGTGACATGGCGGCGATGTCATCCACCGTGAGGTTAAGCTCCTGAAAGCTGAACCCCCCGGCCTTGCGAATCGCGCCGCCGAGCAACTGGTTGCCGGTAATCGACAGCGGATGGCTCTCTGACCAGGCGCCGCCCTCAAGCTTGCGCTCCACCCCCAGAAAGCCGTTGGCATCCAGGCGCAGGATCTTGGCGCCCATCACGTCAATCGCATGCAGGGCGTCGCCGATGATCATTTGCTGCGCGGCAAACGAAGGGTCCAGCCAGTTCAGCGACGGCTGCCCTTCTTTGAAGTAATGCAGGTAGACCCAACGGCGCGGCTTGCCATCCACGCCGACCACCACCGGGGTAGCACTCCAGTCGGTTTCCTTCACGCCGGGCTCGAAGAAAATCACCCGCTGCAACTGGCCGACGATGTAATGCTTGTCGCGTAGCGCATCCACCTGCGCGGGGCTGAGGTTCTGCGCGTCCCGGCCTTCGGCGACGTCGGGCAACATCGGCCAGTCTTCTTCGCGGATTTCTACCATGTGATAGAGGCCGGGATAGTCCTCATACGCCATCTCGGCCAGGCGGAAATCCGCGCCTTTGCCGGTGTGGGATGGGATCACGTCGTCGATGATCACCGCGTTGTGCGCAGCGGCCATGCGTGTCAGGGCTTGCAACTGTGCCTCGGTGCCCAGTTGCGGGTCGATTTCAAAACTGATGCGGTCAAAATTGCCGTCGATGGTCGGTGTATGCCGCGTGCCGGAAAGCCCGCCGGATTTTTTCAGTGGGCCGTTGTGAATGCCCTGGATGCCGATCTTCGACAACGCGTGCCACAAGCTTTCGTCCCCCAGCGCCTCCAGGACCGTGCCGTTTTCACGGGTCACAATCGAGGCCGGGTACGCGGTAAACCACACCGACGACAAGGCTGAAGCATCACGCGGCCGGGTATGCGCATACGGCTGCTGCCACAACCGCCCTTGCCCCGAATAGAGCTTGGCGCGCTGGCGCGCCGCGTGCAGCATCGATTGCTCAACCAGCCAGTTCACATGATCGTTGTCCGCCGCCGTCATAAGCCCGTTACCTGTGTGCGTGAAAAGGTTATTCGTAAGCATAGGAGCGGCCACGAGGGCGATTCGTTGCATTGATACTGTTGGGCTAAGACAGAAACCCGATTCGACGGCTGAGAAAATCAATCAGCACACGCAGCTTGAGCGGCACCTGGCTGCCGGACGGCCACAACAGGTTGAAGGTGCTGGTCTCCTCGCTATACGGCTCCAGCACCGCACACAACTCACCCGACGCCAGGTATTCCCTGACCATGAAGTCTGCCGCGTACGTGATCCCCAAGCCTTTGAGCGCAAAACACACGCGGCCCTCCACCGAGTTGCTGATCAGCGTGCGCGGCAGCTCCAGCTCAGGTTGCTCAGGCTCTCGAATCAGCCAGCGCTGCAGCTTGCCCGTGTCGGGAAAGCGAAAGTGAATGCAGCGGTGTTCAAGCAAATCGCGGGGCCGTGTTGGCAGACCGTGCCGGGTAAAGTACCCCGGCGAACCGACCGCGAGCATGCGGTAACGGCCCAGGCAACGGGCCGACAAGCCAGAGTCCTTGGGCATGCCGCTGCGCACCACGGCATCAAAACCTTCGCCGATGATGTCCACCAGGCGATCGGTGAATTCCAGGTCCAGCTGGATATCCGGGTACAGCAACTGGAAGTCGGCAAACACCGGCAGAAACGGCTTGCCGATCATCGGCAGGCTTACCCGCAAAGGCCCCTGAGGCAAAGAGGCGGTCTGGCGTAACTCCTCCCCTGCCGCTTCCAGCTCCTGAATGACCCGCCGACACCGTTGCAGAAAACGTGTGCCCTCAGCCGTCAGCGTCAGGCTGCGAGTACTGCGGTGAAACAGCCGCACGCCAAGCTTCACTTCCAGCCGCGCAATGCTTTTGCTGACCGCCGAGGCCGAGATACCCAGGTTTCGCCCTGCACCGACGAAACTGCCGACTTCGCCAGCCTGCACGAACACCGCCATGCCCCCCAAACTGTCCATGAACGTCCTTAATCGTTGAGCCATTCATGACAAAACCGTCACTACTGATCTGACACCTATCCCACTTATTCCGGCCCCAGGCAACCGCTAGATTGCACGCTGACTTGATCCACCTATCAGCGAGGCATTCATGAGCATATTTCTGACAGGCGCCAATGGGTATGTCGGGGGCACCGTCGCCCTGCGACTGATCAACGCCGGCTACGCCATTCGAGGCCTGGTGCGCGATGAAGAAAAAGCGCGCCAGGTGCAGGCATTGGGCATCGAACCGGTCATCGGCAACCTCGATGACCTGGCACTGCTGGCCAAGGAAGCGCGCGCCGCCGACGGCGTCATTCACACGGCTGACAGCGACCATCTCGGCGCCGTGCAGACCTTCATCCAGGCGCTGGCAGGCTCGGGCAAACCGTTGCTGCACACCAGCGGCTCCAGCGTGATCGGCGACGATGCCCAGGGTTTAGCCGTCAACCCTGCCGTATTTGATGAAGACAGCATCTTCGTGGTGGCCGCCTCCAAACAACCGCGCCGCGACATAGAGCTCACAGTGCTCGGCGCCGCCACACAAAACATTCGCGCGGTGGTGATTTGCCCCAGCAGCATTTATGGCACCGGGACCGGCGTGCACACGCAAAGCGTGCAGATTCCCTGGCTGATCACTCAGGCTCAGGAAAGTGGCGTGGTGCGCGTGGTCGGCACTGGCGTCAATCGCTGGTCCAACGTGCACATCCACGATGTCGCCGAGCTTTACCTGCTGGCCCTGCAAAACGCCCCGGCCGGCGCGTTCTGCTTCGTCGAAAACGGCGAGGCGTCGTTCCTTGAGATCGGCCAGGCGCTAGCCCGTCGCCTCAAGCTCGAACCGCTGGGGTTCTGGAGCGTGGAGCAAGCGACCGAGCGCTGGGGCTATTTGCACGCGCACTACACCTTCGGCACCAACAGCCGGGTCACGGCCAAACGCGCACGCCAGGAGTTGGGCTGGGCGCCCACCCACGCGTCGGTCCTGGAGTGGATTGAACAGGACAGGGTGCTATGAGCAAGGTCTGGCTGATTACCGGCAGTGCCAGCGGCATCGGCAAAGGTATTGCGCACGCGGCGCTGGCAGCGGGCGACCAAGTGGTGGCAACCGACCTTGACCTTGCGCGCTTGCACGACGTCTTCGGCGCCTGCGGCGACCAGGTCTTGAGCCTGCAACTGGATATTCGTGACCAGGCCCAGGCGCATGCCGCCGTCAGCGCGTGTATCGCGCGCTTTGGCCGCCTCGACGTGCTGGTCAATAACGCCGGGTATGGCCAGTTCGGGCCTTTCGAGGAAATCGACGCCGACGCCGTCGAGCGCCAGTTCGCCACCAACGTACTGGGCACCTTCAACGTGACACGCGCAGCCCTGCCGACCCTGCGTGAGCAGCGCAGCGGGCACATCCTGAACATGTCGTCCAATGGCGGCTTCAAAGGGGTGGCCGGTGCGTCGATGTACTCCGCCAGCAAATTTGCCCTCGAGGGTTTCTCTGAGTCGCTGGCGCAAGAGATCGCCAGCTTCGGGATTCGCCTCACCGTGGTCGAGCCCGGCGCCTTTCGCACCGACTTCCTCGACCCGCGCGCGCTGAAGCTGGCCAGCGGCAGCATTCCCGACTACGACGACTACCGGGCCAGCGCGCTGGCCGTGTTCGCTGCGCGCAACCACCAACAGCCCGGCGATCCGGCACGCCTGGGCAACGCCTTGGTGCGCCTGGTCAATGAGCCGGTGCCGCCGCTGCGGTTTATCGCCGGCGCCGACGCACTGAGCGTCATCAACGCCAAGCTGGCCGCGGTCGCCAAGGAAACCGCCGCGTGGCTGGAACTCAGCCTGAGTACCGATTTCCCCACCCATCAGGAGCCAACAGCATGAGCCTGCAAGCATTGAGCGCGCGCCTGGATAACCTCGAAAGCCACATGGCGATTCAACGTCTGATTGCCGAGTACGCACACGCCTTTGATCGTCGCGATGAAGCGTTGCTGCGCAGTATCTGGCATGCAGATGCCGTGCTGGCGTTGGGCGCTGCGTTCGGTCACTTCGTGGGTGTCGACGCGATTGTCGACTCCGCTCACCAGAACTGGGCGCACATGCCCCACATGCATCACTGGATGGCCAATACGCTGATCGAGCTGGAGGGTGAAACGGCCACCGCCCAGGCTGCAGTGGATTGCATGGTGTTACACCGTGAGCTGGGGCAGGTGCAAATCAGCGGCCATTACCACGACCGGCTCGAACGTCGGGGTGGGCGTTGGGCCTTTGTCGAGCGCCGATTCGACCTGCACTACCTCACGCCGCTGCCCCACTGGAAGCCGGTGGCCGGTAGCGAGGCGCCTGCCGATACTGCCTCGGCGTAAAGCCGGTCAATGCCTTGAACTGGCGAGTGAACGCGCTGTGGTCGGTGTAGCCGCATTGCAGCGCGACCTCGGTGATCGGCAGTTCGGTATGCAGCAACCGGTGCGCGTGTTCCAGACGCACTTTCTGGATCATCTGCCGTGGCGTCAGGTGGAACACGCGTTTGCAGTAGCGCTCCAGCTGCGCCACGGAAATGCCGGCGATGCGCGTCAGTTCACCGAGGCTGACGCGCCGGTTGAAATGCGTGCGGATGTGCGCGTCGACAGCGGCCAGGCGCTGATACGCCGGGTGCGTTTCGCTGGCTGACTGCAGGTCGACGGAGATGCCCGCCAGGCCGATGATCTGGTTGACATCGCTGTACAGCGGCCACTTGTGCGTCAGGCACCAGCCGGGTTCGCGCGTGCCATACAGGTGCAGTTCCAGCTGGTCCTCAAGCACAAACCCCTGTTCCAGCACGCGCCGATCCTGTTCGGTATAGCCCGGCCCCAGCTGCGCGGGGAACACCTGCGCACTGGTCTTGCCCAGCAGCGGTTGCAGCTGCTTGAGGCCGCAGCGCTGCACCAGCGTGTGGTTGGCGAGCACGTAGCGCGCCTCGATGTCCTTGATGAAGATCGCGGCATTGGGGAGCACGTCGAGCATCGGCAACAGCTGCGCCACCCCGGCCAATAGCTGCTGCATGTCGTGGGGACGATTGGCCTGAAAAAGGCTCGCAAATGCGCTCGGCAGCATGAACTGGACTCCCCTGTTTTCGAGCAGATTGCCGCATGCCGATGTGACTGTCGAGCGCGGCCAACTGTGCCGAATTCGTCATCCACGCAGGCGCAAAACATCAATCGCCACGCCCTTGATGCGTTCAGGATAGCGCCACTACCTGCCTATCCAATAACTCACAAGAAGGCGCCGCCATGTCTGCTCAAGGCAAGTTCAAGAAACAACTTTCATTGATGGACCTGACCTTCATCGGGCTGGGCGCCATCTTCGGTTCGGGCTGGCTGTTCGCGGCCAGTCACGTCTCGGCCATCGCCGGACCGGCCGGAATTTTTTCCTGGCTGATCGGTGGGTTCGCCGTGCTGCTGCTGGGCATCGTCTATTGCGAACTCGGCGCTGCCCTGCCCCGTGCCGGCGGGGTGGTGCGTTACCCGGTGTATTCCCACGGCCCGCTGTTGGGCTACCTGATGGGTTTTATCACGCTGATTGCGTTTTCAAGCCTTGTGGCGATTGAAGTGGTTGCCTCGCGCCAATACGCCGCTGCCTGGTTTCCCGGGCTGACCAAGGCCGGCTCCAGCGACCCCACCCCCTTGGGCTGGCTGATGCAATTGGCCCTGCTGTGCCTGTTCTTTGTGCTTAATTACCGCAGTGTGAAGACCTTCGCCATCGCCAATAACCTGGTGAGTGTGTTCAAGTTCATCGTGCCGCTGCTGGTGATTGGCGTGCTGTTCACCTTCTTTAAACCGGCGAACTTCCAGGCCCAGGGTTTTGCCCCGTTCGGCCTGTCGGGCATTGAGATGGCGGTGTCGGCCGGCGGCGTGATTTTTGCCTATCTGGGCCTGACGCCGATCATCTCGGTGGCCAGTGAAGTGAAGCACCCGCAACGCACAATCCCGATCGCGTTGATCCTCTCCGTGCTGCTCTCGACGGCGATCTATGTGCTGCTGCAAACCGCGTTCCTCGGCGGCGTGCCCACCGAGATGCTCGCCAACGGTTGGGCGGGGATCAGCAAGGAACTCGCGCTGCCTTATCGCGATATTGCCTTGGCGCTGGGTGTGGGCTGGCTGGCGTACCTAGTGGTGGCGGACGCGGTGATCTCGCCCAGCGGCTGCGGCAATATCTACATGAATGCCACGCCGCGCGTGGTGTATGGCTGGGCGCAGACCGGCACGTTCTTCAAGATCTTCACGCGCATTGATGAGAAATCCGGCATCCCGCGCCCGGCGCTGTGGCTGACCTTTGGCCTGTCGGTGTTCTGGACCCTGCCGTTCCCATCCTGGGAAGCGCTGATCAATGTGGTGTCGGCCGCGCTGATCCTGAGCTACGCCGTCGCCCCGGTGACCGTCGCCGCGCTGCGCCGCAATGCACCGGGCATGCCACGGCCATTTCGGGTCAAGGGCATGGCGGTACTCGGCCCGCTGTCGTTCATCATCGCCGCGCTGATTGTGTACTGGTCCGGCTGGAGCACCGTGTCGTGGCTGCTCGGCCTGCAAATCCTGATGTTTGGGGTGTACCTGCTGTGCGCACGCTGGGTGCCGACCGCGCACCTGAACATCAAGCAGCAAGTGCGCTCGTCGGCGTGGCTGATCGGCTTTTACGCGGCGACCCTCCTGCTCTCCAAACTCGGCAGCTTTGGTGGCCTCGGCGTGCTCAGCCACCCGTTTGACACGCTGATCGTCGCGGCCTGCGCCTTGGGCATTTATTACTGGGGCGCGGCCACCGGCGTGCCTGCCCACCTTGTGCGCCTGGAACACGAAGACGACGAAAGCGAAGCCGTCAGCCAACCCCGGCACAGCGCACCCTTGTCCCCGGCCACCCACTGAATGGAGCGTTTTATGAAACGGTTGCACGTGATCGACTCCCATACCGGCGGCGAACCCACGCGCCTGGTGCTGGACGGCTTTCCCTCGCTGACAGGCAGCAGTATCGCCGAGCAACTGCAGAACCTGCGCACCGAGCACGACCGGTGGCGCCGGGCCTGCCTGCTGGAACCGCGAGGCAATGATGTACTGGTCGGCGCGCTGTACTGCGAGCCGGTCACTGCGGGTGCGACGTGCGGGGTGATCTTCTTCAACAACACCGGCTACCTCGGCATGTGTGGCCACGGCACCATCGGGCTGGTCGCCTCGTTGCACCACTTGGGCCGCATCGAGCCCGGCGTTCACAGCATCGACACGCCGGTCGGCTCTGTAACGGCCACCCTGCACGAAGACGGCGCCGTGACCCTGCGCAACGTGCCCGCCTATCGCCATCGCCACCACGTGGCAGTGGACGTGCCGGGCCATGGCGTGGTCCACGGCGACATTGCCTGGGGCGGCAACTGGTTTTTCCTGGTTTCGCAGCACGGTCAAACGCTTGAGATGAGCAACGTCGATGCCCTCACCGACTACACCTGGACGATGCTCAAGGCTTTGGAAAACCAAGGCATCCACGGCGCCGATGGCGCGCTGATCGACCATGTCGAACTGTTCGCAGACGACGCCAACGCCGACAGCCGCAATTTCGTCATGTGCCCCGGCAAAGCCTACGACCGCTCGCCGTGCGGCACCGGCACCAGCGCCAAGCTCGCGTGCCTGGCCGCCGACGGCAAGCTCGCGCCCGGTGCGATCTGGGTGCAAGCCAGCATCACCGGCAGCCAATTCGAAGGCCGCTATGAATGGGACGGCGAGCGCGTACGCCCCTTTATCACCGGCCGCGCCTACATGACCGCCGACAGCACCCTGCTGATCGACGCGCAGGACCCTTTCGCCTGGGGCATCTGAGCCCCGATTTTTACTGAACGCTGCAAGGAGTTAAAACAATGAGCGACAACATTTTCACCGGTTGCATCCCCGCGCTGATGACCCCGTGCACGCGTGAGCGCAAGCCGGACTTCGACGCCCTGGTGGCCAAGGGGCGCGAACTGATCGATATCGGCATGAGCGCCGTGGTGTACTGCGGCTCCATGGGTGACTGGCCGTTGCTCACCGAAGCCCAGCGCCAGGAAGGTGTGGCGCGCCTGGTGGGTGCCGGTGTACCGACCATTGTCGGCACGGGTGCGGTGAACAGCCGTGAGGCCGTGGCCCACGCAGCGCACGCGGCCAACGTCGGTGCCCATGGCCTGATGGTGATCCCGCGCGTGCTGTCACGCGGTGCGTCGGCGACCGCGCAAAAGGCGCACTTCTCGGCCATTCTCAATGCCGCGCCAAACCTGCCGGCGGTGATCTACAACAGCCCGTACTACGGCTTTGCCACCCGCGCCGACCTGTTCTTCGAACTGCGCCGCGAACACCCCAACCTCATCGGTTTCAAGGAATTTGGCGGCGCTGCCGACCTGCGTTACGCGGCTGAAAACATCACCTCCCAGGACGATAACGTGACCCTGATGGTCGGCGTCGACACCCAGGTGGTGCACGGCTTCGTCAACTGCAACGCCACCGGCGCCATCACCGGCATCGGCAATGCGCTGCCACGTGAAGTGCTGCACCTGGTGGCCCTGAGCAAGCAAGCCGCCAAAGGTGACGCCAAGGCGCGGCGCCTGGCCCGCGAACTGGAAGCGGCGCTGGGCGTGCTGTCCTCCTTCGACGAAGGCTGCGACCTGGTGCTGTATTACAAACATCTGATGGTGCTCAACGGTGACCACGGTTACGCCCTGCACTTTAATGAAACCGACGTGCTCAGTGATGCGCAGCGCCATTATGCCGAGCACCAATACGCGCTGTTCCGCCAGTGGTACGCCAACTGGTCGGCCGAACAGAACCTCGCCTGAGCCTTCGCGCGCCGCTGTGCTTCTCACAGCGGCCAACCCTCATTTTTCCAGGACGACCCCATGACTCTGACGGGCAAGATGCTGATCGGTCAGCAAGCCATTTCCGGCCATCGCGAAGCGATTCGGGCCATCAATCCCGCCACCGACGCGCCACTGGAACCGGCTTACGCCGGCGGCGGTCGTGAGCATGTCGAGCAGGCGTGCGCCCTGGCGTGGGCTGGGTTCGACGCGTATCGCGAAACCTCGCTGGCCAAGCGCGCCAGCTTTCTGGACGTCATTGCCGACGCTATCGAAGCCCTCGGCGATGAGTTGATCGAACGCGCCATGGCCGAAACGGGCCTGCCGCGCCCGCGCATCCAGGGCGAACGAGGCCGCACCTGCGCGCAGTTGCGTACCTTTGCGCGCACCGTGCGCGCCGGTGAATGGCTGGGCGTGCGTGTAGACACCGCGCAGCCCGAGCGCCAGCCGTTGCCACGTCCAGACCTGCGTCAACGGCAGGTGCCACTGGGCCCGGTGGCCGTGTTTGGCGCGAGCAATTTCCCCTTGGCGTTCTCGGTGGCGGGCGGTGATACCGCCTCGGCCCTGGCGGCCGGCTGCCCGGTAGTCGTCAAGGCACACGGTGCCCATCCCGGCACCAGTGAACTGGTCGGACGCGCGGTGGCCCAGGCGGTGAAGGCCTGCGGTTTGCCCGACGGGGTGTTTTCACTGCTTTACGGCGCAGGCACGGACATCGGCGTGGCGCTGGTCACAGACCCGCGCATCAAGGCCGTGGGCTTTACCGGTTCGCGCAACGCTGGTATCGCGTTGACCCAGGCAGCGCAGGCGCGGCCGGAGCCGATCCCGGTGTATGCCGAAATGAGTTCGATCAACCCGGTGTATCTGTTTCCTGCCGCGTTGCAGGCACGTGGCGAAGCGTTGGCGCAGGGTTTTGTCGCGTCGTTGACTCAGGGCGCCGGGCAATTTTGTACCAACCCTGGGTTGGTGATTGCCGTCGCAGGCAGCGCATTGGATGCGTTCATCGCCACCGCAACGCAGTTGCTGCGCGGTTGCGCGGCCCAGACCATGCTGACGCAGGGTATTTTCCACGCCTACCAAACCGGCGTGAGTACGCTGGCCGAACATGCCCGGATTGCGGCAAAAGGTCAGGCGGCCGACGGTCCCAACCAGGGGCAGGCGCACGTGTTCGTCACCCCGGCCCATGATTTTTTGCGCAATCAGCACCTGCAAGCAGAAGTCTTCGGCGCCGCATCGCTGGTGGTGGTGTGCGCCAGCGAAGATGAAGTGCGCCAGGTCTCGGAACACTTGGAAGGCCAACTGACGGCCACACTCCATTTGGATGATGGCGACGTTGCAAGTGCCAAAGCCTTGCTGCCGGTGCTTGAACGCAAGGCCGGGCGCTTGCTGGTCAACGGCTGGCCCACGGGTGTGGAGGTGTGTGACGCCATGGTCCACGGCGGCCCCTTCCCTGCCACCTCGGACTCACGCAGCACCTCGGTGGGCACGGTGGCGATCCTGCGGTTCTTACGCCCAGTCTGCTACCAGGACTTCCCCGATGGCTTGTTGCCTCGCGCGCTGCAACAGGGCAACCCGTTGCAGTTAAGGCGTTTGCTCGACGGTCAGAGAGAGGCCTAGGCCATGTCCGACTCCAATATCGCGGACACCGTGGTCATCGGCGCCGGGATAATCGGCGTGGCCTGCGCGTTGCAATTGGCGCGTCAAGGCCGGCGCGTGGTGGTCATCGACCCGCAGCAGCCCGGTATGGGCGCCTCCTATGGCAACGCCGGGCACCTGGCGACCGAGCAGGTGTTTCCGATTGCCGACGTGTCGATCCTCAAGCGCCTGCCGGCGATGCTGATGGACCCCAGGGGCCCGCTAAGCCTGGACTGGAAATACCTGCCGCGCGCCCTGCCCTGGTTTGTGCGCCTGTTGCTGAACCTGCGCCCGGCGAGCTACCGGCGCACGGTCGCAGGTATTCGCGCGCTGAATGAAGCCAGCCTGGCGGCGTGGCAACGGTTGTTGCAGCGCATTGACCGGCCACAGTTGTTGCGCCCAGACGGCTCCTTGCTGGTGTTTGAGCGCGCCGCGTCAGCCGAGGCGATCAACGCATTGCGCCTGCGCATGCAGCAGCAAAACGTGGCAGTGGAATTCTGGCCAGGTGAGGCGATACGCCAGGTGGCGCCACAACTGAGCGAGGCTATCCGAGGCGGCCTGTTT
Organism: Pseudomonas sp. LBUM920; assembly: GCF_003852315.1. Lineage (NCBI taxonomy): Bacteria > Pseudomonadati > Pseudomonadota > Gammaproteobacteria > Pseudomonadales > Pseudomonadaceae > Pseudomonas > Pseudomonas edsoni (SeqCode). The sequence goes on from NZ_CP027762.1 coordinate 3,416,771, forward strand.
TTCCCCGGCACCGGGCATTTTATTGACCCGTACACCGTGGTCTGCGAACTGGTGAGCGCCGCCAGGGCCAGTGGCGTGCAGTTTGTGCAGCAGCGCGTGCTGGATGGGCGGCTGGATGGCGCCGGCGTGTCGCTGATGACCGATCAAGGCGTCGTCGCCGCGCGCCAGGTGTTGATCGCCTGCGGTGCCCATTCGGCCAGACTCACCGCGGCACTCACGGGTAAAACAGTGCCATTGGACACCGAACGCGGCTATCACTTGATGCTGCCAACGGAACAGAACCGCCTGCCGTTTGCCGTCACCTCGTTTGAGCGCAAGTTCATCATGACGCCCATGACCGATGGCTTGCGCCTGGCCGGCACCGTCGAGTTCGCAGGGCTCAAGCGCCCGGCGAATATGCAACGTGCCTGGCAATTGCACCGGCTGAGCCAAGGCTTGTTTCGTCAGGACCTGAACGCGCAGGACGCGACTGCCTGGATGGGGTTTCGCCCTTCCCTGCCCGACTCATTGCCGATCATTGATCGGCTGTGCGACGGCAAGGTGCTGCTCGCGTTCGGGCACCAGCACTTGGGCCTGACCCAGGCAGCGGTGACGGCAGAGATCGTGGCGCAACTGGCCGCCGCACAACCGTCGCTGTCAGGGCTGCCCACGCTTGCGCCCTATCGACTGGGGCGATTCTGAGCAACGCTGCCGGGTGCGGGCCTCAGTGGCCGGCCCTGGAGGCGTCTGATAAGGCATCCGCCATCTGCTGAATTTCCGCGCGCATCCATACTTTTTCCAGCCAGCCCGCGGGAATGCCTTGGACGCCATAGTGGGCGCCCGCCAGCTGACCCACGATGGCGGCCGTGGTGTCCGCATCGTCACCCAGGTTTGCAGCGGCGAGCACGGCATCGGCAAAGCTGTCGGTGTGGTGAAAGCACCAGAACGCGGCTTCCAGCGAGGCAACCGAATAGCCGGAACCGACAATCTCGCCACGCGACTTGTCACGGTATTCGCCGGCGGCGACAGCCAGCACTTTGGGCGCCGTCAGCGCAGCGTCCGAGACGCGCAATACGTCGTCTTTGGGCATGCCGCTCAAGGCATTGCAAAGCGCCTGCGCGAGTACCACACAACACTCGATGGCCTCCGGGGCTGCGTGGGTTGTGCGTGAACTGTCGATGGCAAAGGTGCGCACACGTTGCCGGTTCGGGAAGAAGAACAACACCACAGGCGCGAGGCGCATCATCGAGCCATTGCCGGCCGAATACGGGTGCGTAGAACCCGCAAACGGGTCGCCATGCTGCTGGAAAGCCGCCAGGGCCTCGCGCACGGTCATGCCGATATCAAAGCAGTCTCCCGTGGCACTCAAATAGCCCCATTGCCACCAGTTCAGGTACCGGCCCATCTGATCCTTCGCGTCAAAGCCGCCCTTGCTCAGCAGGCTTTCGGCCAGGCACAGGGCCATCGATGTGTCGTCGGTCCACTGGCCAGGCTTCAGGCTGAACGGCCCGCCTCCGACCATGTCCGTCACGGCGGCAAATGTGCCGCGGGGCATGAACTCAACCGTGGTGCCGACCGCGTCGCCACAGGCCAGCCCAAGCAAGCTGCCGCGGTAGCGGTCTGGCAGTGTTATAGGCATAGCTACTCCTTGATAAAACGTCGTCCAAATAGAAAATCAACGCGCGCAGCCTACTTGATCAGCCGCTTCTCCTTGGAGGGGCGATAGCCGAAATACGCGCTGTAACATTTGCTGAAATGGCTCGGCGAGACAAAACCGCACGCCACCAGCACGTCCACCTGGGACAGTTCGGTGTGCTGCAACAGGCGCCGCGCCTCGGTTACCCGCAGTTCCATGTAATAGCGCTGCGGCGTGGTACCCAATTGTTCCTTGAACAGCCGTTCCAGCTGACGGCGCGAGCGGCCGGCGTAAACGGCCAATTGGTCGAGTTCCAGCGGTTCTTCAAGGTTGGCGTCCATCAGCTTCACCACTTCACGCAGTGGCGCACTGACGCAGACATTTTCCGTGGGTTTGATGCGTCGGTAACGCGACTCCTCGAACGCCAGAATGTCTTCAATGCCCTCGACCAGCGCCTTGCCGTGCAGGCCCTTGATCCAGTCCAGGGCCATGTGAAACGCGCCCGAGGGGCTGGAGGCCGTCAGGCGGTCACGGTCGATCACGTAGGGTTCGCTGGTCACCTGGGCGGCCTTGGAGACCTCCGCCAGCGCCGGGCGATGTTCCGGGTGAATGGCGCAGCGATAGCCCTGCAGCAGGCCGGCACGGCCGAGAAACCAGGCGCCGTTCCACAACCCGGCAAGGGCGACAGCCTGTTCGGCGGCGCTGCGTAACAAGTGGCTGAATTCGTCATCAGCCTTGAGTTCGGTACGAAAGCCGCCGCACACCACCAACAAGTCCAACTGCGGCAACGCCGACACGTCCAGGCGCGCATCGGGACGGATGACCAGGCCCAGGTCGCTGATGACCTCGCCGTCGCCGCAACCGAACGTACGGGTGGCAAACAGTTCGGGACGCAACAGGTTGGCGGTGATGAGCGTGTCCAGGGTCTGGGTGAATGCGGGCAGGGAGAAGTGTTCGAGCAGCAAAAAACCCACGCGGGTAACCGGCGGCGACTGCTGGGGGGTGTCATTCAGGTAGCGCAGGTTCTTGCCTTGCATGCCACCGCTGAATTGGCGTCTTTCCATCGAGGGTTGGCCCACTCTTATTGTTGATGCAGTGGGCGCTATCTTAGGGGCAAATGCAGACGCTGTCCCCCGGCATTCCCCAGGCGTGGTGCCTGAGCGTGCGGTTGCACCGGCGGCGCTGTTGGACGCCGCCGCGTGCCTGATCTTGAGAAAACTGTGTGCCTTCCAGGCCTGCTACCGGGCAGTCGCGGGGCCATCTGATACGGTTTTTTCTTTGCTATCTGCGTCTGTATCGAAAACGCCTCGAAGCGGACAATGGCGCCATCCCGACATTCCTGTCGTCCCCTTCCCTTCGGAGGCCTTATGACCAAGATGGCACTTTTCCTGTTCGGCTTTTTGGTGTTGACCATCGGCATCGGCTTGCTGGCGACCATCTCGCCTGTGTGATTGCGTCACCGTCTGGGTATCGGCCGAGCTGCGCGCCGCCTGTGTGGCCAGCTCGCTGATGATCAGCGCAGTGGCCGGCCAACCCGTCCATGACTGAGTGGGTCGGCAATACTCGAACAGCGCCGCGACCACCGCTGCCGCTGGCGCCTCACCCTCGTCATAGCGGTCGCCGGCCCGCAGCTGCAACACCTGTGACGTCACCCGGCTCTGTCAACTCGCAAAGAGCATCGGGTACAGCGATACCACCAGCAACCCGGCCATCGACACGTTGAACAGACGCAACCAACGCGGTTCACGCAGCACAGTGCGCAGGCCAGTGCCGCAAACCACCCATACACACACGCTGGGCAAGTTGACCACCGCAAACACCAGGGCAATCACCAACACGTTGGTCACATAACCTTCGGCCGGCGTGTAGGTGGTGATCGCCCCCAACGCCATGATCCACGCCTTGGGATTGACCCATTGAAACGCCGCCGCCCCGAGGAAGGTCATGGGTTTGGCGTGTTCGTTGTTGCTCTCGGGCATGCCGCCCGAGGTTGCAATCTTCCACGCCAGGTACAACAAGTAAGCCGCGCCCACATACCGCAACAGGGTGTAGGCCCATGGAAATACCTTGAACACCTCGCCCAGACCCAGCCCCACCGAAATCACCAACAGCATAAAGCCGATGCTGATGCCCATCGCGTGGGGCATCGACCGGCGAAACCCGAAGTTCACGCCTGAAGCCAGCAGCATCGTGTTGTTGGGGCCAGGTGTGATCGAGGACACGAAGGCAAACAGCACAAAGGCTGAGAGCAGGCTGGTAGACATGAACATGGCGCGGCATCCCGACGGCGGTGGTATGCCTGCGACAGTAATCGGTTGCAGCCCTGGCTGCCCCGTACAGCTAGGGGCGGATCGAGGAATACACTTTGGCTTTGTCGAGAAATTCGCGACAGTGCGCGACGGTCTGCTGCGTGGCCTCCACCATCGGCAAGTGGCCGATGCCTTCAAGAATTTCCAGGCGCGCATGCGGGATCCCCTCAAGCCAGGTTTGCGCGCTGGCAACGGGCACCATGCGGTCCTCCCGGCCCCACAGGATCAGGCTTGGCACGCGTACGTGCGGCAACCAGGGCTCCATGCGCGGGCTGTCGGAAAAGTTCGCGAAAATCTCCGCCAGCTCCGCGCGGCGCTTGATGTAGCTTTGCGCCTCGGCCGCCAATAACACTTCGGGGATGAAAGGCGGTGCCGCCATGGTCATGGCGAAAAACCGGTCGAATTGCTGACGGGTGCGAATCAGAAACGGGTTATCGCCACTATTGACCAACGCTTCGACTTCGTTGGGCTGCGGCAGATTCACGCCCGCGGCGCCAATCAAACCCAGCGACAGCACGCGTTCCGGATAATGAGTGGCCAACCAGCTGGCGACATACGCGCCCATGGAACTGCCAATAACGTGCACTTTGTCGACCTGGCAGGCGTCCAGCAGCGCCACCATGCGCCGCGCCTGGGCCGCGATGCTGTAGTCGCCGCCCGTCACAAAGGCAGTTTTACCGTGTCCGGCCAGATCCGGAATGATCACGCGGTAAGCATCGACAAAGTGCCGCGCAAACCCCAGCCAGACGCCCTTGTCGGCGCTGAAACCGTGCACCAGCAACAGCGCCGGCGCATGCGTGTCGCCCCCCTGATAAGTGGCGAGGGTCATGCCTTTGATCGGTACGTTGAGGGTCTTCAATCGAGACCGCCGCGCTTCTACCCAGGCGATGAGCGCAAACAGCACGTTGCCAACCCGGGGGTAGGTCCACCAGATCCACACGGGCACGAGGGCAAGTACGCCGACGATCACAAGCATCAAGGTTTCTCCGGCAGTGACGACTGGATTGCTTTCACTGACCGGTATAGTTGCTCACGTCGCTTGAATCTGGGCTGAACGCATCACAAAAGGCCAAGCCATGAGTGTCGGCACAGCGTTGTGGTTGAGTTGCGGGGACTGAATGACACTGACCGCCGGTCATGCACAAAACGGTCCCCACTGACGCACCGGGAACCGTTTTTGGCGTGGCTGACAACTTGCGGCCTCAGTTCTGCGGCCGTTGTTTGGTCGAGTCCAGTTCGGCTTTTTTAGCGGTGGAAATTTCAGTGATCTGCGCAGACTTTGCGATGGCCATGTCAAACGTGTCCTGCATGTTGGCGATAGCATCGGTCGCCGTGCCCTTCAGCCCGCCATTGGCCGCCCAGTCGAAGTTCCACACGCCGGACAGGTTATCGGCACCGGCCACGTCGTGGGTTTCGATGGCGGTGAATACATCGGGGTGTTTTTCCATGTACTTGGCAGCGTCGGAAACGTTCGCTGGCACCTTGCCTGAGGCATTGCTGGCCAGTTGCGACAGCTCCTGCTTGGTGATGGCCGACTTGCCGGTCTGGCGCATGTAATCGGCAATAACCTTGCTGGACTTGGCAATGTTCAACTTGTCGTCGAAAGACGACGGCGAGGACTTTGGCGTGTTCGACCCGCCAGACGCGGGCGTTACGGTAGTAGACATCGGCGCTGCTCCCTCAATGGAACGAATGAAATCGTCGTGCTGACGATACCCCGATGCGGACGTTAGCATGGGCAAAGGGCCATTCCCCATGCTTCACAACATTTCACAACGGCTGGCCGATTTTCGCAGCCTTTGGGCACAGGCCATCAGCGCAAAAGCGCGGCTGCAGATGCTCGTGTCGACACTGCGCAGCACCACAATCGCCGCCGCCCTTAACGCTGCATTCAGCCCTGACGCACATACGCGAACATGTGCGGTACATAGTCCGCTTTGCCCAGCGGCACGCCGTTATGGCGCAGGATGTTGTAGGCGGTCATCAGGTGAAAATAGAACTGCGGCGTGGCCCAATTGACGGCGTATTCGTTGCCGGTCATCTGGAAGGCGATATCACCGGGGAGTTCGATGGCGATGGATTCATCCGCACGACGCTCAATCACGCTGCGGTCAGCGCCGGTGAGCACTGCCAGCGTCTGGTCGATCAGTGCGAGCGCCTCAGCCATTGAGGCCGGGGCCTGCAGCGTCGACAGCGGATGCCCGCTTAGCCGCTCAACCGCCTCGCGCGCCTGGGTGCAGGCGTAGCGAACCTGGGTCGCCAGGGGGTGCATGTCGGGTGCCAGGCGTGAATCGAGAAGAACTTGCGGGTCGAAAGCCAGTGCTGCAGCGTGAGCGTCACCCTTGGAGAGCAGGCCTTTGAGCGAGTTCAGCATCTGGGCGAAGCAGGGAATGGTAATGGTATAGAGCGACATCGTTGCGTCCTTGTCTGGGGTTGAAAAAATCACATCACGTAGCGACCACGCCGCGTTGCTTGACCAGGCCTTCCAGGGTAAACCGGGCTTGCATCAGCACCACGTCGCGTACCAGTTCCATTTCCTTCTGGTTGACCTCGGCCCACTTCAACGCCTCGAGCAGCTTGGGTTTTTGCACCCGGAATGCCAGGCCTTGGGTGAACAGTGCCATCGAGTGAATCACGGTGCGCTCGTCCTCCACCGCAATACCGGCCAGGCGCGCGATCAGTTGGCGGATAACCCGGCCAATGCGCGCCTTGAAGCGATCCTCAAACGCTGTTGTCGCGCTTTCTGGGCACAGGCCGGCCTGGTGGCGGTCTAGAAACGTACGCCAGGCGGTGGTTTGCGGGCTGTCCTGGATGGTGGAAACCACCGTACCGAGGATACCCAGCGACACGTCGATCAGGGTTTTATCGTCCGAGGCCTGATCGGCCAACGCGCATTCGGCGGCCTCCACGCAAGGCGCCATCTTGCGCCACAGCAGTGCGATCAAGTGCTCGACACACTCCAGATAGATGCCTTCCTTGCCGTCAAAATAGTACTGAATCGCCGGGGCGTTGACGCCCGCGGCCGTGGCGATGTCGCGGGTCGACGCGCCGTCGTAGCCGCGCTCGCCAAATACCACGACCGCCGCGTCGACAATACGCGCGCGGGTTTCTTCACCACGCTGATAACCACCCTCGGCGGCAGGTTTATGTCGTGCCATGTGCAGCTCCTTTCGAATACCGGACCAAAATATACCAGTTGACAAAAATTCGCGAAAAATAGAATTTATTCCATCTGTTATAAATCTGGAGTGACCCGATGTCCGCTGCACCTCCCTCGCCTCAGGTCATTCCTGAAGACACCGTCAACCGTCAACGCGGCAAGGCTCGACGGATCCTCCTGACCATCGCCACCGTCGCACTTTTGGGTGCTGTGGGTTGGGCCGCCTGGTGGTGGCTCAGCGGACGTTTCATCCAGACCACCGACGACGCCTACCTGCAAGCCGACAGCATCAGCGTGGCGCCCAAGATCAGTGGCTACGTCGCCCAAGTGCTGGTCAGTGACAACCAGAACGTAAAGCGCGGCGACGTGCTGGTGCGCCTGGATGCGCGCAAATACCAGGCCGTCAGCGATGAAGCCTCGGCCACAATCGCCGCGCGCACGGCCGATTACGCCAAGGCCCAGGCCGACCTGGTGCAGCAGGACTCGACCATTGCCGAAGCGCGCGCGCAGTTGCAAGGCGCCGAGGCCGATGCGAAACACGCGCAGGCCGAAGTCGCGCGCTATGCCCCGCTGGCGCGTTCAGGTGCCGAGCCCGAAGAGCGCCTGGCGCAGCTCAATAACCAATTGGCCCAGGCCCGCAGCACCGTGGCAGCCAAACAGGCCGCCTTGCGTTCCAGTCAGACCCGCTACGGCACGCTTGAAGCGCAGCTCAAACAAGCCCAGGCGCAACTCGGCGTGGCCAAGGCCAGCGAGGCGCAGAGCCAGCTGGACGTGGATGACGCAGTGATTCGCAGCCCGCTGGACGGGCGCGTGGCCGACCGCGGCGTACGTGTCGGTCAATATGTGCAGCCCGGCACCCGCTTGCTGACCGTGGTGCCGATCAGCGCGATTTATCTGACCGCCAACTATAAGGAAACCCAGATCGGCGACATGCGCCCCGGCCAATCCGTCAGCGTGCACGTCGACGCGCTGCCAGGGCGTGATCTGCAGGGCCATATCGACAGCCTGTCCCCAGGCACCGGCGCGCAGTTCGCGCTGCTGCCGCCCTCGAATGCCACCGGCAACTTCACCAAAATCGTGCAGCGCGTACCCGTGCGCATCTCGCTGGACATACCCGATGAGGTGCGCGTGGCGTTGATGCCTGGTCTGTCGGCAACCGTTGACGTCGACACCCGCACCCCCGCCGCGGACGCCAACCATGGCTGAAGCACTGATGGCCGAGGTGGCCGCAGAAAAACCACGCAACGCCTCGCTGACCGACTGGATCGCCGTGGCTGCCGGCGCACTCGGCGCCTTGCTGGCGACGCTGGACGTGTCGATCACCAACTCGGCGCTGCCGCAGATTCAGGGGCAAATCGGCGCAACCGGCACCGAAGGCACGTGGATCGCCACGGGCTATCTGATGTCGGAAATCGTCATGATCCCCCTCGCCGCCTGGCTGACTCGCGTATTCGGCCTGCGCCGGTTCCTGATCGGCACGGCCTTGATGTTCACGGCGTTTTCGATGTTCTGTGGCCTGTCCTCCAGCCTCGGCGCCATGATCGCCGGGCGCATCGGCCAGGGGTTCGCCGGCGGCGCGATGATTCCCACCGCGCAAACCATCGTGCGCACGCGCCTGCCGCCGCACCAACTGGCCATCGGCACCACGATGTTTGGCATGACCGTGATCCTCGGCCCCTTGCTTGGCCCGGTCATCGGCGGCTGGCTCACGGAAAACATCAACTGGCGGTGGTGCTTCTTTCTCAATCTGCCCATCAGCATCGCTCTGATCACGCTGCTGATCACCGGCCTGCCAAGCGAGCGCATGAACCTGCAACGCTTCATCAGTGCCGACTGGTTGGGCATCCTCGGCCTGGCCATGGGCCTGAGTTCGCTGACGGTGGTACTGGAAGAAGGCCAGCGTGAGCATTGGTTCGACTCGCTGCTGATCACGTGGCTGAGCATCGCCACGGTGATCGGCTTTTTCCTGATTGCGGTCGGGCAGTTGCGCTCGAGTACGCCGATCGTGCGACTGCAACTGGTGCTGAACAAAAGCTTTGGCAGCGTGCTGTTGATCGGTACCGCCGTGGGCGCCGGGATTTATGGCACGGCGTATCTGGTGCCGCAGTTCCTGGGCATCCTCTCGGGCTACAACGCGCAGCAGTCCGGCGCGATCATGTTGCTGTCGGGGATACCGGCGTTTTTGCTTATGCCCATTTTGCCGCGCATGCTCGGCCGTTATGACCTGCGCTGGATGGTCGGTGCCGGCCTGTTGCTGTATTGGGCCAGCTGCTTTGTCGACACCCAACTCACCGCCGAGAGTGTCGGGCACGACTTTGTCTGGTCGCAGCTATTGCGTGGTTTTGGGCAGATTCTGGTGATGATGCCGCTCAGCCAACTGTCGATGCGTTCGGTCGAGACCCGTGACGCCGGGGACGCCGCCGGGCTTTACAACATGTCGCGCAACCTGGGCGGCACCATCGGCCTGGCCTTGCTCGGCGTGCTGATGGACCGGCGCAGCCACTTTCATGACGACAGGCTGCGCGAAGGCATCCAGGCCAACAGCCAGTTGGCGCAGGACCACATGGCGAGCCACACCGCCAGCTACCTCGCGCAAACCGGCGATGCCTCGACGTCGCAAGCGCAGGCGTTCGCACAACTTGCCAATGACATTGCGCAACAAGCCTCGGTGATGGCCTACAACGACTCGTTTTATGTACTGGGACTCGCGATGCTGGCGTGCCTGCCCCTGATCTTCATCCTGAAAAAGCGCACGGTACAACGATGATTCCTCGCACCCTTCCCCTCTTGCTGACCGTCGGCCTGTTGTCGGCCTGCACCGTCGGCCCGAACTACCACGGTGCCCCCGACGTCGCGCCAAAGACCCTGGCGGCTGGGCACCTGCCGCACGCTGACAGCGCATCGGCAAGCGCTCCCGGTGTCGCGCAGTGGTGGCGAACCCTGGGCGACGCGCAATTGAACCAGCTGGTGGAGCAAGCCCTGCAAAACAGCCCGGACATTGCCACGGCACAGGCGCGCGTCAAGCAGTCCCGCGCAAGCCTCAGCGGCGCGCAAGCCAACGCGATGCCCAAGGTCACCGGGGACGCCGCGATGCTCAAACTGCGCTCCCCGGACACCTCCGCGCTGGGTGGCAGCAATGGCGGTGGCCGAGGCCCGTTGAGCCTGTACCTCGCCGGTTTCGATGCCAGTTGGGAGGCCGACCTGTTTGGCGGCACACGCCGTGCAGTCGAAGCCGCCCAGGCAGAGGCCGACGCCTCCCAGGCCCGGTTGGCTGACGCCCAAGTGCAACTGGCTGCCGAAACAGTGCAGGCCTACACCGACCTGCGCGACCAGCAAGCACGCCTGGCACTGGTCGACGCCAGCGTCGGCATCGAAAACCAGGCCCTGGACCTCACCCAGCAACGGCGCGAACGCGGCGTGGCCTCGCAACTGCAACTGGAGCAGGTACTGACACAGGCCCAAAACACCCAGGCCCAACGCCTGCCGCTGCAAGCCGCCATCGTCGAATCGCTCGACCAGCTTGGCCTGCTCTGCGGCCTGGAACCCGGCGAGCTGGACAGCCAACTGGCCACCGCGCGGCCGCTGCCTGCTATCCCGGAGGCGGTGCCGGTCGCCGACCCGGCCGCGCTATTGAAGGCCCGCCCGGACATCCGCATCGCCGAACGCCAACTGGCATCGAGCAATGCCCAGATTGGCGAGAAGACCGCAGACTGGTTTCCCAAACTGAGCTTGATGGGCGACCTGTCGTTCTCGGCCGGTGACCCTGGGCACCTTGCACGCAAGGACAACGGCACCTGGTTGATCCTGCCTCGGATCACCTGGAACGCGCTGGATTTCGGCCGTGTTGCCGCCAGCGTCAAAGGGGCAGAGGCTGGACGTGACGAGGCCCTGGCCAACTATAAAAGCGTGGTGTTGAGTGCCTTGCGCGATGCCGACGTGGCGTTGGCGCGTTACGGGCACCAGCGCCAGAACGTGCTGCTGTTGCGCGCGGTGGAATCTTCCGCAGTGCGTGCAGCCGACCTGACGCGTCAGCGTTACCGTGCAGGTACCGCGAGTACGCTGGATTGGCTGGATGCGGAGCGCACGCGCTATCAGGCGCAAGAAAGCCGGATCTCCGCGGACGCAGAGTTGCTGAAGGATTTTGCGTCGTTGCACAAGGCGCTGGGGCTGGGATGGACACGGTGAACAGTCGATTGGCGGCAAATCAACTACCATGAGCCTTCCTTCATGGCTACCGGCTTGCATCCGATGAGAGACTTACCGCCCACCGCCACCTTGCGCGCCTTTGAGGTTGCCACGCGGCATGCCACCCAAAGTGCTGTCAGCCATCAGTTAAAACACCTTGAAGCGATTTGGGGTTTGGAGCTTTTTCAGCGCGGCAAGTCGCTGACGTTGACACCCGCCGGCGCCGCGCTAGCGCCGATCGTGCGTGAGTTTTTCATGAACCTGCAAGCCACCCTGGCTGACCTTCGGGAACACAAAGGCCGGGTGCGCCTCAAGGTCAGCACCACTTACTCCTTTGCGCTCAAATGGCTGCTTCCCAGGTTGCCGAGTCTGTCGCAGCAGCACCCGGAAATTCTGATTACGCTTGAGACCAGCGACAAAGCCATCACGTTTTCCAGCAGTGAGTCTGACGTGGCGATCCGCCTGGGCAATGGTAATTATCCGGGCCTGCATTCGGAGTTTCTGCTCAGGGAACAGATTTTCCCCGTGGCCAGCCCCGATCTCCTGCACCGCTTTGGCCTGCCACAGACGCCTGCGCAGTTATTGCGTTACCCATTGCTGACGCGCGATGGCGCAGACCTGGTGCCGAAGTGGGAGGCCTGGTTCCAGCATGTCGGCACGGGCATCGCGGCGCTCAAGGAAAGTGTGCGCTTTGCAGACACCAATATGACCATCGAGGCTGCGCTGTTGGGCCAGGGCGTCGCGCTTGCCCGCAGCGGGCATGTCGAAGCGCAGATCCGCGACGGCAGTTTGGTCAGGCTGTTTGATGTGCCGTTCGACTCCCCGGTGGCCTACTACTTTGTCTGCCCAAAAGGCATCGAATCACAGCCCCACGTCGTCAGTTTTCGTCACTGGCTGATGGAAGCGTCACAGCAGGCACAACTGAGCTATCGCTAAAGCATGAGCGTTTGCTCATGCCTGGATGAGAGGACTTCGCTTTAGTGCAGGCGCGCCGTTGCTTAGGATGGCGCATGCCTTTTCATATTGTTTTGCTGATTCTGTTCGCCGCCCTCCTGCACGCCAGCTGGAACGCGCTGCTGCGCGGCGGCGCCGACAGGTTGTGGTCGATGACGGTGATGTGCCTGGCGGTGGCCACTGCCAGCGCGCTCATCGCGCCGTTGGTGACGCCGCCCGCGCGGGCCAGTTGGTGCTATGCCGGCCTCTCGGCGGTGCTGCATGTGGGCTATAACCTGTTTCTGGTTCGCAGCTACAAGGTTGGCGACCTGGGGCAAACCTACCCGATTTCCCGCGGTGCCTCGCCTATCCTGATCGCCCTCAGCGCTGCGTTTTTTGTCGGGGAAGCAGTCACCGGCGTGGCGCTGCTGGGCATTGCGCTGGTGTCTGGCGGCATCGTTTCCCTGGCGTTCAACAACCGCAGGCTTGCCGTTCCCAGCCTGCCGTACGCATTAGGCACTGGGATTTTTATTGCGGCTTACAGCGTGACCGACGGTATTGGCGCACGGCTGTCTGGCGCGCCTTTGGCGTATACCGTATGGATGTGCGCGTTGTGGGGCGTGTTGATGCCTCTGGTGTATATCGGTTTACGTGGGACGCGCAGTTTGTTCAGCTCGCGACCCGGTGTCGCGACAGCCTTGGGCGGCGGGCTGGTCTCGCTGCTGGCCTACGCGATCATTATCTACGCGATGTCCTATGCGCCCATGGGCGCGGTGTCTGCATTGCGCGAAACCAGCGTGTTGTTTGCCGCGCTGATCGGTTATTGGTTTCTCGGCGAGGCCTTCACGCTGCGCAAGTTTCTGGCCTGCGCAGTGATTGCGCTCGGCGCTGTACTTATCGGCTGAGGCCGTCCATGGCTGTTACACAGTGAGGTTTACGCGTTATGAGCACCCTTCTCCAGGCCCCTGTCATCCTGATTACCGGTGGCAGCCGCGGCGTCGGTGCGGCCACCGCGCGACTGGCCGCCGCGCGCGGCTACGATGTCGCGATCAGCTACGTGTCCGACGAGGCCGCCGCTCTGGCCGTGGCGAATGACGTGAAAGCCGCCGGACGGCGAGCGCTGGCGGTACGCGCCGATAGCGCAGAGCCAGAGCAGGTCGCGGCGCTATTCGCCGCGATTGACCGCGAGTTCGGCCGTGTCGACGTGTTGGTCAACAACGCGGGCATACTCGGACCACAATCGCGCCTCGAAGACCTCGACTTTGCACGCATGCAGCGCATCTTCGCGGTCAATGCCATCGGCCCGATGCTGTGCGCGCAACAAGCGGTCAAACGCATGTCCCATCGCCATAACGGCCGCGGCGGCGTTGTTATCAATGTATCCTCGGGCGCGGCCCGGCTCGGCAGTCCGAACGAATATATCGACTACGCTGCCTCAAAAGGCGCCCTGGAGACGTTCACCATCGGCTTCGCCAAAGAAGTCGCGCGAGACGGCATCCGCGTCAACTGCATCCGCCCCGGCCATATCTACACCGACATGCACGCCAGCGGCGGAGAGCCGGGTCGGGTCGATCGGGTCAAGGACTCGATCCCCATGGGCCGCGGCGGACAACCCGAAGAAGTTGCGCGGGCTATCCTGTGGCTGGCGAGCGATGAAGCGTCGTTCATTACCGGGACGTTTCTTGACGTCACCGGGGGCAAGTAAGGGCAGGACGCACGGTTTTTTTGAGGCATTTGGGTAATCCCCCAGACCTGGCTGAAAGTGGGATGGGGGTTAATGGATTGGACTTCAAGCAACATCAGGTAGGCAGGCAGATGGAAGAATTGATGCAGGGGCTCGATGGGCTCAGGACTGCGCAGCAAGAACTGTTTTATGACCTTGAAGATGCGGCCGCCGTTATCGGCTGGTCAGTGGTTGAACTGACGGCCCTGGCCGGCACTGGCAGGACGCCGGCCGAAGCGGTGGCGCTGATGAAAATATGTGCGTTGCTGACGGCTCAGCAGGGGAAAATTGGCCTGTATGCAGATGAGGTCAAAGCGCAGCGCATCACCAGGTCCGAGGTCGGGGCTTGATCGGTGCTCAACGCGCAGGAACCGGCCCATCAGTCGAGGATGACATCGCCGCCCTCGGCCTTTAAACGAGCGAGGTTGTCCTTCATCTGCTGCAACCGCTCCGGCGAATGCCCTTGCCACTGGGTCACTTCGGCAACGACCCGCAGTGGCTCGCAGGAGCGATAGGACAGCGTCGGATTGCCGGGAAACTTCTTATCCGTCACGTTGGGGTCGTCCACGATCGGGCCCGTGGGCTCTACGACATAAATGCGTTCGCGCTCATGACCTAGCGCCAGTTCGGCGCCCCAGATAGCGGCGTCCAGCGTGCCCGCAAAATAAACCCAGGACAGCGCTCGCCCTTCGGTGAAATTGGACGGATAACCGACGCGGATCATGTCTCCGGGCTTGAGGTCAGCGCGAGTGCCGTGAAAGTACTGTCGTATAAACATGCCGGCGGCGTTTGACATGGGCTTGTTACTCCAAGAATGCGTGGTGCCAGGCCGCCTGTCTGCAGCGCAAGGCATGCCCCTCTTGTAACTGACTGTCGAACCCCTAGGCAACCTTACGAGGGCAGGCGAGCCCCCTGCCGTCAGCCTTGCAATGCAGATAATCGCGCCACAGCCTGAATGCCCGTTGCTGCCTGGCAAATGCCGCCTGCCACTCTTCGCCGCCGATTTGCTCGACGGGCGTCGCCATCATCTGCTCCGTTGCAAGGTCCAGTTCTTCTACGAGCTGACGCCCGTTAGGCATATCCAAAATTAGAGATCGCATAGCTACCTGTCTTATTTGTTCTGTAAGTCGACCTCTGTATCCCTTTGATAGTGCGCGGGTTCCGACGAACGGTTACATTCTCTTACAGGTTTAACTGCCATTGCTTACAGACGATGACGGTGCGGGGTCGACCCCCGGCGAGACACACAGACAAGTAATGGAGACTGAGAGACAAGAGATTTCTCTCTGGAATTATTTGTAACATTTTATAATTAACGCTGGTTAACAGCCGTCGCGAACCAACAGCGCAGGTTGATAACGTGCGCTGTCAGACGACGATAGCTGAACCGCACAAGCGCTTAATTCACGTGTTATAGGCAAAAGGATAAGGGACATGTCACTGCACAAGTTATTTGCACTGGTCATCACTGTGGCATTGCTGGGCGGCTGCAATGCGCTCGCAGGCAAGACCAACATGTTGAGCGATGATGACGTGAAATCGCAAAGCGCCGGCGCACTGGGCTACGCCCCTGCGGACCTGACTATTGTCAATCGCCAAACCCAGGGCACCAATACCTACGTATTGCTGAAAACCAACGACAACAAGCAATTCAACTGCATCATCAACGGCGGCAATATCTTGACCTTCGGCATGTCCAACCCGCCCTCTTGCGCGAAAAAAGGCGAGCAGGTAAAGAGCGGGCCGTTTGGCGGATAACTGTCACGCCAACATCGCAGGGCGTGATCAACTCGGCTCTCACTGTCAGCTTTTATATGGTCGAACTTCGGTATAAATCGAGTCATGTACTGCAATGACTGAAAAGGGAACGGACCTATGGAATTGAATAGATCCGTTCCTTTTTTACGCTGGAAGTTGAACCGCGTTGTTATCAGATGACGGTTACTCAATGTCTTCGTGAATAACCGCGCCTGCGCGGCGCAATTCATCCAGATACGCCTCGGCGTCCTCAAGCAGCTCGGGCATATACAGTCCGGCGGAAAAGGGAGAACCGCCGTTGAGGCCCAGCACGGCTGACAGCGAAAGCACCACGCTCAGTCCGGTGAGCGACGCTTGGCCATGCCTGAACTCAAGGGTAGCGCGTGACCGTCGTGGCCGCCCCTCAGCCTCGCCCTCGATCTCGACGATGATCTCTGCCGCCACTGCGTCACCGCGACGACGGCTCGATGATTCGCCACTCGCCAGGTCAAAGCGAATATCCGGCGCGCCCGTGGCGGCGTAGAGGCTGATAATGTCGAACGGAGAGTACGCGTCAGCC
The DNA here is from genome assembly GCF_003852315.1 of Pseudomonas sp. LBUM920. NCBI lineage: Bacteria > Pseudomonadati > Pseudomonadota > Gammaproteobacteria > Pseudomonadales > Pseudomonadaceae > Pseudomonas > Pseudomonas edsoni (SeqCode). The sequence goes on from NZ_CP027762.1 coordinate 3,433,013, forward strand.
GCAAGCTCCCGACCGTCAATGGCCTTGATCCTGGCTTTGGCGGCGTCACCGGACACCCAGGACCGCTTCCCGCCTGTGAACACCAACGCGGCAGGCGCCGCCGCACTCAGCCGCTGCATATCTTCCAGCGCCAGTGGGCCTGCAGCGTCTTGTTCATCCAGTACAACCCCGATCCTGATGGATCGCACGCGCTCGAAGCCTTTTACACCGTGCAGCGCAATAAACACCGCGACCCCGGCGCCCCATTGACTGGCAAGGACCACGGGCGCCGCCGTCGCACGGTGCGCGAACAGCGCCATCTCCGGCCCTACCTCTACCAGCCCGTTGCCGATGTTCAGGTACGCAATGCCCAAGTCCTGCGCATAGCGCAAACCCCGGAGTCCATCATCAGGTGCCAGCATGACCACCGCCGCTAATGCGACGCCGTCATCAAAGCCCAGGCGAGGCTTATCAAGGTCGATTGCCACCGCGTGGGCAGCACCCGCCTCCCGCGCAACCTCGCGCGCCGCATCCAAATTGCGGCCGCCCACCAGTAAGGGCATACCGGGCTGGCGCTCACGAAACCACCGGATGGCAGCACGCCCAACGATGCCCGACCCACCGGCAAACAGTATGTGTTTTGTCGTCATCGACCTGTCCTCTGTCTAGCCCGAAAAAGGCGCAATCGAGACCAGCAGCTATCGCCCCAGAGGTGCACCCGGCTACGCAAACAGCGCACACAGCGTCGATGAAGAAAACCGACACACGTCACAGCACCTCAGCATTGCGTCGATAGGGTAGTGACGGACAGGGTAATTTGTAGGTTCCAAAAACTTTGTAAGGCATGGGATGCGGTAGCATCACGCCACAAGAACCGGATGACAGGCTGAGCGCAGTCAATTTGAGGGCAATAAAAAACCCCGTAGACGTTAATCTACAGGGTTTCTAAGAGTGGAGGCCGAGGTCGGAATCGAACCGGCGTAGGCGGATTTGCAATCCACGAAAATACTTCTATTAATCAATCAATTACGTCGAATTCAATTCCGCATTACGAATATTTAATCGGCCTCAGAGCCCTCTAAAATCGGGCTACTCTGCATCGGTTGCGGAATGGATTCTGCGCATCGTAGCCTACTGTTGAATAGTCGATCCGATGATGGATTGGAACTGCTAATCCTACAGACATTGTAATACGTGCCCTGTAGCGCACGATAAAAACCCCGTACCACTTTCGTACCACTCCCCTCCTGAAATAGCCATCGCCTGGCCGACAAAACCACATCCGTAAGGCACGGTGCTTATCGCCAATGCCTGTCGCTCCAATCCCAACATCCCCTTCAAACGTCACCATCTGACGCTGTGTGGGTATCCATGACCCATTTGGGTATACCTAAAAAGCACAAGCATCAAGAGTATCCAGAATACGGAGAGGAATAACTTTTCAAAGTCCAAGCAAAAAAAAACCCAGCTTGAGCTGGGTTTTTTTGCAGACCTAAATATCACTCAACGTATACTTATTCTCAACCATGAATGCTGGCGCATTCCAGTTTGGGCCTTTTCTTATTCCTCCATCAACATGTTCAACCACCCCTTCGAGCTCCATACTTTCAATAAGCTTCAAAAGCTCTAAGTTATTTGAAATATTGGCCCACCCATTCCTGCTGTAGAGTCGATCAAGCATTGGATACGAAATTGGTTTGTTTCTTACAATAAAAAGAACTACATCCCTTGGTGCTTCAGCGACTACCACGTTATTAATGTTACTCATTTTACTCTCCATATACTTGTTTAATTTCTGCAGCAATGGCTTCAGGCGTATAGAATAAATCGTCAGCATCCCTCAGCTTATAGTCTTCTAAGGTTGCAGCATGAGCATTATTCCAAACATTTCCTTCTACCCCATCAGCTACCCCGAGCGCCCTGTAACGTTCTAACTCTCGCATTTCATGGGTGTAAAATCGTTTATCAACATCCGTAACAGGGATCTGACCACTTAGTATCTTTTCTAGCCGTTCAATCATAATCTTATTAGCATCAGAAGGTACGAATCGTGACGTATGCAATTTAACCAGATCAATACCTTCCTGAGTCACCGTTGCCGTTGCCCAATCAAGATCTTGGGTTGGACCTCCGGCTTTATCAGGATTGTACATCCGTCCGCTGTGTACACCTTTAGTGGTAGCACCTTCGTACGGACTACTAAATACCGCATAAATCGGCGGCAAACCCGAATCCGCGGGGTAAACATAAATAGCGTCTCGGATGCTCAATTGGCTGGCAATCGGAAACGGCTCAGCTTTGACGTCAATTGGGGTCAGAGTGATGCCTGTGTATACCGGAGTCTCCACCGGCTGTGCCGGAGTTGCCGTTGAGCTATTTCCTGGTACTGCAATAGGGAATGCCAGGGTGATCGGCGGTGTATCGGTTGTAGTAAACGTATAGGCGTTGGCCACAGGATCAAGCACCAATGCCCTTACCGGAACAGTGGGGGCTAGTCCACCAGTGACCTGGGTGGCCACTACCGAATACTTCGATTGATCACCATAAAGCCGATATAGCACATCAACCGTCCCACCAGCCGCCGCTACCTCGAGAAGATTATCAGGCAGGCTAGGCGCCAGTTCCTTAGCGGGCAGATCCAGCATTGTCGCGGGCAGCTCCCCGTTGCCAAGGGACTCTGAATACGTCAAAGCTCCAATACCGACTGCCGTGGCTGCACTCACAACTGTACTCAGCGCTACCTTAGCCGCTTGAATCGCCGCCTCCAACGTAACGCCTGAACCTGCCGTGACGGCAATGGAGCCTGCAGCCGTACTCAGCTGCATAGCACCGGCTGCGGGAAGCCTGAACGTGTGAGCTGCTTTAAGTGCTGCGGCTTCAGCAGCTACCCTAGCAGCCTCAGCTGCTGCCGCCTCATCGGCAATACGTTTGGCCTCAGCGTCTGCACGTGCTTGGTTAGCCTGTGCTTGAAGATTCTGCTTCAGGACATTTAAATAATCGATCTCCCGATTGATATATTTTGCAGCATACGCAGCCTCAAGTGAAGTGTACCATTCTTTATAATTTTTATCTGGAGGGTAGTTTGTCTTGCTCCCGCTGATTGCATCTTTAATAAATTGCATAGTCGGGAAACGAAAGAAGTCTCCATAGTAGTACTTATCAGCAATCGCTTTTTGAGCAGCAGCAGCCTGTGATTTTTGAGTGATTAGCGTATCCACCGAACGAATATGCTGTTCGATTTTCTCGACTTCGCTCGCGGGACTGCCTTCATTTTGTTCTATTGCGGTAATGCTTTTTGCAATAGATTCGGGCATCGACTGAAGATTCGTTGCAAAGCTCGCCTCTTGATCCTTAACATTTTGGGAAATAATGGGGGGTATGTGCTAAGTATATAAGTACGCGTTGCAACGTTAATTAGCTGTCCAGTGTGACTATGTGAGAAATCACTGTCACCACCTCCGCCTCCGAATGTCTGTGGTTCATATTTATTAATAGCGTTGATTTCAATTTCTGGAAGATAAAGCGTGTCGCCAATCATAGGCATAGTGAATTTCCTTTTCGCTATATTCAGTACGATAGCTCTCATATTTCAGTAAAGTGAACGGCTGATTACCCCATCACCTTACTACCCTCTGACGAACGGCTTCGGCTCTGAAGCTCTCTGTTTCTGAAAAGCTCAACGAACAAAAATCCCCGTCTGCTGCACTCTTCATCATGCCGCACACATACTGTATGCATATACAGCAAAAACCGCAACAAAAAAATGCATTTATGCATATCCAGACTGGCAAACGGGGGATATCGGGGTCAGACCACAATATCTAACGTACTGGCCTCCCTCCGATCCCGACGCATTCCACACGAAGCAATGTGCAACGCGAGGTGGTGAGAAGCGCACAAGCCCATCCCATACCCTAGACCCATCCCTGATAAACTGCGCCCCATTCGCCTCGCTGACTCAGACCCCCCAATACCCCTACAAACCGCTCCCCTCTCCCGCCGCTTCTCCGTCGCCCCGATGATGCTCATTCAGGACGGCCCACGCATCAAACAATCAGTATCTATGCGATTACGCTCTACTTTCCCTACAGCGGACAAAGTACAGGGCTCTCTACGTAGCAGTTGCTTGTAGCTCCAATCCCAGCACTCCTGACAAGCGCATCATAGCGGTGATGGATTGGACATAGCCCTCCTCAAAACCACCGCCAGCTATGCTTAGCTGGCATTGAGCGGCTGGTCTCGTAGCAATTTCTAAGCAAGCATAAATTTGGTAGGCCCCTGCTATCCTTAACCTTTTTCGATGAGATAGAACACATGTCAGGGGAATACTCACTCCCGGATTTGCTTGAACGAATGTCCGAGAATCAGCTCGCGTTAGAAACAGCTCTGATGGAATTGGCCCTTCAAAGCGAAAAGCAAGGCCTGAATGAGGTTGGTAATAACGTACGTGGCGCGCTATTCGTGATCGGCGAAAACGCTGGGCACATCAAGCAGGGCCTGGCGAAGCTACTAACCAATCGTCTTTGACAAAGCACACGCCGATGATGCTGGAGTATTTCGGACCTTAAGCCAGAATCCCATGTATTTACGGGGGCTCAGCGCATAGCTACGCAGCATGCACAAACGCATGAATGTGAAAAACCAGGGAGCTGATTTATTGCTGCCGGTGCAATCCAGGGATGTTTGATGCTCAGAACAGTCCTCCCAATGCGGCGGGCTCCCAGTTCATAATCACTAGCTCGCCACTCACCTCAGCCTTTCCCTGACGCTGATTGGTATTGCAATAGCGGATATCGAGCGTCTCAAAGTGAAAGCCGTCAAACACCCGTCGGATGTCTGGGTGATCGTTGATGCTAACCATGACCTTCCCTTTGCAGCGCCGCATGAAGTCGGCCATGCGCTCGTAATTCTCAAATGGAAAGTCCACGCCATAGCCGGCGGTCTGCCAGTAAGGAGGATCCATGTAGTGGAACGTATGGGCACGGTCGTAGCGCTCGGCACATTCAAGCCAGCCTAGGTTTTCAACGTAAGTGCCGGATAAACGCTCCCACGCTGCAGACAGGTTTTCCTCGATCCGCAGCAGGTTTATGGCTGGGCCGGTAGTTGCAGTGCCGAACGTCTGCCCGGTCACTTTGCCGGCGAAGGCATGGTGCTGCAGGTAAAAGAATCGGGCGGCGCGCTGGATGTCGGTGAGGGTTTCCGGGCGGGTCATCTTCTGCCACTCGAACACCTGCCGGGAGCTGAGCGCCCACTTGAACTGGCGCACGAATTCTTCCAGGTGGTTCTGCACGACGCGGTAAAGCGTCACCAGATCGCCGTTGATGTCATTGAGGACTTCAACTGGCGCGGCCTGGGGACGCATGAAGTAGAGCGCGGCGCCGCCGGCAAATACTTCAACGTAGCATTCGTGAGGTGGGAAGAGCGGGATAAGGCGGTCGGCCAGGCGGCGTTTGCCGCCCATCCAAGGGATGATGGGTGTGGACATATAAAAGCAAGACCTTTGCTGTATAGATAAACAGTGCTAGGCTCGCTCCGCTTTGTGCACGAAGCAGGAGCCTTGGCTGGACTTGCAGGGACGTTCTGCGGGGAAGGTGGCCGGGTTGGATGTTGACGCATCCTGCCCGGCCGCTCCTTTTTACTTCGGTGTAGAAACTTCTTTTGCGTAGGCCTGACAGGCCCGCAGGGCGATCAACCCTCGGTCGCCGGCATCGGTGATTCCGATAACTCGTTGAGCATGCGCTGGGTCAAGTTGGGCTCTTGTGGGGCCATGAACCACGCGGCCGGTGACGGTGGTGGTTGGCACTGAACAGCTGCCGGTGGTTTCGGTGGCGGCGAGTACGACTGACAGCCGCAGATCAGCAGTAGCCAGCCGATCACGCAGACGAGCCTGCTTGATTTGCTCATCGGTCAATTCCTTGTAGTGGGTTTCGTCTTTGTGACGCAGGCGGAGCTCTAGGGCAAGACGCTTGTCCTGCTCTGTACGCAGCTGAGCAGCAGACGCTTGGGATATTTCGTTGAGGGTGTCCGCCTGCAGCCGGGCTTGCCGCTCCAGCACGCTGCCATAACGCCAGTTCTGAGCAGTCCAGGCCAATGCTGCAGATCCTGCGACCACCACCACTAACAGCAAGCTGATAGCGGCGATACGGAACTGCGCCGGGATCAGATCGAAGAGACGCATAACACCGCCCTCGCCCTGGCCCACAACTGCAGCCGATCCTCCAGGCCATTAAGGCCGCCGTTGATTCGGCGAGTGATCGTGTTGAACTGGTCCTGATCCGCGAGCGCATTCAGCCCGTTTACAGACCAGAACCATGCGGCAGACTCTGCGGCCCACTGGGGCAGTTCGAGTAATTCAGGCGTACGCAGCAATCGCTCATCGCCGAACAGTGCCAGGCTGCAGCGCAGGTAGTTGTCGTGGCCGGTGACTTGAATCAACCCACGACCGCGATACCGCTGACCATCGCCGTCGGCCGCGGGCGTATTGCCAAGCTTGGCAGCCAGGGCGCCAGTGTCGTATTTGCTCAGGTACTGATCGCCGCCCAATTCGCGGACGTACTGCAGCTGACCAGACTCGTGTCCCACCTGGGCGAGGAATGCCGCCTGGCGCTTCGGCGTATCGATCTTACGGTTGATCATGGCTGCGTTCAGTACAGGAACAAAAACGCCGGCTTTGCGGCCGGCGTTCGGGAGGATTTGCAGTAACTGATGTTCGGTGATTGGCATGGCTTTCTCCATTCAAAAAACCGATGAGCGAACTCTGACGGTTGTTTCATTTTTTTTTCAACTTTGAGAAGATCACCCTCGCTACTAATGGCAGTAAGCCTTTATTGCTAGCGTGAGGACAGGAGGCTTTATGGAGCAAATTCGGCTGAACAAGGCTCTATTATCATTGAGTGCAGAGTTTCAAACCGGGGCTTCCCTAGTTGATATTCAATCTAGCGTTCATGATTTTGAAGCAGTGAAAAACCTTGGGGAGTGCGGACTGCTAAATTGCAAAGTTGCCCTCCTTGATCATGGGCAATATTGCATAACATGGACGTCAAAACTCCCTTTCACCTCGTCGGGACATACGCAAATTACTCGCATTAAAGCGAGTCTTGACAGCTCGTTTAGCGAAGTTAAAGCGCCCCCTTGTCGCTGGGATAACACTTTAAAATATAGGCAGGGTTTCTGACGAAAATTCCACGATGCAGTAGTAAATCATGCTCCGTATGTATCGTGCAGGAGCAAAAACACCGGCTTGGCGGCGAGCATTCGGTTCTATGCTTATGCAGCCGCGGTCCACTCACAGACACAAAAAACCGCACTAATTCAGCGATGCGATCCACTACTGCTTCTCGACGCTCAATACTTTGAGCGGCTTCTTTTCCTTCTTTTTCTTGCCTCTGGATTTACCTTGCTTGCCCGCATTGCACTCCACCGTGGTCGACCAGCCTGATTGGGTGAACACCTGCTCGACCGAATCCGCCAGGTATTCGCCATCAAGACCAATCTTGAAACCCTGCACGTTGATTGATCGCTCCGCGAACAGATCTGTCCGCCCGGGCATCTCAAGCCGCACGTCAGCAGTCGAACGATTGAACGCTGCCAAACGGGCCTTGGCGGCCGCTTCAGCGGCGGTTTTGTTCGGGTAGATATGTCGGTCGGTATGAACCGCCGGCAAGCCATCAGGAGCATCGACGTTGTCGACGGTGACCACCACTAACTTGCCGTCCTTTTTGTTCTGGTGCTTGGTCGATACGGCCTTGTGCGAATTGCGATCCCCCAAGCTGAACTGCCATCGGCTGAGGTCGCTGCGGGTCAGGGTGATCGCACCGAACGCTTTGCCGCTGGCGGTCTGCCCGCCCTGGCGCGGCATCACCAACAACTTGCCGTCTGCGACCTTAGCCGTGCAGTCGTACTGCTTTGCCAGGCGCGTAATGAAATTAAAATCGGACTCGTTGAGTTGATCCACGCGCGCGACCTTCGTCGCTACCTGGCACCCCGCTTGCCATCCATTGCGTGCGGCGATGTCAGCCACAATTTTGGACAGCGGCACGTCCTCCCAACTACCACTACGGATGGTCTTGCCGCTGCCTCGCATGTCGCTGGCCTTGCCCTTTATCACAATCGTATCCGGCGGTCCGGACACCTCGACCGAATCCACCGCATAACGCCCCAGGCGCTTCAGGGATGTTTCGGCATATCCCAGATAGATCTCGACAGAGCTGCCGCGCCGAGGCAGTACCACTTGGCCGTCACGATCATCTATTCGTAATTCAAACTCGTCGGAATCCATTCCCGGCTTGTCTGAAGTCCGAAGCAACAACAGGCGATCATTGATCTTGGCTGTAATATCGGCACCGTCGGCGACGATTCGAAAAGTGGGAGTCATGGATTTAGTCCAAAAAAAACCCGCACAGGGCGGGTCATGATCAAAGTATCGTCACGTTTATCGTAAAGTGCTGCTGGCGGTGTTGTTCGGGGTCAATCCCACAAACTAATCCCCTCCTCGGTCGGGCCTGGCAGGTCTGGCAGCACGATCACCACGCCAGCACGGTAAGGCTGGGGCTCATCTGCTAATCCCTGATTGGCATCAAGTACCGCCTCAACGGTGCCATTGAGATGGCCGTAAACGTTATGGCAAATGACATCGAGCATGTCACCGTCAGATGTTCTGCATGTCGTCGCCATAGCGCGCAAACTCCAAAGTGAACCCTTGTTTACGGGGAATCCCGCCGTGTAGCAGCGCGCCCTGCTCCTCGTTGATGGTCTTCAGGCACCAGGTGCCGATCACCTCACCATAGCCCGTGGTCAGCGTGAGCGGCTGGAGCCGGCCGCCGATGGTGCGCAGGGTATCAAGCTGCTTGAGGCCACCCTTGAAGCCTGGGTAGATCGTCCCTTTAAGCGTGAGCTTTTCCTCTCCCATGCCGACTGCCTGCTGCGCCGGACGTCGCGTCAGTCGCTCCTGGGAAGCCCAGCGAAACTCAGTCGAGCGACTCAGTTCGTCAAAGGCCGCCGTATCTAAATTGAAGTAGTACGGCTGAATCTTGGGGTCGCGGGGCTGGATGATCAGCAGGTGCGGAAACGGTTTCACCGCTTCCGGTGCCGGCGTTGCATCCATCGCAAAGGCACTGGTAGGCACAATGTTCGCCAACGAAGGACTGACATTACCGGCGATCTTGTTGATTGCCGTAGCAGCCTTGCCCGCCTGTTCCTTCAGTGTGCCCATTCGTTCCTGAACTTCGGCGGCCGCCCGTGTCGCACGGCCGTACACGGCCGCCACCTGGCCGACCTTGGCCTGTGCTGCATTCACACCACGCATGACCCGCTGTAACTTGGCACCAACTGACGGCCCCACAAACGGGATATTTTCCAACTCTGATGCAGCGCCGGTTATCTCCCTGATCGCGCCGTTGACTGGCCCAAGCATACCGTCAGCACTTCGCCTGCCAGCCTCCCCGGCTTCGACCAGGTACTTGAGGCCCGATTTCATCTGTTCCATATAAGCCATTGGGCCTCCTTACAGGTGGGGTTCGTCGTACAGCTTCGCGGCGTTTTGTTTAGCCGCATCCGCCATCATGAGCCGCATATGCGGCATGAGGTCTTGCGCCAAGCGCTGGGGATCCTTCACATCCCCTTGCACCGTAATTGGCATCGTCAGCGAGTACTCAAACTTCTGATCCACTTTGGCTGGCACGGGCTTCTCTGGTTCTTTGGGCTGAATTGCCACTGCCGCCGGCTTGGTCGGTGCAGACACCGCCATCGAGCGCGCCACGTCACCCAACGCCGGCGAATGCGGCGCAGGTGCCATCAGCAGCGCACCCGAACCGTTCTGGCCATTGAATGACTTGCTCATGGCAGCCAAGCTTGGAATAGCCGGCCCCGGCCGAGGCGCCATCAGCAAAGGTGTTACCGGAGGCGCAGGCTTTTCGTCATCGCCCCCAAACCACGACTTACCCGCAGCGCCACCCACCGCAGCCCCACCCATGCTGCCCAGGTAGGCGCCTATCAGCCCGCCAACAGCTGTGCCGATAATCGGCACTACCGAACCAATAGCCGCACCTGCAGCAGCGCCGGCCATGGTACCGGCCAGATTACCTGCGGCGGCACCATACCCCTCGGCCTTCTCGTCCTTGGTCTTGGCGTTTTGATAGGTGTCGAAGGCCATAGCGCCGGCCTCCATCAGTGAACCGCCGGGTATCATCTTGGCCGCTTTGCCAATCTTACCGACCGCTTGCACCACTCCACCCAATTTAGCTAACGCCCCCGTTGGAACCGTAACTGGTAAAAGCGGCGGCCGGGGGATCACCGCTGGAGGCCGTGGCACTGGCGGACTAGGAGCCGGTACCGGTGGTCGCGGCATTGGTGGACGCGGACCGGGCACAGGAGGCCGAGCCGCCGGTGAACTCGGAACTGCAACCGGCGGCCGTGGCACTGGCGGACGCGAGCTGGGAGCAGGCGAACGCTCCACTGGCGGACGTGGGCCCGGAGCTGGAGGCTGTGGCACTGTCGGGCGCAGGGCCGGAGTTGGAGGCCGTGGCACTGCCGGGCGCAGGGCCGGAGCTGGTGGCCGTGGCACTGACGGGCGCGGCGCCTGTACCCGAGGTCGCGGCGAACTAGCCACACGAGGCGGTATGGGCCGCCGACGCGAAGGGTTACGCCTTGAGCCGGGACCACGTCGACGAAGGTCGCCTATACCTCCATTCGACGCCCCCATAGCGTTTGCATTGACGACAAAAACCTTTTGAACATCAGCGCCACCCGCTGCCGAATCGCGAACCGTGGCGCCGTCTTCATTGCCAGACGCCGCCTCTTTTGCCAGAGAGACAACCTTGAGGCCTGTCGCAACAATGTCGAACTTGCCGGGTTTCTTATCGTCCTTACCCTCGACATCATCTGAATCACCCTTGAAAGCGGCCACAGCCTTGAGCCCGGACTCAACCAACGACAGGGCTTTACCGGCCTTCCCCTTGGGGTCGCTGCCCTTGCCATCAAAACCGCCCCCATCCGGGGAGTTCGTCACAAAGACTTTTTGTACTTCACCGGACTTGCCACCTAACGAGCCCCGCGCAACGTTGAGCAATCCTTTAGCGATTTTGAACGAACTAAGCAGGCCCTTGAGAGCGACAAGCCCACCACCGACTGCAGTGATGCCCATCACAACGCCGGGCGCGCTGTCAGACAGCGAGGTAATACCCTTGGTGACTTTGGTCAATGCTTCAGCCACGGTGTCCGTGACCGGACGCAAGGCGTCCCCAACGCTGCGCATTGCATCATCCATCGACTGAGCCATCTCGGCCCACTTCTGCGACGACGCCTCACGTCGCTCGCTGAGGTTTTTATCGAGAATGCCCGTTGCGTCTCGCGAATCATTCTTGAGCTGGCTGTATAGCGCCTTATTCTGCATGTAAGCGGAAAGCGCAGCCTTGACCTGCATATCGGCGAACAGATCGCCGGTGCGCAGTGACTCCTCAAGCGAGGCCATCATGGCCTTGGCTTTCTCCGGGTCGGATTCCTTGCTGATCTTTGCCGTCGCCTCAGCCATCGCCGCCGCGCGCTTCGGATCAGTGGCCTGGATGTACTTCTGCGCCAACGCCATGCTGGTTTCAAGCGTAGACATACCGTTCTGCAAACCGGTCTGCATCGACCCCTTGTAGTCGATACCCGCCTTTGCATACGCTTTGACGGTTTCGCCAGAGCCGATTTTGCTCATCCAGTTCTTGAGGTTGTTCGCCGCCTCATCGGCGCCGCCGGCAGACTTCATCTGCACCTGCAGCATGGCGCCCAACTGCGTCACCGCATCAATGCCAGTGATACCGAGGCTGCCCATGTTCGCCAATAGCTCAGGGAACCACTTGGCCATGTCGACCGCCTCAAAGCTGCCCGCCTGTCCTTGGTAGGCAATCGCTTCCAGAGCCTGCTGCATCTGCTTGGGGTCAGTGATCTTGGCGTTCTGACCCAGCGCGTTGATCATCTTCGCAGTATCAACACCGTTCGATCCCTGTCCTACAACAAATTTGGCCGCGACTGGCGCATATTCCAGGGCCTTGCTCAAATCCATGCCGGCGCTCACCAACTGGTTAACCACGTCGGCCACATCGTTGCGCGCCATGCCTGTGTCGCGCGAGGTATCAATGATCTTGCGTGACATTTCCTTTTCTTGCGGCTTATTGGCAATGCCAGCCTTGATCGCGATATCACGAACAATGGCTCCAAAGTCCGCGCTGACCTTGGTCGGAACAGCTAGAGCACCGATTCCGACGACAGCGGCGCCGACTGTGCTTTTCATCCCGGTCCTACCTGCATCAAGTTGCTGATGCCCCCGGGCCTTCAGGTCCGCTTTATTGGCGGTCTGACCCATTGACCGATAGGCCTTCTCCAGCCGGCCGACTTCAATACCCTGCTTTTTCAAGCTGTCGAGATTGGAGTTCAAGCGCCCCAGCAGCTTGGACGCTCCCTCAGAACCGCTGTCATGGGCTTTCTTCCATTCATCACGCAAGCGAATGGTATCGCCGATAGTTCGCTGCAGAACCCGCGCCTTGAGGCCTTCCGCCTCAAGACGTTTAATACGGCCCGTTACATCTTTGAACGCGGCACCGACAGTCGCACTGACGGCGCCGCCGATCACCAGCCCGAGGGCGATTTTGTTCGCCATGTCATGGCCCCCATTTGCAATGCATTACCGATGGCAGCTCAATCCGTGAGCCACCACACCATTTCAGCAAACGGCATCGACTGAATTTCGGTAGCGGAAAATCCGGTTTCCGCCGCCAGACGTTTCGCGGCCATTTTCATGACGCCAGGATCAAAGCCCGTCGTCTTGGTCCATACGAAAATAGCCGGCCTGCAGACGGTTGAAATCCACCAACTTCAGGCCCTCCAGATCTGCGACAGGCGCACCGGCAAGCGCGGCAAACAAAATCAGCTCCCGCTGCTCGTCATCCCCGCCCGCATCACGATTTGCCGTACGCACATCGCCCACCGTCGGAGAGCGCAGGGCCAATTTATCAACCGACACTCCATTGATTGTGCTCGGACAGGAAAGCGTCACCACTGCCTGATCCGTGGTCACCGACAACCACGACGGCATCACGTTGGTGTAGTCGGTATCGGGAACCAGGTGCGAGTAAGCGGTTTGTACACGGCGATAGTCCGCCAATTTGAGGCCTTCCAGGTCCTTGACGCCGACATCTGCCAACCCCGCAAACAGCATCAGTTCGCGCTGTTCGTCGTCGCCATTAGAGGCGCGGTCGGCTGCCCGCACCTCCCGAACGACCGGGGCACGCAATGTCAACGTTTCGACCAACACGCCGTTGGAATTGCTTGGCCGCGTGAGCGTCACGACGGCGGCAAGCGCATTGAGTGACAGCCAGGCCGGCACTTCTTTGAAAGTAGCTTTATTCATTTAGATCTATTCCCTTAAAGGCCCAGCGCGGTGCGGATGTCAGCCAGTTGATCTTTGCCGTCGATCACTTGAACGCCCGCGACCATGTCGATTTCGTACATAAGGCGACCGTCGATTTCGAGCTTGTAGTAAGACGGCGCGATGGCGTGCTTGATCTCAGCCGGATCACCGGCTTTCCAGTCGCCCAGATCGACCTCTTTGAGCAAGCCGCGCAGGGTGGCGACCACCGCCGTCACTGCGCCTTTTTGCCCTCTGAAAGCCCCTCGGAATGTCGCGTTAAACGCCGTGCCATCAGCCAAACCGAAGTGTTTCAACGACTCACGACGCACGCCCTTGGTGACGAAGGACGCCTCCATTTTCTCCAGGCCTTGCGCCATTTCGATGGCACCTGCCATGCCACCGGCACGATATTCATCGGTCTTTACCGTCAGCTTGGGCAGCGTCAGAGTCGGCACATCGCCGGCGAAGTTCACGCCGTCGACAAACAGGTTCGTGTTAAACAAAGTTTGAGGAATCATTGACTAGGCCCCTTAGGCTGCTTCGAGAACTTCGGTCATCCACTGATCGGTGACTTCGAAAAGGAAATTCGGGTTTTCTGCCGGCGGCACGTCGGTGAAACGGATGCGCCAGTAAACTTTGCCCTGGGAAATCTGGCTGGCGGTGTTCAGCTCGGTGTCCGGATACACCTCAAAATTGATAATCGCGCCCTGGGCCTTCAGGTCGCGCATGAAGGCGTCTAAGCCGTCAGTCACATCCTTGACGTAAGTCTTGGTGATCGAGCGGTCTACAGCCCACTTGTGGCCTGCCTGCACCGCGTCCATAAGGATGAACAGCGTGCGAACGCGAGTGACGAATGCCCACTTCGGATCACTCGAAAGCGTGCGGTTGCCCCACAAGCGGTAGCCGTCATCGCGGATGATCGTCGCGATATTGGCGTTGTTCAGCAGGTTGGCGCGGCAAGTCTCGTCACCGTCCAGGTACTCAACCGCCCGAGTCGTGCCGGTGATACCCGAGAACTCTTTGTTCGACGGCGAGGCCCAGAAGCCATATTCAGCATCAGTCCAGGCGAACAAGCCCGCCGCCCAGGCCGACGCCGGCGCATCAACAGTCTTGCTGAGTTCGGTGTCCCAGTACTGAACGCCCGGGTCAACCATGAACAGATTGCGACTGCCAAAGTTATCGGCGTAGAGCATCGCTGCCTCATCCGTGGTGCCAGGACCATCGAGAATGCCGATAGCCCGCAGCTTCTGCGCCAGGCTATCGAGTGCTGTAGCCACTGCTTGTGTGGCGGTATGTCCCGGCGCGATCAACAATCGTGGCTGCGCGTTGAACAGGCTTTTACCATCCAGCAACGCCTGCAGGCCGGTCCGCTGACCAGATGCCAAGACGCCGCCAATAATCGCCGAGGTTTGCAGCGCCGCGTCCTCAAGCTTCGGTACGCCGATGGCGACAATCACCGCCTTGGCCTTGGTGTAGATTGCTTTACAGGCCTTGGTGATTGCCGAATTTTCACCGAAAGCGGCAATGGCTTCGCGCTCAGAGGTGATCAGCTTCAACTCGCCTGCCTTGGCAGTACCGCCGCCAAGCACGCCCGGGTTGAAGGTGTCGCACAATCCGATAATGGAAGAAGACGGCAACGAAATAGTGCGTGCGCCAGTCTTGATGTCGGTCGTGGTAACGCCATGAAAGAAACTCATAAAGCTCGATCTCCAGAAACGAAAAAGCCCCGCATGAGCGAGGCCGTTAGGGATGTACGTGTTACGTGTAGTGGAAAAGAAAACGCCCCGTCAGTGCGGGACGTTTACTGCTGCAGCGACAAGAGCCAGTCAGGGGCCGTAGGGCGATGTTCGCTCAAAGGGAACTCACCAGCTTCAGGCCAGTTACGGAGTAAGCGCCGATATGCTTGCAACTCGGCGTATTGCTCCGGTGTAAGCGAGGTTGGCGACCCGTCTTCAATCTCATCACGATGCCGGGTCACTACGCCGTCTGTAGACGTCAACTGAACCGAGCGCCAATACCGCTCGACTTCGGCCAACTGTTCGTCTGTCTGCTCCGGGGCGTCTACCACAACAGGCCATTTATCCGGCCCACAAACCAAACGCTTTCCATGACTGACTTGAGCCAACAGCTCGTCCCTGGCTTCGGCGGAGAACTCCCGCGCATCAGCAGGGATAAACGTGCATACCTGATCGTCGTAGAAGAAGCCTGTTTCAGGACTATAAAAGACAGTCATGCTTTACCCCTGACTCGCCAGAAAAATGAGGCGTTAGCGCTATAGAGATTTCGAACGGTGATGCTCCCGAGCGTGCTATTTCTCGCTTGCAATACCGGATATTCACCAACTCTTTGACCGCTAGTAAAATCGGCGAACGTCAGCTGAATATCTGTAGGCACCGCCGAAAGCGCGTAGGGCAGCGGGATTACCGTGTCAGAACCTGATGGAGCCGAAACATAAAGACCCCATTGTTCAACATCCCCACCAGGCAACTTTTGATGACCTGTCGATTCGGCAAAGTCGGCGATGTGCTTCAAAGACGCCGAACCGGCCATGAAGTAATTGGAGCCTTGCACGGTTACGTCAAGAGACCCGCCGACGTTGACCACAACGCTCGGCAGCGTGCGCGTGGCAACGGCGGACATAGTTCCACCAGCGGGTGGCACTACTGTTAACGGAGCCCCACCGACGTTTCTGATGTGGATCGTCGCTCCAATTGGCACGTTGCCAATTGGAGGAAGAGTCAATGAGATTGCAGACCCAGAATTCGCCAGAACAAGACGACCAAAATCTGATGCGGCCATGCTGGCGGTGATTTCATAGATCCTGATACCACTCAGGTTACCGAGCGCCCGCTGCACAAATTCTGTATTAGCCAGCGTTTTACCGCTGTCAAACAGAGGGGCTGTTGGAGCTGTGGGCTTATCCAGAAACGCCGGCGAACTGATCGGCGCGAGACCTTGCGTAATATTTTTGAAATTCAGTCCCGTGGTTCCCAGGACAATCGCCCCGTCGGTCGACAGCAACCACAACGTATCGGCATTCACCGCGCCCTGCTCGGCGGCAACCAACAAGCCCGGGGTGACCTTGACGCTGGTATCTGCATCGCTGGTGCGCTTCCAAATCTCCGCTGTGAGGTAGATCCCGTTATCTTTTGCCTGCGCCTGGTCCTTGACCAACACCCGCGAGCCAAGCGGCACTGCCACACCGTCAATCGTTTGTGCACCAGCCAGCTGGATCGGCCCAGTCGTTGCCACCAGTACTGATTGCTTCACGTCTTGCCTGTTGATCCCGTCGACCACCGAATCATCGACATACTGCCTTGTTGCCAGCACCACGTCCGGGTCAATCTTCAGGACGACATTCGCGGCGCTGGAGACAATGAAGTTCATGCGAATAACTTGAGTGCGACCAGACCCTTGAGACATCAATGGTTTGTAGGTGGCCGGGCAATTTGCGACAGCTACCAGGGCTCCATCGGAGTCGTACAGACCCATCTCTCGAATCCACCAACCGCCTTCGTCGGCTGGGATGATTTGTTCGGCCACGATGATATTGGGGTTTGACGGGTCAACTGAAAGCTTGTTCAGTGGCCGCCGGCGCCGTTCATTGATCAGTTTTTTTTGTGTACGGTCAGGGATAGGATCGGTGCCGTTGGCATCGCCCACACCCAGTTCGGTGAGTTTCCAGGGAATGCCCAGCGCGTCGGCATTGGCCTGTTTGGCCTCACCGGTCGCGGTAAGAAGCGCAAAAAACTGCGAGTTGGAATCGATCATGGGTAGATGTCCAGTGTGTCAATGGAATGTTCCCGCCCGGCTGCGCCGATGTAGCAGGCAAGGTCGATGACGCCGGTGATCGGCGGATAAACGCTAACTGTGTCGATAGAGTGCTCACGGCCGGTACTGCCAATCACGCCAGTGGTGCTGATGTCGCGCAGGACGGGGGGATATACGTCGATTTCATCGCCTTCATAAACGCTGGCGAACATGTTCGACACACCGGTGGTTTCAAGGCTGATAGCGAGCCCTGTCAAGTGACGGCTGACGGGCTTGGCGTCATCAATCAGTCGCTCCAGCTCCTGATACATTTCCTCAGTGATGCCAGTGTCGAGAACGCCAACCTTCAGCGCAAACGTGCCCGGGATGCCTTCCGGCACCATCTTGAACCACTCGACAATCTCGATCAGGTAGCCCAAGGGCTCGACTACTCGGCGCAACGCACCGATGGTGCCTTTGTGAGCATGGATGTAGTAAGACGCCTTGATCGCGGCGCGTTTTGTCGCTTCAGTCCATCGGTAATCCCAGCGATCCACTGACCACGCCCAAGCCAGGTGCGGCAGCAAATGCACCGGGCAAGTATCGGCGTTGTAGAGGTCACGGAGCGGGACAATCGTTTTCTCAAAAAACGTAGCCTCCATGGCCCGTTCGAATTGCGTGCTGTTGATCGGCAGTAGGCTTTTCATATCAACCCGCCAGAGTCACGGTGTAGCCCGTACAAAACGCCGCCTGAGCCTTGGTGGGCGCCAGATCCTGCCAGCCGATCAACTCCACCCGAGAAACGCCGGCAACGTGCAACTGAGCGTCTACGCCGGATCGCGCCACCTCGACGCCCAGCCGCTTGCGCGGATTGATCCAGGCAGCCAATCGAGCTTTCGCCTCTACCAAACTGGCGTCGGCTTCAGGGCCAGCACTGGCCATGTGCAGAATCGCGTTAATTTGATAGCGGATCACCTGGGCGCTTTGCACCGTCACTCGATCTCCCACCGGCCGCACGTTTTCGTCATTCAGCGCGGCAGATACCGTAGCCAGCAATGCTGGCGAAGCCACGCCCTCCCCGTCGAGGCCCAACACCGTTACCGTCACGTAGCAAGGCGCTGGGCTTTCGGCCGTAGCATCTGCCACCAACCCAGATGCGTTTCGGGCGTGCAGGATGTAGCTGTTACGCGGCCCAGCGGTGGTCAGGCCCTCATAGGCCAATTGAATGCGCTCCCGAAACGGATCGTCATCCTCTTTGACCTCCGGCACCGGTGGCACCGCCAGCAGATCTTCGGCTTGGATGACCAGGCGCTTCAGATTGACGTTGGCCCCCAAGTGATCAAGGTCGCCGCGTACGGCGTGCGCCAGCAGCACCGCCTTGCCGGCATCATTGACCCGTGCGCGATTACCAACCTTGATGTAAGCGCCGACTTCCAACACCTTGACCACCGGATCACTTTCCAGCGCGGCGGTCCAGTTACCGCCCATGTAGCCGCGAAAAACTCCCAATGCCTCCTGGTACACCTCTTCGAAGTCCAGCGGCTCCAACACCGTCGGCGCCGGCAACGACGAAAGATCTACGGTACTCATACGGCCACCTCCAGCGTGACGGCATCGCCAAGATACTGGCCGACGAGCTTCAGATTGATTTGCCCGCCGATCACGGAAATGACGCGCACCTGGTCCATTTTTAACCGCGGCTCCCAGCGCCCTAGGGCGCGGGCGACTTCCGCCTGTACGGCGCTTTTCCAGCCCTCATTAACGGGCAAGTCAACGAACCGCCGTAGCATGCTGCCGTATTCCGGCCGATGCCGGCGGCTGCCCAACGGGGTGCCCAAGATGTCTGGAACTGATTGGCGTAAATGCGCGATGCCGGAGATGGGCTGGCCGGTGTGGCGGTCCATTCCGATCATTGTGATTACTCCTTGACTTGCTCCAGATCTGGATGCGCTTTCAAGAACGCAAATTGATCATCGCCACATGCGGTGACGCGACCTGCAATCACAGGAAGCGCCTCGCCGCTGGGAAGGATCAGTGTGCGCGAGGTGAAAACCTTGTCGCGAAATACGCGTGCGGGAACGATGGACGCCACCGTGTCAGCATTCACGGGTGGACCAAGCAGTGCGGGCTTCAATCCCGAGGCCGCAACCGCTTCGACAGACCCGGACAGATCGCCATCAGTTCTAGGCTTACTCATAAGGCAGACTCCAGATGTGAAAAAGCCCGCACTGGGCGGGCTGTTGTGAGTTGAAATTAATGTGTGTGGTGGTTGCTGTTGCCACCGGCGTCAATGATCGCGCCAGCACTAGTGATGCCCTTTGTAACGTGCAATGCACCGTCGATCAGCACCGCTGCTTTCAGATTGATGTTGCCGGTGGTCACGTTCACGGCGCTGTCCGTGATGACTGCCTCTGTACTGGCGACTCTGATAGTCACCGTACCGCTCGGCAGGGTGATGCTGTAGCTCTTGGCCTGCCAGTCGTAGATCAGCGAGCCGCCATCGTCAAAACGCCAGACTTCTACATGATCGCGGTTATCCGGTGGTGGGCCTGCATTGCCATACAGGCCGGGTATGAAAGTGCCTTGGGCCACGTCACCGCTGGCACTTATCAAAGTCCCCTGCTCCCCCATGGAGGGTGCCCGCCAGTGCCTGGCCTTGCCGGCGGCGATGCTGTGCCAGCGCACCCATGCGCTAACCCACTCGCCATCTGAAACCCGACAAACCGGCGGGGAGGCGGCCAGATCGACCGCCACTACGAAGCATTCCTTCACTACCCCCGCCAGCATCCGGTCGTGCTGGGCAGTGGCGTATCCGCTCACAAGTCCTCCGCAGGAACAAAGTCCTCTTTGACGTCGTTGTTGAAACCGAATAACAGCATGCCCGGCGGCTGGTCAGGCCAAGGCCATTCCTCGGGACCGACATACACTTGCTGCGTCCACTCCACCAGCCATACGGTGTACCCATCGAGCGCTGGCTGTGTCCAATCCTGTGAGGCCTGGACGAACTCCGCTGGCTCGACCGCCAACCCCCAGGTCTGTGCGCGCAGTAGAACGGCGAGCTGAGTAGCCAACTGCACCGCCTGTTGCTGATGTCGGGGATGAATCGGGTCAACAATGATGCGTGCCTCGAACTTGCACACCAACACGGCTTCACCCGTGCCGATGTCGGTACCCGGCTCAATCTCAGCCAGCTCCAGAAACACAGCCGGCAACGCGATACGGTCTTCGATGTTCGGCCAGGCAGTTACGGCCTGAACCCCGTTCAGGTGACTCGACAGGTGTTGCTCTATCGCCTGATAAAGCTGATCCAGGCAAAAAGGTTCGTCAGCCATTACCGATCCTCTTGAGGTATTTCTGCAGCTCGTAGTTGAGCTCTTGTTTCAGGATCTCCAGCAAACGTTCATCGGCCTTTTGTACCCAGCTTTCAAAATGGGGACGGGCTTGCTCCAGTGACACTTTGGCCTTGGCTAACGGAAAGCGATTGCCATTTTCCGCGACCCATCCAGAACTCGCCCCGCGACCAGGTGACACCGTGCTGCCAGGATAATCATCAGCATTAAAATGTTTGCTCGCGGTGCGAATCCAAATATCTGGTTTGTTGCCGTAGACCTTCTTGAGGAACGCGCCTTGATAACGCCGCCCCGCCACCGATACACCGCTCCCAGTCTGCCGCGCGCGGCCGATCCGGCTGGACTCGATAGCGTTCAGACCGAACCACAGCTTGCCGCTTGAAGCCCTGCCGGACACCGGGTAACTGCGCAACCGTTGACGCACCGCCGCAACAGCGATGCGCTCTTGCCGACTGACCGCCCGGGCGATGTGCGTGCGCAACCACCCGAGCGTCTTGTTGATGGCTCGACGATGAGCAGTCGCAGCTGCCTTGGGCACCAACTTGGCAAAGTCCTGAAACGCCTGCAGGTCTGCGGCGGACGACTGGATGGAGATCATGCCGCCGCCAGCCGAGGGTTTGTAATGGCTACCGATGCTCATGGGCGTAACCTCAGAATCAAGGCGACCAGACCGTCGCCGCTCGGCTCCAGCTGCAGCAGGTCGTAATCGCCGCCGCCGTCCAAAGCAGGCAAATCGACGCTAACCAATAGCCCGCGCTTCAAGCCTTCCGAATCGCTGACGCGGATCTCAAACCGAGGCTCGCGCAAGCCGGTGTTCAGCTTGCCGAGCTTGGGCTGCAACCAGGGCGCGGCAAACATACCAAGCACCGGCTCTTCACGGCCTTCGATCCGCGCGCTATCGCCCAGTGTTTCGAATACCACTTCGTCGATGTCGTCGATCAGATCGCGGAAGGCCACGATCACATCTCCAGCAGGATCTGCGCGCGGGGCCGAGTGCAAAGGTGCAGCGGGTTGGACTGGGCTTCACCGGCGACACCCTTGTTGAACGGCAGCGGCTCGATCTTGCTGTAGTACGGAATGCCCTGGGTGTTGACCGTTTCCATATAGTCGGCCGGCGCGAAGGAAGAGATGTAAAGATCCGGCACACCTTCGGGAATCAGCAGCGCCTTGTCGTCGTGGACGAAAGCAACACCGGCCACCTTGCCGCGATAACGCTCCCAGACGATCCCGCCGAACTCGAAGCTTTCACGGGCATCGCCACGCAGGGACGCGGCCTGCATGGTGTTGAGGTAGGTCTCCTTGACCGACTTATGCACGATGAGCTTGTTCCAGAAGTTCTTGCCGCACATCGCGCGGGAGCCGCTGCTGGTGACGCTGCCGAGGGCTTCCTCCTGCATGTCCAACGCTTCGCCGCATTTAACCCGCAGCTCGGTGTCTGGACTGTTCAAGCCCATCTGAAGCTTCTGGCGATTCACGCCGAACGATTTATAGATGTCCAACAGGACCGTCTTGCCATCGGCGTCCAGTACCTGTCCGTTCAGCGCGCCCATGCGCTGGAACTCGTGGGTGGCATCCAACTGGCGGCGCGCTTTCGCCAGGCGCTTGTTGACGACGTCCTGCACGGCCTGCAACTCACTGCGGGTACCGAAGGCGCGGATGCCTTGGATCTCGTCGGCCTTGATGGTGAAGCGTTCCGGCAGGTGGACGGTGTTGAACGGGATCAGTTGACGCTTGGTACCGCCAACCACCAAGCCTGAGGTACCGCGCTCGCCCGCTGGCACCAGCGCCAGGGTGTCGCCGTCCTTCTCGATCTGCACGGTCAGCGTGCTGATGCCTTCTTCGCGAAACAGTCCCAGGCTGCTGATACGACCTGGCAGGTATTCCTGGTCATTGATTGCAGCGGTCAGCGAGGAAACGCTGAATGCATCGTCTTCAAAAATGGCGATATCGGCCATGGGTACTCTCCAGAAACAAAAAATCCCGCACGCAGCGGGATGAATAAAAGGGGGTGAACGTCTTAGCGGACGATCACGAAGTGGGTAGCCAGGGCCTTTTCAGCAGCAGGATCAAGGCCGGTCAAATGTGCCTCGCTGACCTCGGCCAGCCGCACGATGGCGCGGCCACGACGTGGCACATCCGATTCGCCCAGTGGCCCATAGAGGATCGCGATGGCGTTTTCGGTGCCGTCTTCGGCGGTCGGCTTATACGGGGCGAACTCGCCGGTGAGTGTGACCAGGCCGAGGATCTGACCAGGCTCCAAGGCGGCACCGGCGGCGACGTTGATCGCTTCGCGGGAGATGTTGCCAGCGCCTTCGGACAGCAGGAACTCGCCCGCGTGCATCGATTCAATTTTCATGCTCTTGCTCCTTTCGAGGTTCCGTTCTGTGCCGCCTGACGGGTGGCCCAGATTGAGTGGGTGTCGACCTGTTTGGCCTTGATCGTTGCGGCTGGGTCATCGTCCAGCGGCAGGCTATTGTTGATTTCAAAGCCACCGCCGCTGCTCACCAGCTTGTCGAACAACCGCGCCCTGACGGCGGCTTCGTCCAGGCCGGCAGCGATGAATTCGCCGGTCAGCTCGGGCAAGCGTGCCGCGACACACAGGCCGTGCAGGGCTTTGGCATTGGTCAGCGCGGCTTGGATCACGGCTTCGCTTTCCAACTTCGTCGCAGCGAGTATCGGATCTACCAGGTTACTGATGCCGGCCGCCGCACACCCCTTGGTGACCATCAGCGCTAACCCGGCCGCATCCAGTACAGGTGCCGGTGGATCGACAAGCTCAGGCAGCTCCACTTCCGGCTCTTCATCAAGCTGGGCGAGCAGTTCGGCCGGGGCATGCTGGAAGCGCTGCAGCACACTGCCCTGGCCGAGACAGGCACTGACCTTCAAGCCGTCGCCCACCTCATCAGCCAGACCCAGTGCCACCGCCTCGTTGGCCGTAAGCCAGGTTTCAGCATTGACCATGCGTCGCAGCTCGGCTTCGTCGATGTCAGGCGCCTTGGCCTTGTAAGCAGCGATGATCGCTTCCAGGGTCTGGTCCAGCACATCCGCGACACGGCGGAAGTCTTCGGCATCACCACCGGTAAAGGTGTAGGGGTTGTGGATCATCAACATGGCATTGGCCGCGATCACCACTCGGTGAGCGCCGCACACTGCGACACTGGCAGCGCTCGCCGCCAGGGCATCAATGCGACCCGTGCAGCGCTCGCCCAGGCGCGACAGCGCGTTGTGGATCGCCAGGCCGTCGAACAAGTCCCCGCCGATGCTGTTAAAGGCAACAATCACCGGTGACGCGCCGTCATCCATGGCGCGCAGATCCTGCACGAACTGATTGGCGGTGACGCCCCAGGCGCCGATCTCGCCATACACGAAGATTTCGATGCTGCGTTGCTCGGCTTCGCCGCTAGCCTGAAGGGTGTACCAGCTTTTGTCGGCGACCTTGACCTGCTTGCCCGCCTTGTCAAAGACGCGGAGCTTGGCTTTTTTACTCATGATTGTTCCTTGTCGTCATTCGTCTCGATGGCATCAAGCGTGGTGTAGTTGAGGCCGAGGTCAGTGGAACGGGCGAGGTCAGCGGCGTTTTCCGCGTCGATGGTTTCCGCGTCGTAGCCGTTGCGCAGACACATCTCGCTGCGCGAGCCAAAGCCCGCCTGCACTTCCATCCGACGCGCCTGAACGTCCTGCACCGGCTGGATGTAGGCCCAGCCCTGCGGCACCCAACGCGTGCGCAGATATTCGCGTCGACGTTGCGCGTAGTCCGGTAGCGCCAGGGCACCGGACAGCACCGCCATGTCCATCCAGGCGGCACGCACGGGGCGACACAACTGGTGCACATACACGCCGAACTGCAGTTGCTCCAGACGCCGCCGGAACTCGTTGAGCACTACCCGGAGTGCCCGGTCGTTGACCTCGCGCATGTCGCCGGTAAGGATCTCGTACGGGGTGCCCGAACCCGCCGCCGCCGCCATCAACTGCTGCCGCATGAAGTCCGGGTAGTTGTTGCCGGCATCCGGTGGTTTGGAGAACTCCACCTCTTCACCTGGCCCCAGCTCCTGCATGGTGCCGGGCTCCAAGGCGACCATCGGCGTGAAGCCGTCGCGGTCAACGTTCAATGGCATGCCAGTAACTGGATCGCGAGGCTGCTGCGTAGCCTCCGGTGCCGGGCGCTTGATGAAGCCCGCGAACAGGTTCGCCACTTCCTGCCGGAACAGCACCGCGTCGTCGTAATTGTCGAGGCTGCGCAGGCGCTTCAGCACCGGGGCCAACCGTGGGACGCCGCGCAACTGCCCGGGCTCCATCGGTTCGAAGATATGCAGCACCTGTGTTGCCGGTACGCGAACCAACTGGTTGTAACCAACGTTCAGTGACGACGAGTCGCGTGGGTGTGAGAGGTACATCCAATACGCCACACGCTTACCGGCCGGGTTGAACTCGATACCGGCGCGGATCACGTTGCCGTTTTTGGCGGTCTCGAACTTGTCATGGGGGACAAACTCAGGCGCCAGCGCCTGCAGCTGCAGCGGCACCGCCAAGCCCTCACTGGGGCTGCGTGGTCGCAACCGCACAAAGCATTCACCGGCCGTTTCAACGGTGCGCGCCACCAGAGCCTGCATGCCGTAGAAGTCGGTCAGCTCATCGGCATCCGCCTCATCCACCCAGTCATCCCACAGCTGCTGCTTGAGCTTGCGCAGCTCGGCGTCGTCCGTGGTCGGCCTGGGCGTGATGCCGGTACCGATCAGGTTGCTGACGCGTTTGTCGATGACGTTGAACGCGTACGGGTCATTGCGCACCGCCGCCCGCGAACGCGCACGCAGGTTGCGCAGGGCCGGGGTGTTGATGCTGTTGATGCCGTTGTCAGTGGCTTCCCAACTGGCCGAACGTCGGCCCTCACCGGCGCCTTCGTAACTGGCCTTGATGTTCGACGGCAGCAAGAATCCGTTACGGGTCAGCGTCGGATAATGTCGGGCCATTAGATTCCCTTGCCTCCGTGGTAGAGCCTGACTACGCGAGAGCGCGGTCCGGCGGCTTGACTCAGCGATGTGCGGATCTCGTCGCGAGCCTTGAGCAGTTCGTCGATGGAGCGGTATTCCACCGTGCGGTCGCTGTAGCGCACGGTCTTTTCACCGCGTGCAATGGCGCGCTCGATGGCTTCGAGGTGCTTCGGGGTAAACGACATATCAGCGTCTCTTCAGGTAACCGCTGGTGGAGCTGCGGCGTTGTGGGGGTGCAGCGGGTCGCGGTTGGGCCACAGGTGCTGCAGGTGGCGGTGCAGGTAGCGACTGACGCGCCGCAACCGGTGCTGGTGTTTCGTCAGCGTCGACGCGCTCGCCTTGTACGGGCTTGACGCCCAACACATCGTCGAACAAACCGGACTGAGCCAGCGCTTGGCGTACCCGCTCCCAGTCGTGTTCCTGGTAGCGGTTGATGCCCAGGTAATGCGCCATCGCCAGGCAGTACACCATCAGGTCGAGCGCTTCGTTGCGCTCGGCCTTGCCCTTTACCCACTCGATACGCTTGTAGCCTTTGACGTACCGGGCGACCTTGCGCTCGGCCACGCATTGAGCGAAGAATTCGTCCGGTAGGTCGTTGGCAAAGTGCAGCGAGCCGGGGCCCTCCTCGAACGGATACCGGTTGTAGATCCAGTCTTTGGCCGTGTCGGTACCAACAAACCACAGTTCGACACCGTTGCGTTCAGTCTGGCCTTTCCAGGTGACATCCTGCATTGACGGCCGCTGGGCAATCACGGGCTTACCGGGCTTGCTAGCACCCTTGATGGCGAAGATGTTTCGCCAGCGGCGCGAGCGGCAGAACTGGTAAACCTCATCCGTATGATGGCCACCGGAGTCGACAGCTGTCGCCAGAATCGCCAGTCCGACACCGCACGGGTGTCGATACCGGGCCTTGAGCTTTTCGTCCAACACCGCCCAGGTACGCTCATCGGCAGGGTCGCCCCAGATCACCTGGTGATCGACCACCCAGCGTTCCATGCCGACCCCGAAGCCCATCACCATCAGCTCCAGGCGGTTGGCCTGGACGTCGACGGCACCGGTCAGCATCAGCACACCCAGCGGCATGCTGCCGAGGGTGTAAGTCTCCAGCCGTGCCCGAGCGACCAGCACTTCGGCCTTAGTCTGCTCTTGCGCGCTGTCCCAAACCTTGGCTAGACGTGTGTTGTAGAACACCTGCATTAGGCCCATGTCGCCCTTAGCCTGGGCCTTCTTGGCGTCTTCGAACTCCTCAGCAAGCGAGGCCCAGTCCTTCCAACCAATCGGCGAATAAAGCGCGTTGAGGTGGAAACCAACAGTCTTGCCGTCGCCGCTGCCATGGGCACGCCATTCGCCCCTAGCGAGCATGTCGGTTTTGTGATGCTCCTCGATCAGGACGTCACACTCAGGCGCGGCACACTGATAGTGAACCGTGCTGTAGTCCTTGCTGTAGAGCAGCTGCTCCCACTCCAGCACCTGCATATGGCCGCAGGTGGGACATGGTACGTAGTAGTAACGCTGGTCGCTGGACTCGAACAGGTCCGAGATCCGCGAGGCGCCCTTGATCGTCGGCGAGCTGGAGAAGTAGATCTTGGCGTTGCGGCCAAAGTTGGTCGCCCGCGTTTCCGCCAGAACGATGGGGTCACCTTCCTGACCGACATCGTTTTCCCACCGGTCGACCTCGTCGCCGTAGATGTAGCGCGCAGACAGCTCGGACAGGTTGGCCGCAGAGCCCGCCGTGGTGACGTACAAGGCGCCGCCCTCGAACTCCTTGGTGTCCATGGTATTGCGCGCATCCCGCGAGCGGCTGGCCGCTACGCGCTTCGCCAATTCCGGCGTGGCCTTGATGGTCTTGCTGATCCGCCCGGAGACCCGCTTTGACAGGCTCAGACTGGGCAGCAGGGCCAGGATGTTGGACGGCGCCATGTGAATCAGGCCGCCCATCCAGTTCAAGGCAATCTGCGTTTTCATCAGCTGCGAAGCCACCATGGTGATCACGCGCCTACACGGGTGAGCCGGCGACAGGCAGCGCATGGGCTCGCGAGCGTACGGCGTGCGCTCGGTGCGGTACTGGCCAGGCTCAGGGGCGCCCGTGTCTCGCGGGATGCGCATGTACTCGTCGGCCCACTCGTCGATCCACAGGTCGGGGTCGGGTCGTAGCCCACGGAAATACGCCTCACGGAAGACCTTCTCACCGTCAGGGATTTCCGGGTGCATAGGTCAACTCGAAGTCATTGCACGTTCAAGGTCAGATGAGGACATGCGTTCAGCCTCTTCCAGTGTTTTACGCAGGGTCGCCGCCAGGTGTTTTTCGATGTCCCAGGGGTCGTTCATGGATGAGAGCTTGTGCGACAGCTGCGGCAGCAGGCCGAACAACTGATCCCGCAGATGGCGCCCGGCGTTGTAGGCGCCCAGCTCGACTGCATCCCTGCCGACCAGGGAGCCCTGCGCCTTGTGCAGCTCGATCTCGGCCAACTGCGCCAGGTTGTGTTCGCGCATGGCGCGAGCCTTCTGGAAGTCGTGGCCCTTGGCGCCGACAGCAATAGGCAGCTGCGGCGCAGCCGTGTTTGTCGGCTCGACCTGGGGGGACAGTTGGCTGTAAACGTCGCGCTGGATCCGGTCCTGCTGGTGTCGAGCAGCGACGGCGGCCTTGCTGGGGTCGGCGGTTTCGAGGATTAGCGCTTCGGTTGCCAGCACGTCAACCATCTTGCCATCAGGCGACAGCACCAGGCGGTTGTTGCCTTTGAGCCAAGTGATGTAGCTCGGCGTCCTGCCGATGCGAGCCGCGAAAGCGCTTTTAGACAGAAAGAGTGAATCCGTCATAAGCCCTCCTTTTCAACGGCTTTTCAATGGAAACCTTTCAATTTCAATGGATTGAATTTCAGTAAGCTGGCAGCCCATCCGCTAACGCTTTCCCGCGGGTTTCATGCCCCGTGTCCCTCGGATGCCTCCAGGGTCCCCGGCGATTTTCGGCGCCCCGAAACGGTGCATCATCCCTGCTCCCCACAGGCGGGGGCGCTTCGTCGACACCAGCACGCGTGAAGGTCCGGGGTTCACAAAACCGAGAGCTTACGCAAATTCCCGGAGTGCCTCTTGCAGGCGTCTGGCTTTGACGATGGCTTCAGCATTACTTTCGCGCTCAGCCTCAACCGATAGGGCTACCTCTTCAATACGGCCAGCCAACGCCTTCATGCGCTTGCTGAACTCTTCCGAAAGACTCACCACCTCACCAGACAGTGCCGCCAGCACATCCAATGCGCCCTCAGGCTTCTTGATCGAAACAATGGTCTGCTTGGCTACCTGAGTCACGACTTGCTCCTTCTTTGGTTTTGGGGTGGCGGCATCACGCTGAAACTTTCCGGCTACTGGCTCGCGGATAAGACCGGCGTCTTTGAGCTCGCCAAGAGCACGGCGTATTGCAGGGGCTGTGGCACCAGTGGCTTTTGCTGCCTGAACGGCGGCGTGGATAGCGGGAACGCTCCAGCTCATTTGGATCGGTACATAACCAAAGATTTTTTGAGCAATAGAAGATTGCCCTGCAAGCATCTGCTGCTGCCTGGATACATTCATTTCTGAAGACCTGCTTAATAAATGGCTGGGGTGGGAGCTATTCAGAGCGATTCGATTCGGCGGACACTTCGCTGACGCCCAGCCGCTTGGCGACCCAGCGTTCGTAAAGGCCGATGGCGACATCGGCGCCGGCCATCGCGGTCAGGCAACCCAAAGCGCCTGCCGTCCAGATCGACATGCCGGCGGCAATCATCAACATCATCGCTGTCACACCGCAGGCAATACAGGCACCGGATCGCAACGCGAGGCGGCGTAACAATGCCCAGCCCCGCGCCCCGTCCTTATCGGCTCGCCACATCTCCCCCGAAACACCGCCGACCAGGGCCAGAACGATCACTAACCAGATCGGCATCTCTGCCAGCGCTTGCTGCTCATTTGTCATGTCGTGCCTCAAGTGAAGGAGTGTGCCGAAAACAAAAAAGAAAACCCCGCCGGGTGGCAGGGTTTCAGTGTCATGACAAACGCCAGGACGGAGTGCACAGCACGTGCTCGGGGAGCGCCAAGGCGCAAATTCCATATCGTGGGGGCTTTTTACCCTGCTCCGGAAAAACCGAAAAGTGGTGTTTTTCGGTCGATACGCTCGACGCACCTTTGACGCACTTTGACGCAGCTTTGAGGCAATCCCTCCAGACGAGCGGCAGTCAGCAAGATCTCATGCGGACAACTGTTGACGCTCGCGTCAGATCAGTTTCCGGCGATTTCACGCGCATATTCCGTGCACGACCTGGCGCACTACGCACGGTCAAGATCACCTGTACCTGCTGATGCAAAGCGTGGACCCAGTTCCTATACGTCCGATCCGCATCATCTCCCAAGCCCAACAATGGCAACTGAGAGCGTACCGACCACGCAGGCCGAGGCAGATAGCGATTACGCGCCAGTTTAGCGAGCAACGCCCCTTTTTCGGACTGCCGCTCCAGCTCCGCGAGGGCAGCCGCGACCTCCATTGCAGCGTGGTCCATCCCACCACCGGAGGCCATCATAAGATCGCGAGATCCCGGGGTTCCGCGAGGAGCAGAGCCGCCCCACTCCATGATCGTCGCCATGGGGCTGCCCAGTCCAACGCCATCACCTACTTGGTTGTACTGGTTACCCCAATGCTGCATGAGCTCTTCAATTTCTTCGATCATCACACCGCTCCCCTACCCAAAACAGGACCCGACACAAAAAACGCTATACCCCACACAAATCCAACACAACTAAAACCCTTTGAAATCAATAGCCTTAAATCAAATGTGTCGAGTGTGTTGGGTGTGTTGGGTTTAAGGGTTCTCGCATAAGAAAAAAATATTGCTGCCGTTTGTTCAAATAACGTCGCCCATGCGCATGCGCGACGCCAAACCCAACACACCCAGCACACAAAGCTGAAAGCCGCGAAATAGAAGGGATGAAATTGTGTTGGGCATCTAAAACCAGCCCAACACATACCCGACACACCCAACACACTTTTAGACGGACTCATGCTGCAGCCGCCTTAATGTGGTCCCAGTTGTCGACGTTCCATCCCGCCAGGCGCGCCGCAGCCCGCCAAGCAACCACCGCTTTGCCCAGGTCGGCCGAGCTGAGTGATGGGGGCAGGGAAGCCTGCTCATCGCGGGGAAAGAAGAACGCCGCGAACTTGCGATTGCTGCCATCCGTCCAGGGGATGGCGCGGGTCTTGTCCACCTCCGAGCTGATGAACAACGAGAACTTCGTCTGACTCATCACATGCTCTTTGTTGCGGTGGCACCACTCTAGGAACATTGCGTAAAGGTCAGTAGACAAACAGGCGCCCCACATATCACGCCCAAGCTCGCCGTATTGCCAGAGGAACAGGAAAGTCTGCCAACTGGCCCGACTCAGTGCCACCAACCGCTCACGCGCGTCAGTGCTTGGCGGCCTGGTGCGCTGGTCGAAGCCGCCCAGGTCAACTGACAACAACCACGCGTACAGCGCCGCGACGCCGCCATTCTCCAGCTCTCGTCCTACTGCCTTCTGGCGCTCAACCGGAAGTGTTTTCATCGGCCAAAGCACCAACATTCGCCGGTCACTGGGCGCGATCGGCCAGGGCATAATCTCGTTGCTGAGGAACGCGGCGTTCATGTGGTTGGCTTCCTCCCAACCGTTGATGAACTTCGATTCCATACGCACCGTCTTGCCGGTCACCAGGTGCTTGATCTTGCCCACCTGGTTATAACGCTGATCACGGCTCACGACCTCTTCGAACACCGCCCACAACTTGCGGCTTTGCCAGGCGTTGAAGTTGCTTTCGAGCTGAGTCTGTCCGACCGTAGCCGCGTACTGTCCATAGAGCAATCCGAAGGCATCGGCGAACAGCAGGCTTTTGCCCGAGCCCTCCATCGTCGAGTGCGCCAGCACCGCCGTATCCATCTTCGCGCCCAAGTGCTGCAACGGGTACGCCAACCACTTCACCAGCCAATCTCGTGACGACTGGTCGTGGTTGCACAGAAATGAAATCAACCACCGCAGGTTCTCGCACGCGGCATCATCGCGCGCCGGCTCCATTGGCAGACCGTCGAACGTGTTGATGTAAATGTTTGGATCCTTGGTCATCGTCGGGTCGAACACGATGTTTTCCACATCGACCACGCGCCGCTCCGGGCTGTTCAACCACATACCGTACATATCGCCGAGGGCCATCTTGACCGCGCCTTCAGCAACCCGCCGCTTCTTTTCCCGGTCCCAAACGTCCTTGGTACCATCGATGTACACGTACCGTTCAATCGGCTCCAGGTTCAGTACACCACCCTTCTTGCCAGCCATCTTGCGGGCTTGCTCGATCTCCTTGACCTTGTCATCCGAGATCAGCTTTTTGCTGGTATCGTCGACCCACTGTTTCGCCAATGGCTTGCCGACGCGAGCCTCAAACGCGGTTTTCTTCATCACCCGCGCCTTGTCGAGATCCCACACTTGCGTGGTGCCTTCGACCAGCACGTAACGCCGCAGCACTTGTTCATAGGTCAGCACCTCTCCCGCCCCCCATCAGCAGCAGGAGCTGCCTTACTTGCCGTCGCACTGGAGTCCTGCTCGCTGGCATCCGCCGATGGGGCCAGGGGAAGATCTTGTGTGGCTGGGCGCGACGCATGCTGCATACCCAACATCCGGGCGGCTACCTTCACCGCCTTCGACTGATCGCCATCGTGGTCCAGCAGGCAAAACACCTCAAACGCGTCATTCTGGTGACCGTTGGCCAACGGATCCGCGCCATGGTGCGAATAGACCTTGCGGTCGGTGACCGTCACACCAGGTAGCCCGGTGCTGCTGTGTGGATACAGCCATTTGTTACCGCGCTTGATGTAATCGTGGGCACGCAACAGCTCTTCCACATCGTGGCATCGGTTGAATTCATCAATCACCGAGGGTTTGCCGTCAGCAGGTGGAGCACGCTTGATAGGTTTCGCGGCGGGCTTCTTCGGTTTCGGAGCCCAAGGGCACGCGGCCTCGGCGCTGCGTTTGAACACATCCCAATTTTGCCAAATGTTCAGCAACTCGTTGGTAAGCACCGGCAGACCATCTGCAGCATTCGGCGGCGTGCGCCAGGTGTACGGCTTGCCAGTGCCCGGGTGAATCGATGGCGGGAACACGTCCTGCACCAGGCCCGCACGAAGTTCAAACACCGTGAAGCGTTTGTATTCCTCAGCCTCGGCTTTCGCAGCAGCCTCGCCTGCAGCATTCCCCTGCTCTTTTGCCGCTTTCGAGCGAGCCATCAACCCCTTGTGAATCGACCCATCGGGGTCTTTCTCATTGGGCCAAGAAAGCGAGTGGCGCGTCAGCTCAATGTCATCCGGCATTTTAAACAGCACGCGGAACCGCAAAGGGTTGCCCACGATGGTCGGATAAACCACTGCCATGGCATCTAGATCGAGGCCCATCTGGTCGAACAATACAAACCGCGCCCACTGCACATCGTCCACGTCCAACGAGCAGACACGGCTAGGCCCGAGCACTACGCCCATGTTGTGATTTGGATTGCGCTGCCAGAAAGTTTCGGCGGCAACCGGGTCGGTGATGTAACCGCCCGGCTTGTTCCAGCCCATGCCCTTCGGCGCTTTTTCGCCAGGGTCAATTGGGACCAGGGCAAGGCTAAAGGTTTCGATGTAGCGGCGAGCCCAGGACGATATCGCTGTGCTGGTGGATTGCTCACTCATCGCCGCCGCTCCCGCAACCCCTGGCAACTGACGCAGGTAGCACAACCCTGGATCGTCTGCTGACGAAGTAACGGGATAGGCTCGTCGCAATCCTCACAGAATTGCGCGCTGAGGGAGCACGTTGGGCGTGGACGGCTCGCCAGTGCGAGCTGTCGGAAATGCTCAGCAGCATCGTTGGCGATATCGATATCATCAGACATTGTCAGTGCCCTCCATAGCCTTGCGCGCACCAGCCATGATGCCCAGCACCTCGCGGATAACATCCATGCCGCGCTGTTCCAGCAGGAGGACTTCGTGGGGTTCCCAGATGTTATCGGCGGCGCCGTCGTGCATGCAGGCCACGAACTGGCCTGACTCCTCAAGCATCTTGCCGACGGCCTTCAACGCATCGGCAGTTGCCGGTACCGGAATTGGCTTGTACCAAACGGCACCCGCCGGCCTTACCAGGGCATCTAACAGGCAAGGATCGGCGGTCAGCCTGATCACCTCTTCCATTTCGTCAGGATCCAGCCAGCGCCGCTCTTCGTCGTGCTTGACCTTCTTCTGCAGGCTGTCGTAATCGAGCACCATGTCCAGCGCCAAAGCAGTCACGCCGCCCCGGTAATCATGGGCCGCGCGGTAGATCGCTTTGCGCAGAGAAAGAACCGGCCCAGTGGCCGGTGATTGATCTGTTCGACTCATAACCGTAAATACCTCTTTTACGGTCTAGCCATAGAAACGGGCACGCCCTATCCTACGACCACGACCGATGTGCATGTGCTGTGTGTCGTCGTAGCCGGGCTGGGGGATCTTTGGTGAGAGGCCTCAGTCCGGCACCTTTTCAAGCTGCCGATTTCAAGCCAGCTGCTTCTTTTTCTTGGGAATAAAGGCTCTCAATAGCTTTTCCAGTTACATACCGAACATCCGCCCCCTTGGCTGCCCGATTAATTGTTGGCTGTGTCGTACCCACACGCTCTGCAATGACGCGCTGGGATAAACCAGTGCTCAGTAACTCCGCGAGCATTTGCTGAATAGTCATATCAATCACCGATGCGCTTTCGCATTGACCGCCACAATACACAAACGTATTGATTGATTCAATACACTTGATGATACGTTTCTGAATCAAGGCAGGAAAAAAGTGATTGGCGATCGCATTGCTCAGCGTATGCATGAGATGAATTTGTCCGAAGGCGAACTTGGCCGGCGCTCTGGCGTTCCCCAACCGACGATACACAGGATTGTGACCAACGCAGTTGCCAGCCCACGCCACCAAAACGTCGAAAAGATTGCAAAGGCTCTCAAGGTCAGCAGCAACTGGCTGTGGAAGGGGGGCGATCAATCAGACCAAGGGGCCAAACAAATTAATGGCGCCGCAGCCGAGGAGCATAATGTTGAGCCGGGCCCAACCATCAAGGGATATGTACCATTGATATCGTGGGTTCAAGCTGGGGCATGGTGCGAAATCACGGACGTTAAAACGCTCGATGATGCAGAGCTATGGCTTCCCTGCGCCGCCTCTCACAGTAACCAAAGCTACGCTTTGCGTGTGAGGGGGCTATCTATGTTCAACCAACACGAGCGCCGCTCTTTCCGCGACGGCGATATAATTTTCGTCGACCCGGCGAAAGAGGCTGAAAATGGATCGCTTGTTATCGCAAAACTAGTCGAAAGCCAGGAAGCGACCTTCAAGCAGCTGGTAATGGAGGGAAGCAGACGCTTTTTAAAACCATTGAATCCTGCGTGGCCGGAGCCAATTATTGAGCTGAGCCAAGACGCCACGATTTGCGGGGTTGTATTCTCCAAGCTCGAAATTTTTTAAGTAGCTATCAGCACGAAGGCACGCTTGATGCGTGCCTTTTTATGCCCAGACCAAAATCAATTCAAATACGTATTGACTGGATCAATACGCATTTGTATCGTTTGCATAGTTACCTCTCACCAAAGAGTACGAACCATGCAAACGACACAGCACAGCAACACCCGCTGCCCGGTCTACCTTCACCCGGCGGCGGCAACCAGCCCCGCCGCCGTAGAACGCATCCAGCGCAACACCGGCCTTCTGGTCATCGTCAATCTGGGTCGCGCCACGATTGCTCCCGCCCCCACCCCCACCCCCTCCGCCATCGCCACCGCCAGCGATGACCTGGGCCCATTGGGAGGCGACGCAGCATGAGGCCTATTCTGATTGGCCTCACTGGCCGCGCCCGCTCCGGCAAGTCGACAGCCGCCGAACACCTGGTTGGCACTTACCTTCTGGAGCACTACGCATTCGCTGATCCGCTCCGCGATGGCTTGATGGCGATCTTCAACCTCGACCCTACCGACTTCGAAGACAATCGCAAGGAGCAGCCACTGGCTTGGCTCGACCGCTCGCCACGTCAGCTGATGCAGTCAATGGGCACTGAGTGGGCACGCAACACCGTGCACCCAGATGTATGGGTAAAGCTCGCTGAACAAAACCTCGATTACATGACGAAGGCGCTGGGCGCGGTGCTGGGCTTCGTCATCAGCGACGTGCGCTTTGAAAACGAAGCGGACCTGATTCGTCGCCGCGGCGGCACGGTCATTCATATTTTTCGGGCCGATGCACCAGCCGTGAACCCTCACGTCAGCGAGGCCGGGGTAGCTGCTCATAAGGATGATCTAACGCTGACTAATTACGGCACGGTCGAGGAGTTCCTGCGCTCGCTGGATAAGGCGTTCCTGATGGTTCGCCGCATCCAGCAACACTCCGAACATCTCACAGCCTGAGGCCGCAGCCATGAACCGCACCCTGGATCAAACCGCAGCTTTGCTCGGGCTCAAGCCCCGCGCCTTCCGCACCAGGTTGCGGGAACTTGGCGTGATCAACTCATCAGGCGACCTGGCCAGCGCCCATCGCGAGCGCGGCTACCTGTTTTCGGACGCTCGCGTTCGCTGGAATCCAATGATCGGCAAGCCCGTGCATTACGCCGTAGTGATGGTCAAGGAAGCCGGCGTTGAGTGGATCGCCAAGAAGCTGGACATCACTATCACCAACAAGGACGCAGCAGCATGAAGACGCCGAACGCCATCAACTCCGCTGTAGGCGCCCTGAAATTGGTGCCGATGTACCTCAACCACCCAACGGTAATCAGCCGCGCCACTCTGATCGGCGCCTCAGCCGAAGCCGTTGAACTGCTGGAGGCATTGCCCTGCGTGTCGGTCGAGCTGGCCGAAGTTTTCCGCTGTGTCGATGCAGTGATCTCCGAAGGCCAGGTCGCTTATGTGACGCCGGTGAAGTGCCCGGAATATCCCTACGGCGCCGTCGTTGCGGACGTCGAAGGCAACGTCCTGGCAGCGGCCAAGGGCAAAAGCAAAGAAGGTCTCGCCGAACTGATCCGCCTCAAGCTGGTGCCCCAAAAGGAGGGGCAAGGGGAGGATTCCGCGTGACAACCACTCTGGACCAACTCCGGCGCCAGTTCGCCACGCCGTGCCCAAGCTTGACCGCCGTGCGTGAACAGTACTTCACGCATATACGTACCGACCGTTACCTACTGAGCGAAATCAAGGCCGGTCGGATCGCGCTGGTGGTTAAGCGGCTGCACTGCTCCGCCCGCGCCAAGCCAGTCGTTTACCTCCACGACCTGGCCGATTACCTCGACGCCCAAGCAACGAAGCAAGCGGCCTGATTCAAACGGTAGCCCCTGCCGATCAGGGGCGACACATCCAATGAGGCACAGCACATGAACACCAAAGCACGTCCCTTTATGGACACCCTGCGCGACATTGAGGCCGGTGGCCTACTGGACGAACTCACCGAAGCCCAGCACAGCCTGATCGACGCCATCCGTATGACCGGCAAGGGCGGCGATCTAACCATCAAGCTCACCTACAAGCCTGATGGCGGCGGCCAGATGACCGTGAAGGCCGACGTTAAGACCAAAGAGCCTGTTCTGGCTCGCGGTACATCTCTGTTCTTCCTTACGCCCGAAGGCAACATCACCCGCCGCGACCCACGCCAGCAGGAAATCCCGCTGCGCAGTGTCGTGGAGGAGCCCGGGCCTGGCGCTTTGCGCCAGGTCAGTCAGTAACACCCGCCCCACCAACCTCTCACCAAATTTTCACCCACTGGAGCACATCCAATGCAACAAGCCCTACAGCACATGGTCACCCTGGCTCAGTCCCTCGGCAAACCAATGGAGGTCCCGGGCATACCTGCGCCGCTGGCACTCGTACCGAACGGGGTCAGCATCGAAAGCCTGGAACACCTGCTGCCCGCACCTTCACGCATCAAGCAGAAGCTCACCGTGCTCGATGCCGAGTCGTTCATCAGCTACGTGAATCGCTTTTCCACTCAGGCCACGGCAGTGTTTTGCAACGGCCCCGAAGGCCGGACTTTCACGGCAGTCATCGACTACCACGATCCGGCCACACCCGCGTGGCGCGATCATGAAGCGACGTATCGCTGCCCGACCACCGTTGAATGGGGCAACTGGAAGGAAAAGGATCGCAAGCGCATGGACCAGGCTACCTTCGCCGAATTCATCGAAGACAACGTGAAAGACATCACTCACCACCCCGAGTATGAGAACACCCCAAGCGCTGCCGACATGCTAGAAATCAGCCGCACCCTGGAAGCCAAGAAGAACATCACGTTCCGACAAGGCACTCGCCTTGACAACGGCCAGGTGCAATTG
The DNA here is from genome assembly GCF_003852315.1 of Pseudomonas sp. LBUM920. Taxonomy (NCBI): domain Bacteria; kingdom Pseudomonadati; phylum Pseudomonadota; class Gammaproteobacteria; order Pseudomonadales; family Pseudomonadaceae; genus Pseudomonas; species Pseudomonas edsoni (SeqCode). The sequence continues at coordinate 3,470,819 of NZ_CP027762.1, forward strand.
ACCTACAACGAAGAGATCGACGGGCGCGCAGGCGAAGCTGGCCAGTTGCGTATCCCCGAAGAGTTCTTCATTGCGCTCAAGCCGTTCCTCGGCGGCGATACCTTCTGCGTGCCCGCCCGCTTCCGCTACCGCATTCAGGAAGGTCGCTTGGTCATGTGGTACGAACTGGTGCGCGCCGACAAGGTGCTCGAAGAAGCCTACCACGCCGTGCGCGCCAAGATCGAAGGCGACATCACCAACGTGCCGCTCTATGAAGCCACGTTCTAACTAACTCCCTGCAACACCCCGTCGCCGTCCTCTCACCAAAACTGTCCGGCGGCGGGCTCTAATGAGGCGCAGCACATGCAAATCGAAACTTACATCATCGTCGCCGGCCTGCTCGTAGGTTGGATTGCGACAGCGTTTTTCCTTATTAAAGCACGCAAGAAAGCCTTCGCGCGCGGCTTTGATCGTGGCGCCAACCTGGCCCGCGAGCAGAATGCCGCATCGTCAGCCTGCACCCTTGAAGACCACGAACTGATGACGAATGTCACCACGTCACTGCGACTCGCCGTCGAAACTTGGCAAGCGTTCCAAGGCACAGAAATCATGGTCGGCAGGGTGAACAAACAGCGCCTGCAGCTTAGCGCCTTTGCCGCGAAGATGTGGCTGGCGGCCTACCCTGCGCAACTTGATGCGGAGGCATGATGATGGAAGTCCAAAGCGAAACCCTTGCCGATGAAGAACTGGCGACCATCACCGGCTATCAGATCCCCTCCAAGCAGATCCAGTGGTTGACCGAAAACCACTGGGAGTTTGTTCTGACAGGCGCTCGCCGCCCAATAGTTGGCCGGATTTACGCCCGAATGAAACTGTCAGGAGTCAAACCATCCGCTGTTAATACCGTGGCTGAAACATGGTCGCTCGACCTTGCAAAGGTGGGCTGACTGATGCGCCAGAGAAGTAAAGCCAATAGAGATCTGCCACCACGGATGATACGGCGCACCCGCAAGGGTAAGAGTGGAAAGACTTGGACATCGTATTACTACGACGGGAGAACTACCGACGGGAAGCGGAAGGAAATACCACTCGGAACAGACCTCGATCAGGCCAAAGTGGAATGGGCAAGACTGGAGCGCAAGACACCGCCTAAGCCTACCCATCTGATGAGCTATGTATTTGATCGCTACGAAAAGGAAATCATCCCGGGCAAGTCGATACGCACCCAATCCGACAACCGCAAGGAACTCAAGCAGCTAAGAAGAGCATTTGAGGGCGCCCCTATTGAGTCGATCACGCCTCAGGTAGTAGCGCAGTATCGTGACGCAAGGACAGCCAAGGTGAGGGCCAATCGTGAGATCGCCCTGCTCTCCCATGCATTTACCATTGCACGAGAATGGGGGCTGACTGACAAAGCAAACCCTTGCTTTGGCGTTCGCCGCAACAAGGAAAAGCCACGTGACTATTATGCCGGTGAAACCGTATGGAACGCGGTATACGCGGAAGCAGTACAGGAACTCAAGGACGCGATGGATCTGGCCTACCTGACCGGCCAACGTCCCGCTGATGTGCTCAAGGTTGCAGCCACCGACTTGAGCAATGGCTTTTTGCTGATTGGTCAGGGCAAGACCGAAAAACGTCTCCGTCTGCGCTTGGAAGATGACGGAATCCAATCCGGCCTGAGTAGCTTTATCGACGACCTGCAAGAACGCAGAGCCGTCAATGGAATCCGCACGTCAACTTTGATAACAAACGCGTCTGGACTTCGAATGAGCCAGCAGATGTTGCGCAACAGGTGGGACGACGCAAGAGAGAAAGCTGCGATAAAAGCCGCCACTGATGGTGATCCCGCGCTGGCTACTAGCATTAGGCAGTTCCAGTTCAAGGATATCAGGCCGAAAGCCGCTAGCGAAATCGAGTTAGCTCATGCTAGCCGTCTGCTGGGCCACTCAACTGAAGAGATAACAAAGAGAGTTTATAGGCGAGTGGGTGAGGTAGTTAAGCCAACAAGATAATTTTAACTTAGTTAAGATAAATTCAGGCTTGTCTAGAAATCACTCAAAGTAATAAAAAAAATAGTCTGATATCGCACACAATAAACCTATGAACGCGCACGATCCATGTTGATCTGGCTAAAGTAACCGCTTGTTAAAGATGCCCAATAACATTAACTCACTCAACGGGGCGACCTTCTATAAGTGAAAGGATATGCGAAACCATTTTATCGACTTGAAAAGGCTTGGTGAGTACAGACATCCCTAGAGGCAGTTGTTCGCTCCCTATTATCGAGCTCTCAGCATAGCCCGTGATAAACAAAACCTTGAGATCCGAACGAAACACGCGAGCAGCGTCGGCCATCTGACGTCCATTTAGCCCGCCAGGCAAGCCAACATCTGTGATAAGCAGATCGATTCGTAAGTTAGACTGCAGCAGTTTAAGGCCAGCAACGCTGTCTACTGCCTCGATCGAGACGTAGCCAAGATCGTCCAGAATATCTGAAACCAGCATACGAACAGAGGGCTCGTCGTCAACAACTAATACCGTCCCTCCCTTTATCAGCTCCTGGAGATGCAATCCGGGAGACTCGGGTGTATCCGCTTCGACTACTGTTTCGTCATCATAACGGGGAAGGTAAATATGCACCGCTGTGCCATGCCCTTCCTCTGAATTGATACGAACCTGCCCACCTGACTGCTGAGCAAATCCATAAATCATGGACAGCCCAAGACCAGTACCTTCGCCGAGAGGCTTGGTGGTGAAGAAAGGCTCAAAGGCCCGGGATATTACTTCAGGCGACATGCCTACACCCGTGTCAACCACACGGAGTGAAAGGTAGTCTCCAGTCGAGACCTGGTGTAGATGTGAATCTTGCCCATCAATGAACTGATTAGCCGTTTCAATGGTTATTCGACCACCACTAGGCATCGCATCACGTGCATTAATACAAAGATTTAAAAGTGCATTTTCTAACTGTGATGGATCCACCAAGGTAACCCAAAGCCCCGGCGCACTGATGACTTCCACTGTGATACTAGGGCCAACTGTTCGCTGGATCAGGTCCTGCATTCCATCAACGAGCCGGCCGATATTTGTTGGTCTAGGGTCGAGTGTCTGGCGACGGGAAAAGGCAAGTAGCCGATGGGTCAAAGCGGCGGCACGCTTTGATGCATCCTGAGCTACTGCTATATAACGCCCTATATCGCTAAAGCGCTCCTGGCGTAGTCGGATCAGCATGATTTCCAACGCCCCCGAAATGCCAGCTAGCAGGTTATTAAAGTCGTGTGCTAAGCCACCAGTCAGCTGTCCAACGGCCTCCATTTTTTGAGATTGGCGCAGTCTCTCTTGTGCTTTGATCAACTCAGCAGTACGCTCCGCGACGCGCTGCTCGAGCGTATCATTCAAAGCCCGCAGCTCTGTTATTGCGCGATCACGTTCCGCTTCGATAGCTCGCCTACCCTCAACGTCTATGAGAACTCCTGGGAAACGAAGGGGTATACCCTCAGGCGAGTGCTCCACGAAACCATTGGCCTCTAGCCAGTAATAACGTCCGTCATTACGCTTCACGCGATACTGATGTGCGTACGCGCCTCCACGCGTTCTGGCGTCGTGAATGGCAGATGCCAAACCTTGCTGATCATCCGGATGAACAGTGGCCACAATTTGAGCGAAAGGGATGCCCACTCGTCCAAGTGCTGGGTCAAGCCCAAATGCGCTAGCGAACGCTTGGTCGACATTGAAAAGGTCCGTTTGCAGGTCCCAGTTCCACGTTCCTATTATTGCACCTGCATCTAGTGCAAGCTGCACCCTCTGCACGTTTTCTTGCGCAAGGGCTTCGCTAATGCGAAGACGCTCCTCTGCTGTCCGTCGTTCTGTTACATCGATTACAAATCCTGGGAAACTTATCGGTTCTCCTTGTTCATCGTAATCAACTCGTCCGCTCGCGAGCAGCCAATAATATTTGCCGTCTGAGCGCATCACTCGATATTGATGAGAATAAGCACCACCTAGGACGATGGCCCTTTCAATTGCAGCGTCCAAGCTCGGCCTGTCTTCAGGATGAACGTGTTCAAGAACTCTGCCGATGGGGATTTCAACGTTGACCAGGGCTAGATCAAGTCCAAACGCTTTGGCGAATCCTGCGTCTCCGGTGAAACAGTCTCGCTTTGGGATCCAATTCCAGGTCCCAATAACTCCACCAGCCGTTAAGGCGACACTCAGATGCTCTAGGTCCTGACGAGCGCGCGCGTCACGTTCCATTTGTGCATCGGCCGCAGCTAATCTCGAGCGAAGCGCCTCGTTCTCAGATCTCAGATAATCGGTTTCACTAAACTCACTAGTCATTAGAGTTCACTGCGTCGCCCTGCAGGTGGAGAGATTAAGCCGTCATTGAGATTTGTCTTACCGCAGAAGGTTCACACTACTGCGAGTGAAAATAGAGGGCAACCCCCTCATCACTGACCAATACAATCTTGTCGTGGCCAAAATCCCATTCTACTGCCGGCTAGCTAGGTAGCACGCATGTTTCCGTGTCAAGAGTAGTCAGGCTGACTGAGTATTAAATGCGGCTGACAGTTGAGCAGTCGCACCTTAAAAGGACAACTTATTACCGTCTAGTAAGTCATGCATTCTTTTGCGAAAAAGCCCATTTCGTTCAATTTTAAGCCATTTATGAAAGCCTAGCCGCAGAATAATTGAACGCTTGAGCCGTACCCTAAACGCCCTAAATTCATCAATGCCGTGCAGGTTGTTGCGGAAGTGATTCGAAAAGATGCGGAAGCGGTAGGCATATCGCAGCAAATAAAAAACCCCGCAGACGTTAATCTACGGGGTTTCTAAGAGTGGAGGCCGAGGTCGGAATCGAACCGGCGTAGGCGGATTTGCAATCCGCTGCATAACCATTTTGCTACTCGGCCTCAAACGACAAATGCTCTGATCGCTAACATTCACCGCATAAAAACTTGAGTGGGCTATAAAACCCTGCCTCTACTCTAAATCATTGAATACATTGAAGTTTTTAATGCTTCGTTGCGTTCGATGGGCGCCATTATGTACTCATTTGCTTTTACCTGCAACCCCTTGATTTCAAAAATATTTCGTATTGGCATCAAGGGGTTGCGCACCTGCCCTACTCCTCGATGAGCTGTTGCTGATACTGCGAGTCAGCCTGGATCTGGGCGTCGGTGAAGGGCAGCGGGCGCAGTTTTTTCTCGGAGAAGGCGCGGGTCTGGTCCTTCGAATACCCAGAGACAGGGTTGCTGGATTCGGAGAATGCCAATACGCCCATGGCCTGCGGGCCGTGGTCGTCGAAGGTGACGATTTGCAAATAGCTGGTGCCGCTGACGACTTCGCGTTTGCCATCGGCACGTGGCACGGTTTGCATCGCGTTATAGATGCCCAGCTGCTGCGGGCCGCCGTGCATCGGAGTTTGGCCGCTGACTTGGATGTCGCCCCAGCGGGTCAACCCAAGCTGGCCCACCGCCGCCGTCGAGGCCAGCATGGCTTCGCGCAGGGCGTTGGCCACGGGTTCGCGCTCGATGGCCAGCCCACGCGGAGTGGTCAGCGGGTGCGCCGGGTCGAAGGCGACGCGCCAGGCGTCGGGGAGTGCCTGCAGGTGTTCGAACAGATTGATGAAGTGCACCAGGCCGACGCCGCTGTCGAGGTTGGCGTGTTGGTCCCAGTGTTTAAGGCTGGTGCACAGTGGCTGCAATGTTGCCGCATCCGCGCCGAGGCGGTTGGCGCAGAACGCGAGCAGGTCGGGCATGACTTGGCTGGCGAGGTAGACCTCGTTGTCCATGACCATGTTTTGCAGGTCCGTCACCTTGATCGGTTGTTTGGCCAGCGATTGCAGGCGCTGCAGGGCGAATCGGGCGCGCGGTCCCAGGCCGATATGATCCTGGCTGATCACCGGCGAAAACCCGGTCAACGGCGCCTTGGGGTTGGCCATCCACGCTGAATCATTGGCGTGTTGCACGTAGTCGGTGCGTTCCAGCTGCGGCAGGTCGGCGGCGGCGAAGATGCCGGGTTGGGCGGCACGCGGGTCAATGTCCCAGGCACAGGCGCTGTGGGAGCCGTCGAGCACGATCAGTTGCAGGCCGGCGCGCGGGTCACTGCATTGCGCAAGTTTGGCCGCGCTGACGTTGGGTACCACTGACAGGTTCATGTACAGGCTCTGGCCTTGATCATCGGCGGCCAGGGTGTTGACCCACGGGATGCCTTGCAGGGTGTGCACCGAGGTTTGCAGCGCCTTGAGGCTGGTAGCGCGGTTCATGGCGTCCCACTGCTGCAGGACGCGGTCGTTGCCCAGGTTGGCGTCGCGCAGGCTGAAGGCATAGTGGCTGTCCCAATCCAGCTTGCCGGGCCATTGCACCACCGGGCCGAACTGCGAGCTGTACACCGTCTGCGCCTGCGGCCTCAGGCTGCCATCGGCCTGCTTGACCTGCACGGTGACGGAGGTTTTCTCCAGGGGAATGGATTGACCGTCGAGCAGGTAGCGCGTCGAATCCTTGGGATCAAGGGTCAGGCGGTAGAGGGTGAAATGCTTGGACGTGTCGACCGTGTGGGTCCAGGCCACATGCTGGTTGAAGCCGATGTTGATCAGCGGCAAGCCTGGCAGCGCGGCGCCCATCACGTCCAGTTGGCCGGGGATGGTCAGGTGCATCTCATAAAAACGCATGCCGCCCACCCACGGAAAATGCGGGTTGGCCAACAGCATGCCACGGCCATTAAACGAACGATCACGGCCTACCGCGACGGCGTTACTGCCGCGGTCGAGGCTGAAACGCTGCTGGTTGGCCGATGCCTGTTCAAAGGCTTTCAAACCGGGTTTCACACTGGCAGTGGCTTGAGGCGGTGTGGCGCCAGCCAGGGCGTCGGCAAATTGCCCGACACCGCCTTCCACCAGCAGCCTGCGCGTCAGCTTGATCACGTCTTGCGCCACAAGCGGTCGAACCCACGCCGCCTGGCATTGTGCCGGCGCGCCCTGCTCTTTCAGGTAGCGGTTGTAGCCGGCGACGTAGCCTTCAATCCGCTGCTGTATCTGTGGCGTCTGGGCGTTCCAAAAAGCGCTCACCGCTTGGGGTGTATTCAGCCAGGTGAAAAACACATCGCTGACAAGGTTGTTGCGCTCCTCCAGGGTCGCCTGTTCGGGGCCGAAATACTTGGCGCGCTCGCCGCTCACCGTGACCACTTCGTTGGCCAGCAGGCACAGGTTGTCCTGGGCATAGGCGTAGCCGATGCCATAGCCCAGGCCGCGTTCGTCGTTGGCGCGAATGTGCGGCACCCCAAACGTGGTGCGGCGAATGTCCGCCGACGCCTGCGTCACTTGCTCGCGCGCCGACGCGGCAAGACTCGCCCCCAGCAACAGCCCCGCCACGCACACCCTGGACAACCGGTTGGAAATAATCACGCAAGCTCCACAGTCAAATTGAACACCCTCACAAGGGGCAACTACCCCACCGTAAGGACGCAATGAACCGGGAATAATTTAGCCGCCGGACGCGTTTATTTAAGGCGTGCGCGCTGTGACAAAGTCGATACCAACAAAATTTCTACATCCAGCACTTCATGATTTCTGTCGCTCGTTCGTCTTATTAGGTAAGAGCGCCATCATTTTCCTGATCAGGCTCTGATAAGGAGTTTTTTGCATGTACAACTCGCAACTGCCCACGGACGGACATTCACCGGCCGCCGACGCCAATTACGGCAGCGGCGGCGCACACGCGTTCGGCAAAGCGCCCGAACAGCAAGGCAACCAGCGTATACGCCATTTGCTCAAGTGCTTCGGTTTGCGCACCAGCCTGATTCGGCTGAAGGTCATCGACGCCCTCCTCACCGCTGCCGACAACCAGCGCACCCTCGGGGTGCGCGGCGTGCACAGCCATTTGCTGGAGCTGGGCATTCCGTTGTCGTTTCTCAGCGTGCGTGAGGTGCTCAAGCGCCTGTGCAGCGAGGGCGTGATCACCCTCAATGCCGATAAAAGCTACAGCCTCCATGAAGAGGCTGCCAAAGTGCTCGATAGTCGCGCCTGACTGACGCGATCAGAAGTTGGGCTTGACCTTGCGGCGCATGATGCCGTTGATCACTACCACGGTCACCGCCACGGCAATGGCGATGTACTGGAACGTTTTTTCGCTGATGACCCCAGTGTTCTGCAGGTAGGACAGGCCGAACATCGTCCCCAGCACCACAAGGGAAATCAGAATCGAATATTTCAAACGTTGCTTTTGGGTCATGACGGGGTTCCTGAACCTGATAAATGTATCCACTTTGTATCGCCGAACATGCCAAGCACATACCCAGTGACGGGGATGGATGAGGGTCGGCAGGGTCGTATGTTACAGGCGATGAAAAAGTTTGGCTTGTCCCACGCCTGATTGACCTTGTGAGCACCCTAGAGGATTTTCAAATGTTACGTCGAATCACACTGCTGATTCCATTGCTGATCATGCTGAGCATGAGCGGCTGCTTCTTTTTCCCACACGGCGGCGGTGGCGGCTGGCACGATCATCGCTACGACGGCGGCCCAGGCTACGAGCACCGCTGATCGCGCCTGCGCCCCGCTTTCCAGGCCGGAAACCGGGGCGCTCAGCCAGCATGCACCCAGCGCTGATGCAACCAACGCGCAAACGCATCCAGGGCAAAGCCCAACAGCCCGATCAGCAGCACCATGGCCATCAGTTCCGAATAGGCCAGACGGTCCCGAGTGTCGAGGATGTAGTAGCCCAGCCCCGCACTGACCCCAAGCATTTCGCACGGCACCAGTACGATCCACAAGATACCGATGGCCAGGCGCACGCCGGTCAGCACATGCCCCACCACGCCGGGGATGATCACCCGCCGCAAGGTTTCCCAGCGTGTAGCGCTCAAACTCTTACTCAACTGCAGCCAACGCGGGTCCAGCTGACGCACGCCGGCAGCGGTGTTGAGCATGATCGGCCACACAGCCGCAAAGGCCAGCAGGAAATAGATCGGCTGGTCGCCTACGCCCATCAACATCACCACGATCGGCATCCACGACAGCGGCGAAATCATCCGCAGAAACTGGAAAGCCGGCGTGGTGGCCGCCTCCAGGTTGCGCGAACTGCCCACCAGCAGGCCCAGTGGCACGCCTACCCACAACGCCAGAAACAGCCCGACGAAAATGCGTTTCAGGCTGACCGCTATGTGCAGGTACAGCTCGCTGCGCCCGAGCAGTTCCCACAAGCTACTGAAGGTCGCCGCCACTGAAAACCGCGCCGACAAACCGTCGGCGTCGCCGAATACCTTGACGCCCAGCCACCACAAAAACAGCAAGCCTGCCAAGCCACTCAGCCCCAGCAACCAGCCCGGGATTCTGCCTTTATTCAAGCGCCAATCTCCTCGTGCCGTTCGTACCCATCCGGCAAACCGAAGGTTTTCATGCCGCCCACCGACTCGATGGCGTTACGCACAAAACGGTCGTCGACCAAGTCTTTGGCAACGAACGCCGGATCGAGGTCGGCGAGGAATTTCTTGTCGCCTTCAATCAGCGTGTCCTTCAAGCGCCGCACCAGTTCCTCGGTGTAGCTGGGGAATGGGTAAGGCTGGAAGTCGATGCGGTGTTCATCCCAATTGGCATGCTGGATCGCCCCGTCGGCCAGGTAGGCAGCACGGTCGGCGGCAGCGGGTGCGAGGACTTTGCTCAAGACCGGCTCGGCGTGTGGCGTGTAGCGGTTCGGGCCGTCTTTGGACAGCAGCTTCACCGCCTCTTCACGGTTGTCACGCGTCCAGACCTGAGCCTTGACGATCGCATTCACGACCTTTTGCGACCATTCGGGGCGGTTGGTCAGATCATGCTCGTGCATGAACACCACGCAGCACGCATGGTTGCGCCACACATCGCCGGTAAAGCGCTGCACCCGGCCGACCTTGAGGTTTTCTGCCAGGGCGTTGAACGGCTCGGCGACGATATAGCCGTCGATGCGCTTGCTGGCCAGGGCCGGCGGCATGTCGGAAGGCGGCAACACGATGAGGTTGACCTCGTTGGCGGCAATCGCACTGCCGGCAGCACGCGCCACGGGGGTCAGGCCGTTATCACGGAACAACTGCTGCACGACCACGTTGTGGATCGAGTACCAGAACGGAATCGCCACCGACTTGCCGCCCAGTTGCTTGACGTCGGTGATGCCCGGCGACACCGTCAGGCCGGAACCGCCGACGTGGTTCCAGGCCACAACCTTGGCAGGCACCTTGCTGCCATAGCGCGCCCACACCGTCATCGGCGACAACAGGTGAATCACGTTGACCTGTCCCGAAATGAACGCCTCGATCACCTGGGCCCAACTGCGCAGCAGCACCGGGCGCTCGGCCTTGATGCCTTCGGCTTCGAACAGGCCGTTGTTGTGTGCGACCAGCAGCGGCGTGGCGTCGGTGATCGGCAAATAACCGATGCGCACCGGCGCGTCCGGTTCGCTGGCGGCGCGCGCCTGCAAACTGCTCAGCAGCGGCATGGCACCGGCGGCACTGAGCACCGCCGAAAGTTTGAGAAAGTCACGGCGCGAGTGAGTGAGGTCATCCAGACACATGGTTGGGCTCCAGCAGTTCAAGGGGGTTGGGTTGAGGGCGGCTCGCCTGCCGTAAGGTTTTCAGAATGTCGATACGCAGCGCGCCGATGGCCTCGACCTGTTCTTCACGCGGCTGTGGCAGGTCAATGTGCCACTCGCCCAACGTCCGCGCTGGGCGGTTGCCCAGTAGCAGGATGCGGTCGGACAGCAGCAGCGCCTCGTCGATGTCGTGGGTGATCAGCACCGCCGCCGAACCTTGCTCGCGGTTGACCTTGAGCAACAGGTGTTGCATGTCGGCGCGAGTGACTTCATCCAACGCGCCGAACGGCTCATCCAGCAACAGCACCTGTGGCTGGCGTGCCAGACAGCGGGCCAATGCGGTGCGCTGGGCCATGCCGCCGGACAATTGCGCCGGAAACTGTTGGCGGGCATGTTCCAGCCCGACCGCCGCAATGGCGTGATCAACGCGACGGCACCGCTCCTCGGTGCTCAAGTGCGGCTGGCGGGCGAAATCCAGGCCAAATGCGACGTTCTTTTCCAGGCTCAGCCAGGGCAACAGGCTGGGGTCCTGGAATGCCACTGCAACGCGTGGATGCGGGCCATTCAAGGGCTCGCCCAGCACGCGCACGCTACCGCCCTGGGGCGCTTGCAAACCGGCAAGCACACGCAACAGGCTGGATTTGCCGACGCCGCTGGGGCCCAGGATCGATACCACTTCGCCCGGTTGCAGCTGCAAATCAAACCCATGCAACACGGGGCCGCTGGCATACCCAAGGCAAATGCCCTGGGCCGTCAATACCGCCTGGTTCATAGATTGGCCTGGCGATGCAACTCGGTGCGCAACTGCACCAGGCTTGGCGTCACGATCGGCACAAAGGCCGATTCACGCCAACGCCGTGCAAAACCGCTGCCGTGGGCGGTGAGGTAGGCCTTGCCGCCGCTGGCTTGCAGTTCAAGCTGCACGGCACTGGCGGCAGTTTCGGCGAGGGCAATCCGCAGCTTGAACAGCGGCACTGGCTCGGCCGCAAAGCGCCCGGCGAGCAGGCCCTTTTTCAGGTCGTTGACCAAGTGATCCAGGGTCACCCGCAGCGCTTCCAACTCATCGCGCAACACTGTACGACTCGACCCCAGGTGGTTGGCCACCTCCGCCAGCGAACGACGGGCCAGGCCAATGGACATGCCGCATTGCAAGCCCAGAAACGCCGGGCGTACCGCCGGCAGGAACTTGCGCGCATCTTCATGCAACAACCACTCACGGCTCAGCTCGACGCCTTCGAGGCCCAACGCGGCGGTGTTGCTCGACTGCAACCCCATCAGTTCGAGGTCGCGCGAGCGTTGCAAGCCGGCAACCGAATCGGGAATCGCCAGGATAAACGGCGCACCGCCCGCGGCATGCTCGATAGCGGCCGCCGCGACAAAGCCGTTCTTGCGTAAATTGGTCACCCAGTGCAGGCGGCCGTTGAGCGTCCAGCCGTCTTCGGTCGGCTCGGCGCTGATTTGCAGGGTCTCGATGCCCGACAAAAACTTCATTGCATTCGACAGGCCAGTCGCCCCGGCCAGCTTGCCGCTGAGCAAGTCCGGCAACAGGTGCTCGCGCAGCCGCTCATTGGGGCTTTGCAGCAAGTATTCGATAAAGGAGCGCTGGCCCCAGCAGACAAATGCCGCCGCCAGGGAATGGCTGGCGACATTGGCGATGGCGTCAACCGCGGCGGTGACGTCGCCGCCCAGGCCACCCAGCGCTTTGGGCACGCCGATACGTAAGACATTGGACTCTGCCAGCCTTGGCAGCACTTCCTGTGGATCGCAACTGCCCACATCCAGGGCCTGCGCTTGAACATCGAGCCAACGGCTCAAGATTGGGTCAAGCATTCATGTTTCTCCTTGTTACAGCAGGTGGACCATCGCCGACGCATGCGCGCTTCAGCTTGCCGGTTTTTCCCAACGGTATTGCGCCAGCTCCGGGTTCAGCGGTGTACGGGCAAACACGTTAGCGAAGTTGCACAGGGTTGCCAGGCTCACGCCCAAAATAACTTCCAGGGCCTGGCCTTCGGAATAACCGGCAGCACGGAACGCCTGGAAGCCTGCATCGCTGACATCACCGCGCGTGGCGATCACTTCGCGCGTAAAGGCGGCGAGTGTCTCATAGCGGGCATTGGGCAGTTCGCCGCGCTGGCGCAGCGCATCAATCACGTCTTCAGGCAGCTTGGCCTTGTTGCGCGCCACGGCGGTGTGGCCGGCAACGCAAAAATCACAGCCGTGGGTGGTGGCGGCAATCAGCTGCACCACTTCGCGGTCGGCCAGGCTCAATTCTGCCTTGGCGTTGAGGCCCGAAACCGTGATGTAGGTTTCCAGCGCAGCCGGTGCATTGGCCAATACGGCGAGCAGATTAGGGATGAAACCCGAGGCCTTCAGGGCGTTTTCGAGGAAGGGTTTGGCGGCTTCCGGCGCGGTTTCGGGGGTGAGCAACGGTACACGGGACATGGAGTGGTCTCCTGATGGATTCGTGTATCCAGTCTGTTGGTTATAAAAAATCGCCTCAATAGGCTAAAGTAGCGATTACTTGCTCTTGAGTCTTTCCGTTAGATGAATTCGTCCAGTGCACTTGTCGATTGGTTATTAAACAGCCTCGAACTCAACACCAGTCTGTTCCATGTCGGCCGCTATTGCGGTGACTGGCATGCGAGCACGCAAGGGCTGGCAAGGGCGAGCTTTCACCTGATCGTTCAGGGCCAATGCTGGCTGCATATCGACGGCGAATCCACCCCTCTGCAGCTGAACAATGGCGACGCGGTGTTTCTGTTGCGCGATTTGGCCTATCGCCTGTCCGGCGAGGCCACGGCCGCCGGCGCGCAGGAGTGCCCGCGCCGGCCAATGCTGCCGCTGGACAGCCTGGCCAGCGATGGCGTGGGCCTGGTCTGCGGGTTCTTTCACTTTCATTCGGGCTTGTCGGCCATGATCGTCGACACCCTGCCCGCCTGGATCATCCTGCGTGCCGGCGACCCGTCCCTAATCGCCGCACGCAACCTGTTCGAACTGATCCTGCAAGAATGCGAGCGCACACCGGCGCCCTCTTCGGCCTTGCTGGAACGTCTTTGCCACCTGCTGTTTCTGTACGTGCTGCGTCAACAGGTCATCGATAACCCCGAATTGGGCGGCCTTGCCGCACTGGGCCGGCAACCGGCGTTCGCCAACCTGCTGGAACAGTTGATCGCGCACCCCGCTGATGCCTGGACGCTGGAAAGCATGGCCGCCTGCACCGGGCTATCGCGTTCGGCGTTTTTCAAGCGCTTCAACGAGTTGTGCGGGCAGTCGCCGGGGCAAGTGCTGTTGATGATGCGCATGCGCCACGCTTGCCAACTGTTCAAGCAAGACCAGACCGTGGCGGATGTGGCGCTGGCCGTGGGTTATCAATCGGTGGCGGCGTTTACCCGAGCGTTTTACAAGGTCACCGGGCAGCAACCCGGCGCCTATCGCAAGGCTCAAGCCTGACGTTGCAACCCATTGCCCGGCCGCGCGCACAGCTCCACCAGCCAATCGACCAATACCCGCACCCGGGGTGACAGCTGGCGGTGCGGCGGGTACAGCGCCGTCAGCGCTAATCGCGGCGGCTTGATCGCCCCCAGCACCTCCACCAGGCTGCCGGCCTGCAGTTGCTGCATGACGTGGTAATAAGGCGTTTGCACCAGGCCATAGCCCGCTTCGCAGGCGGCGAGGTAACCATCGGCACTGTTGACGGCAACCTGCTTGGGCAGGTCCACCAGGCGCAGCGCCTGCCCTACTTGAAACTCCAGGCCATAGCGCTTGCCACTGCTGCTGGAGAAGTATTCCACGACCTGGTGGCCGGCCAGCGCTTCAAGGTTGGCGGGCACGCCGAAACGCTGCAGGTACGCGGGGCTGGCACAGGTCACCTGATCCATCATTGCCAGCGGACGCGCCACCAGCGAGTCGTCCAGCGCCAGGCCACCGCGCAGCACGCAGTCCACACCCTCGCGAATCAGGTCGACCGGGCGGTCGTTGAGGCCGATTTCCAGGTCGATGTTCGGGTAGCGAGCGGAAAATTCCGGCAGCGCGGGTATGACCAGAAATCGGCCGATGCCCGAGGGCATATCGACGCGTAATGTGCCACGCGGGCTGCCTCGGGTAGCGAACACCGCTTCGGTCTCTTCAAGGTCTGCCAGCAAGCTGACGCAGCGCTGGTAGTACGCGGCGCCATCCAGCGTCGGGCTGACTTGCCGGGTGGTGCGCTGCAGCAACTGCACGCCCAGGTGCGCTTCCAGTTGCTTGATCAGGATAGTGACCGAGGCGCGTGGCAGTTCCAGGCTGTCGGCGGCCTTGGCAAAGCCACCCAGTTCGACGATTCGGGTAAACACCCGCATGGCGTTAAATCGGTCCAAAGCCAGGCTCTCCCGTGGCATTGTTTAGAAAATCCTAATAGTGATAGCGGTTTTAGCCGCTTTATCCCTCAGTTGTCGAGGAGAACAATGGGGCCTTTCCCTTCCAAGGAGTTCTCCCGATGCATACTCGCCAACTCGGCAAAAACGGCCCTCACGTCTGCGCCATCGGCCTGGGCTGCATGGGCATGACTGATTTCTACACCACCGGCACCGATACCCAGGAAGCGATTGCAACCTTGCACCGCGCCCTGGAGTTGGGCGTCACGTTGCTCGACACCGCCGACATGTATGGCCCGCACACCAATGAGGCACTGATCGGCAAAGCCATCGCCGGCAAACGCGACCAAGTGTTTCTGGCGAGCAAATTCGGCTTTGTGCGTGACCCGGCCAACCCGTCGGCACGCGGTGTGAATGGCCGCCCCGAGTACATTCGCGAGGCCATTGACGGCACTTTGAAACGTCTGGGCATCGAAACGCTGGACCTGTATTACCAGCACCGCGTTGATCCCGACGTGGCAATCGAAGAAAGCGTCGGCGCGATGGCCGAGCTGGTCAAGCAAGGCAAGGTGCGTTACCTGGGCCTGAGTGAAGCCTCCGCGGCCAGCCTGGAGCGCGCGCACAAGGTGCACCCGATCAGCGCCCTGCAAAGTGAATATTCGCTGTGGAGCCGCGACCAGGAAGACAACGGTTGCCTGGCCGCCTGCCAGCGCCTGGGCATCGCCTTTGTGCCTTACAGCCCGCTGGGGCGCGGGTTTCTCACCGGCGCGCTGAAAAGTCCGGAGGATTTCGCCGCCGACGACTACCGCCGCTCCAGCCCGCGCTTTCAAGGTGAGAACTTTGCCAAAAACCTGCTGCTGGTGGAGCAAGTGAAAGCGCTGGCTGCGCAAAAAGGCGTGACAGCCGGGCAATTGGCGCTGGCCTGGGTGCTGGCGCAGGGTGATTACCTGATCCCGATTCCGGGCACCAAGCAGCGCAAATACCTGGAAGAAAACGTGGCGGCCCTGGACATCAGCTTGAGCCCTGCCGAATTGGCGGCGCTGACGTCGATCTTTCCGGCGGGCGCTACCGCGGGTTTGCGCTACACCGAAGCGTCAATGGGCCTGGTGAATAAATAGCCTGTGTGGTCAGGGCGTACCCACTGACGGTGCGCGCTGACTTTTCTTGCACGATGGTACCTCAAGCTCCTCCTTGCCAAGCCGATAGCCCGATGAAGCTCTAACACAGCCGCGTCGATAATAAACGCTTCGTAAGGACGACCTCATGCCCCCACTGCGCTCCATCCAAACTCGCTACACCCTGTTTCTGGTGCTGTTCGTCCTGGTGTTATTTGTGTTGACGGTGGTGGGGATCGGCCAGTTGGTCGCGCCCAAGCTGCGGCACACTGAAGAACAGGTGGTGCTCAACCGCATCGCGGAAGTAGCCGAACAGATTCAGGGCGAACTGAACAAGGTTCAGGCCCAGCAACGCAGCATCACCCAGACCATCCCCCTGCTCGACAGCGATGCCATCGACAAAGTCCTGCCCGGCCTGGTGGACCAGTACGGCGAGCTGAAAGTCTTCGGCGGCGGCATCTGGCCATTGCCGAATCAGCGCACGCCGGGGCGCAACAAGCACAGCACGTTCTGGCACCGCGATGCGTCGGGCAAGCTGGCAGTCAATACCTTCTGGAACAGCGACGCGGCGCCCAATTACTACGACCAGAGCTGGTACAAAGGCGGTCTCGCCTCACCGCGTGGCCAGTGCGCCTGGGCGGCGGCTTACAAAGACGACGCCAGCCAGGAGCCGCGCACCAACTGCGCCATGGCCATCCAGCGCGACGGTGCCGCCTACGGCGTTGCCACCATTGACGTGACCCTGGGTTTCTTCAATGACCTGGTGGCCAGCAAAGAGAAAGACATCGGCGGGCAGATGCTGATCGTCGAGGGCGACGGCAAGATCATCAGCAACAGCACGCGCATCAGCGGCCCGGTGGTGTTGAAAAACATCAGCGAATTGGCTGGCACCTCGGCGTTTGCCGCTCAGGTCAGCAAGGCCCTCGCCCACCGCGACCAGGCCCAGCGCGCCGAATTCGACAACCAGGGCGTGGCCAGCACCTTTTACATGCGCCCGATCGAGGGCACGCCGTGGTTCCTGGCTACCGCCCTGCCGACCTCGCTGATCACCGCTCAGCGTGATGATGTGCTCGGCAGCCTGGCCCTGTTGCAAATTCCCATGGTGTTGCTGCTGGTGCTGCTGGCGTTCTATGCCATCCGCCAACTGGTGCAGCGCATGAAGTCGCTGAGCATCAATATCGACGCGCTGTCTGCCGGCGATGCCGACCTGACACGCCGCATCACCATCCGTGCCGAAGATGAAATGGGTGCTATCGGCCATTCGGTCAACCGCTTCATCATCTATCTGCAAAACATGATCGGTGAAGTGACCCTGGCCACGGGCGCCATGTCGACGGGGCTTGAACAATTGCAGCAGACCTCGGCGCACACCAACCGGATTCTGGTGCGGCATGCCTCGGAGACCGATCAAACGGTCACGGCCATCACCGAAATGAGCTCCACTGCCGACACCGTGGCGCAGAACGCCGCTGAAACCGCCTCCTTCACCCAGCGCGCCAACGAACACGCGGACCGCTCACGGGTGGTGGTCGGAGAAGCGTCCACCAGCGTCAGCGCGTTGATCGGCGAAGTGGCCAGCGCCACCCACACCGTGGAAAACATGCGCCAGGACGCTGCTCGCATCACCGAAACCCTTGGCGTGATCGGCGCAATTGCCGGCCAGACCAACCTTCTGGCGTTGAACGCTGCGATTGAAGCGGCGCGGGCCGGTGAGCAAGGCCGTGGTTTTGCGGTGGTGGCCGACGAAGTCCGGGCGCTGGCGGCACGCACCCAGGCCAGCACCTCGCAGATCAACGAAATGCTCGCACGCCTGACCACCGGGGTCAGTTCGTCGGTGACCGCCATGGAAAACACCCAGGCCAGTTGCCAGTCGGCCGCGGATGCAACCGCGCGAGTCAACACGGGCCTGGACGAGATGGCCGGCTCGGTCAGCCATATCAACAACCTCAGCACTCAAATCGCCACTGCCGCCGAGCAGCAAAGCGCGGTGACCGAGGAGATCAACCGCAGCATGGTGCAGATCCGACATATGGTCGAAGAACTGGTGGAAAGTGGCCACGCCACTGAAACCAATACACAAAGCCTGCTGGACGCCAATGGCCGAGTGATTGCGTTGATGAGTCGCTTCAAGGTGCGCTGATAAATGCATGAAACACTCCCGTGCAAAACACGGGAGTGCGACTATTCTGACAGCTCCTAGTGCAAAGTCTCGCCACACAGGAGGTGTGTCATGCACGCTGTCGAGCATTCGAGCCGCTTGGAGCGGATCATTCAGGAACGGTTTATCGAATCCCCCATTGATGTCGTTTACGACTACGTGACCCAGCCTGACCGCTGGCACGAGTGGCACCCCACTTCCCTCAGTGCCGACACCGGCACCACCGGCTCACTCCCGGCCGGCACCCGCTTTACCGAAGTCATCGACCTGCTGGGTGTGCGTGTGCCCATGAGTTATCGCGTGCAAATCGCCCGCCATCCAACTGAATTCAAGACTGTGTTCACTTCCCTGGCCGTGGACGGCGCCATTCACTATTTCTTGCAGCCCCATCGCGGTGGCACGCTGTTCAAGCGCGTATTGACCTACGAAACCGAGCTGCAACTGGCTACCTTGCATGAGCGCATGGTCGAGCTGTCCGACATT
Source organism: Pseudomonas sp. LBUM920 (assembly GCF_003852315.1). Lineage (NCBI taxonomy): Bacteria > Pseudomonadati > Pseudomonadota > Gammaproteobacteria > Pseudomonadales > Pseudomonadaceae > Pseudomonas > Pseudomonas edsoni (SeqCode). The sequence continues at coordinate 3,489,465 of NZ_CP027762.1, forward strand.
GCCCTGGACCAGCTCAAGCATCGGCTGGAAAACGCGCCCTTCGTATAATTTGGAAACATTACTGGCACCTTCTTCGACCTGTAGACGCTGGCTTGCCTGCGATGACGTCGTCATGATCGCCCCCCATTCCGACGACGTCCCCTTGCTCACGAGACCCGCATGAAAAACCCACTGCGACTGGCCCTGCTTTCAGCCCTGCTCACCTCCAGCCTGGCCCAGGCTGCCGAGCTGATCCCTATCGACGTACACCGCGACGCCAACTGCGGCTGCTGCAAAAAGTGGATCAGTCACCTGCAAAGCAACGGGTTCAAGGTCAACGACCATGTCGAAGCCGACATGAGTGCCGTCAAGCTGCGCCTGGGCGTGGCACCGCGCCTGGGCTCGTGCCACACCGCCGTGATCGACGGCAAATTCGTCGAAGGCCATGTGCCCGCCGAACAGGTGCTGGCGTTGCGCAAGCGCGACGACTTGCTCGGCATCGCGGCGCCGGGCATGCCCATGGGGTCACCGGGCATGGAGATGGGCGGCAAAAGCGACGGCTATCAGGTCATCGGCCTGACCCGTGAAGGCAAAGACGTGGTGGTGGCCGACTACCCGGCCCATTGAGTCGTGCTCACCGGTTACCTGGGCCTTTTCTTCGCCGCCTTCGGGGCCGCCACGCTGTTGCCGTTGCAATCGGAAGCAGTGCTGGTGGGCCTGTTGATCAGCGGCCATTACAGCCTGTGGTGGCTGCTCGCGCTTGCCACCGTTGGCAACGTATTGGGCTCGGTGGTGAATTGGTGGCTGGGGCGCTCGGTCGAGCGTTTCAAGGGACGGCGCTGGTTTCCGGTCAGCCCGCGGCACCTGGAAAAGGCCCGCGCGCACTACCAGCGCTGGGGGCATTGGTCGTTGTTGCTCAGTTGGCTGCCGATTATCGGCGACCCGCTGACCCTGGTGGCCGGCGTCATGCGTGAGCCGTTCTGGCGCTTCCTGCTGCTGGTCAGCGTGGCCAAGGGCGCGCGATACGCGGTGCTGGCGCTCGTGACGCTGAGCCAGCTCACGCACCGGTAGCGCGGGACCACTGGTCGACACTGTCAAATCTGACAGCTAGACGCGAGCCCGGTCGGGCCCTTAATTTCCTATGCATACGCACGGTTATGCGGGCATTCCCCGTAGGAATCTTCTGTTTATCCGCGCGGTTGAGCTGTGCCTATCGGCAGTTCCAAGGGGTTAATCCTCGATTAATCGCTTGCCGACAGCATCCGATTTTCACTGCGGAGCCCACCATGCAAGCCAAGCGTATGTTCTATCTCAGCGGCCTGTTACTCGCCGCCACCCTTACCGGATGCGCCACCGGCAAACACGACACCTACGGTCCCGAGCTGCAGGGGTTCAAATACCCCTACCCGGTGGAACGGTTCAAATTCGTGTCTCAAGGCCAAACCGTGCAAATGGGGTACATGGACGTTGCGCCCAAAGGCACGCCCAATGGCCGCAGCATTGTGCTGATGCACGGCAAGAACTTCTGCGCCGCCACCTGGGAAGGCTCGATCAAACCGCTCAGCGATGCCGGTTATCGGGTGGTAGTGCCGGACCAGATCGGCTTTTGTACCTCCAGCAAGCCTGATCACTACCAATACAGCTTCCAGCAGCTGGCGATCAACACCCATCAATTGCTGCAAAAGCTTGGCATTCAAAAGGCCACGGTCCTGGGCCATTCCGCCGGCGGCATGCTTGCCACCCGCTACGCCTTGCTCTACCCACAGCAAACCGAGCAACTGGTGATGGTCAACCCCATCGGCCTGGAGGACTGGAAAGCCCTCGGTGTGCCATACCGTACCGTCGACCAGTGGGCTCAGTCAGAGAGCCGGCTGACCTACCAAAGCGTGCGCGCCTATCAACAGCGCCATTATTACGCGGGGCGCTGGGAACCGGCCTTCGACCGTTGGGTGGACATGCTGGTAGGGCTGACCAATGGCTCCGGCCACACGGAGGTGGTGCGCAATTCCGCCGCGCTGTACGACATGCTCTTCACCCAGCCGGTGTACTACGAGTTCAAAAACCTGCAGGTGCCGACGCTGCTGCTGATCGGCACCGAGGACACCACGGCCCTCAACAGTGACCTGGCGTCGCCGCAAGTGCAGGCGAAAATCGGCAACTACAAGGTGCTGGGCAAGCAGGTCGCCCAGTTGATACCGCGTGCCACGCTGGTGGAATTCGACGGCCTGGGCCACTCGCCGCAAGTGGAAGACCCTGAACGGTTCAACGCGGCGTTGCTGCAGGGCCTGAGCGCGCCCTGAAGCGATTATCGCAGGGGCGCTGGCTGATCACGCGGCGCTCCGTTAATCCTCGCTTAATCCCCTCGCCACAGCATCCGAGACACTGTTTTCGGAGCCTGACCCATGACGTTGATCCGCTCACTGTGCGCAGCCAGCCTGTTGCTGAGCACTGCCGTCCCCGCCTTCGCCGCCACTGAGGGCCCCGCCTATGGCCCCGAGCTGCAAGGCTTCAAGTACCCCTATCCCGTCGAGCATTTCAACTTTGAGTCCCAGGGCAAAAGCCTGCAGATGGGTTATATGGACGTGCCCGCCCAAGGCAAGGCCAACGGGCGCGCCGTGGTACTGATGCATGGCAAGAATTTTTGCGGCGCCACCTGGGATGAATCGATTAAAGCCTTGAGCGGCGCCGGTTACCGGGTGATCGCGCCCGACCAGATCGGCTTCTGCACGTCCAGCAAGCCCGACCACTACCAATACAGTTTCCAGCAACTGGCGCTCAACACCCACCAACTGCTGGCTAAACTCGGCATTCAAAAGGCCACCATCGTCGGCCACTCCACCGGCGGCATGCTTGCCACCCGCTACGCGCTGCTGTACCCGGCGCAGACCGAGCAGCTGGCGCTGGTCAACCCGATCGGCCTGGAAGACTGGAAAGCGCTGGGCGTGCCCTATCGCAGCGTTGACCAATGGTATGAACGCGAGCTGAAACTGAGCGCCGACGGCATTCGCCAGTATGAACTCAACACTTACTACGTCGGGCGCTGGAAGCCAGAGTACGACCGTTGGGTCGACATGCTCGCCGGCTTGAACAAAGGCCCGGGGCACACCCAGGTGGCATGGAACTCGGCGTTGATTTACGACATGATCTTCACCCAGCCGGTGTACTACGAGTTCAAGGATTTGCAGATGCCCACGCTGCTGCTGATCGGCACGTCCGATACCACCGCCATCGGCAGCGATATCGCGCCGCCGGCGGTCAAGGCCAGGCTCGGTCATTACGACGTGCTCGGCAAGCAAGTGGCCAAGTTGATCCCCCGCGCAACCCTGGTGGAATTCCCGGGCCTTGGGCACGCGCCGCAGATGGAAGAGCCAGTTAAGTTTAATCAGACGCTGTTGCAGGGGTTGAACGCCCTTTAATCCAACCTTTTTCGAGGCACTCGTGAATGTCGGTACAGATCGCAGTCATTGATGATTGGCAGGATGTAGCCAGTGGCGTGGTGGATTGGTCGGTGCTGCAGTCGGTGGGCCAGGTGCATTTCCTGCACGACTACCCGGCGGACACTGCGTGGATGATTGAGCGCTTGAAGGGCTTTGAAGTGATTTGCGTGATGCGCGAACGCTCGACCTTCGACAGGGCTCTGTTGGAGGGCCTGCCCCGGCTGAAATTGCTGGTGACCGGCGGCATGCGCAATGCCGCCATCGACATTGCGGCGGCCAAGGCCTTGGGAATCCAGGTGTGCGGCACCGACAGTTATAAGCAGGCGGCGCCGGAATTGACCTGGGCACTGATCATGGCCTCGACCCGCAACCTGTTGGTCGAGGCCAATGCGGTGCGCGACGGCGGCTGGCAGGTTGGCCTGGGCGGTGATCTGTATGGCAAGACCCTGGGAATCCTGGGCCTGGGCAGCATTGGCCAGAAGGTCGCGCAATTTGCCCAGGTGTTCGGCATGCGCGTGATTGCCTGGAGTGAAAACCTCACGCCAGAACGTGCGGCCGAGTCGGGAGTGACCTGGGTCAGCAAGCGTGAGCTGTTTGAACAGGCCGACATCCTGACTGTGCATCTGGTACTCAGCGATCGCAGCCGTGGCCTGGTGGATGCCCAGGCGCTGGGCTGGATGAAGCCGACCGCACGGCTGGTGAATACGGCGCGCGGGCCGATCGTGGACGAACAGGCACTGGTGCAGGCCTTGTCCACCGGACGCCTGGCTGGGGCGGCGCTGGACGTGTATAGCCAAGAGCCACTGCCTGCGGAGCATCCGTTTCGGCGCTTGCCCAATGTATTGGCCACGCCACATGTGGGTTACGTGAGCGAGCAGAATTACCGGCAGTTCTACCAGCAGATGATCGAGGCTATCCAGGCCTGGGCCGGCGGCATGCCCATTCGCGTGCTCGGGTAGCGCACCAATCAAGGGCGTACGCACTGCTGTGGCGAGGTGCGTGCACCCGCTGGTGCGCGCGAAGCGGCCTCTGGCTCGACCGCAGAACATCGGGCAGTGTTGCAACCCGGCGCGAACAAACTTCGGGGCCAGGCCTTGCTGGGCAGCCCTCACGATCAGCGCAAGCATTCAACCTTGCATAAGGTTAAAAGCTTTTTGTCCTACAAAATTCCCGCATAAACCCTACAGGCTCTAGGATCTGGCCTAAACTCATGACCGATGGGTCCGTTCCAAAATAAAAACCCCGCAAAAAATCGAAACTTTCCAACTCTGCCGTAGGTCCAGTTTTTAAGGGAGGCGAGTGCACGCGGTTCACGCCAAATGCCCGTCCATCCACTCTTTTTTAGCAATGAGTGCAACTGGCATACGCCTTGCCAGTTTGTACAGTGCTTGTGCGCCTGGCCGCAGGATGCGGTCTTCGGAGCCGATGGCAGCGGGCCATTAGCCAACCAGACATGTCGGAGAGAATTATGATCAGTGCTGCAGTAGATACTCAGGGAGAGCGTTTTAGTCAGCCGGTAGGGGGGCCCACTGCGTTGGCCGACCTGCCCAACACTGTGCGGCCGATCGTGAGTCAGAACCCGAACCGAAAGAAAGTCCTGTTCGTCACCTCCGAATTCGCCGACCTGGTGAAAACCGGCGGCCTGGGCGACGTGTCCGCCGCCCTGCCCCGCGCCATGGCGCACCTGCACGACGTGCGCGTGTTGATTCCGGGTTATCCGCAAGTGATGGAAAGCGACAACCCGATCCATATCATCGGCGAACTGGGTGGCCATGCAGCGCTGCCGCCGTGCAAGATCGGGCGCATGGATCTCAAGGATGGTCTGGTCATCTATGTCCTGATCTGCCCCGAACTGTATGAGCGCGAAGGCACGCCATACGGCGCCAACAACGGGCGCGACTGGCCGGACAACCATATTCGCTTCGCACGCCTGGGCCTGGCCGCCGCCGACATGGCCGCCAACCTCGCACAGATCCACTGGTGCCCGGACCTGGTGCATGCCCATGACTGGCCAGCAGGCCTGGCACCGGCGTACATGCACTGGCGTGGTTCGCGTACGCCAACGCTGTTCACCATTCATAACCTCGCCTACCAAGGCGTGGTCAGCCTGGCTTCCACCCCTGAACTGGGGATTCCGCCGCATGCCCTGCAACAGGAAGGCATGGAGTTCTACGGCAAAATGTCGTTCCTCAAGGCCGGCATGGCGTATTCCAGCCATATCACCACCGTGAGCGCCACTTACGCCCAGGAAATCACCACGCCGGAATTCGGTTGCGGACTCGACGGCTTCCTGGCGAGCAAGACTCAACAAGGCCTGCTCAGTGGCATCCCCAACGGTATCGATGAAAGCTGGGAAACCTCCACTGACACGCACCTGACCCACAACTTCAACATTGGTGACTGGGAAGGCAAAGCCATCAACGCCGCCCATGTGCGCGAGTTGTTCGGCCTGCACGACTCCACCGGCCCGCTGTTTGCGGTGGTTTCGCGCCTGGTGTACCAAAAAGGCCTGGACCTCACCGAGGCGGTCAGCAGCTTTATCGTTGAGAACGGTGGCCAGATTGCCATCATCGGCCGAGGCGAACCTGAAGAAGAACACGCCATGCGTGAGCTGGCCCTGCGGTTCCCAGGCCAGGTGGGCGTGCGCATCGGCTTCAACGAAACCGATGCCCGCCGCATGTTCGCCGGCAGTGACTTCCTGTTGATGCCATCGCGCTATGAGCCCTGCGGCTTGAGCCAGATGTACGCCCAGCGCTTCGGCTCGCTGCCGGTGGCGCGCAATACCGGTGGCCTGGCCGACACCATTGAAAATGGCGTTACCGGGTTTCTGTTCAACGAATCCACGGTTGAAAGCTACAAGGAAGCGTTGAGCCGCGCCTTCAGGGTATTTGCCAATACCGGCCTGCTCAATGCGATGCGCAGCCGCGCCATGACGCAGCCGTTCAACTGGTCCCAGGCGGTGGAACCCTACGCCGAACTGTACGAACAGCTTGTGGTTAAAGCACTGGGGAAATCGAACAAATAATCAAGGGAGGGCTTCATAGATGCCGTCACGGACTCTGGAAACCTGGCCCCACGGCGCAATCATGCTGGACGCGCAACACACGCGTTTTGCCCTGTGGGCGCCAGACGCGTTTTATGTCAGCGTTGAATTGGAAGACGGCAAGTCCATCGCCATGCTGCCCCAGGCAGATGGCTGGTTTGAGGTAGAGATACAGTGCCCGGCGGGCACTCGCTACCGCTACAACATCGACGGCGAAAACGACGTACCCGACCCGGCATCCAGAGCGCAAGCCGAGGATGTTCATGGTTGGAGTGTGGTTGTCGATCCACTCGCCTATCAGTGGCGACACAGCCATTGGCAAGGCCGCCCATGGCACGAAGCGGTGATCTACGAGCTGCACGTGGGTGTGCTGGGTGGCTACGCCGCCGTACAAAAGCAGCTGCCACGCCTGGCTGAACTGGGCGTCACCGCGATTGAATTGATGCCGTTGGCGCAATTTCCCGGCGAACGCAATTGGGGTTACGACGGGGTTCTGCCCTATGCGCCCCACTCCTCTTATGGCTCGCCGGAACAGCTCAAGCAATTGATCGACAGCGCCCACGAACACGGCCTGGCGGTGATGCTCGACGTGGTTTACAACCACTTCGGCCCGGACGGCAACTACCTGGGCCAATACGCCAACGGTTTCTTTCAAGAAGACGTGCACACGCCCTGGGGCGCAGGCATTGATTTTGATCGTCGCGAGGTGCGCGACTTCTTCCTCGACAATGCCTTGATGTGGTTGCTCGAATACCGCTTTGATGGCCTGCGCCTGGATGCGGTGCACGCGATCGACAATCCCGATTTTCTTAAGGAGCTGGCCCACCGTGTTCGCCAACAGGTAGACACAGGTCGGCACGTCTGGCTGGTGCTGGAAAACGAGCTGAACCAGGCCAGCCTGCTGAAGAACGATTTCGACGCGCAGTGGAACGATGACTTCCACAACGTGCTGCACGTATTGCTTACCGGCGAAACCGACGCCTATTACAGCGACTTCGCTGAAAACCCTACCGAAAAACTCGCGCGCTGCCTGGGTGAGGGTTTTATCTATCAGGGCCACACCACCCGCCACGGCCATGAGCGCGGCGAACCCAGTGGGGACTTGCCGCCCAGCGCCTTCGTGGCCTTTTTGCAGAACCACGACCAGATCGGCAACCGCGCACTGGGCGAACGCCTGCATCAGCTGTGCTCACCGCAGGCGCTCAAGGCAGCCACGACGTTATTGCTGCTGTCGCCGATGATTCCGTTGCTGTTCATGGGCGATGAAGTGAATGCCGAGGAACCGTTCCTGTTTTTCACCGATCACCATGGCGAGCTGGCCGAAGCCGTGCGCGAAGGCCGGCGCAACGAGTTTGCTGATTTTGCCGCATTCAAAGACCCGCAAAGGCGTGAACACATTCCCGACCCGAATGCCCTGCCCACCTTTTTACAATCAGCACCCGCCTTCACCGAAAACCAGCACGCCCAGTTCTACCGCCAACTGTTGAGCCTGCGCCACCAGCAGATCGTGCCGCACTTGCCCGGCAGCGTGGCCTTGGGCGCGCAGGTGCTGGGGCAAGGCGCCGTCAGCGCGCGCTGGCGCCTGGGCAACGGTAGTGTGTTGCAGATTGACTTGAACCTGGGCGCCGAACCGCTGGATCACCCTGCGCCGCCGCACCTGCTATTTGAAACGCCTGCCGGTGAAGGGGCGCACTTGGCGCCTTTCAGCGCACGCGTTGCCCTATCCCCTGTTGGAGAGCACCTTTGAGCGAAGCGAACCTGGAAATACTCGCCAGCCGAGCGGGCCTGGCCGTCGATTGGATCGACGCGAACGGCCGTCCGCAACATGTTAAACCCGGCGCCTTGCGCGCCGTTCTCAAAGGCCTGGGCCACCCGGCCGATACCGATGCCGAAATCAACGCCAGCCTGCTCGAACTCGAACAGGTGCAGCAAGACAAACATCTGCCGCCCTTGATGACCGTCGACAGCGGCGAAGGCCTCGACCTGGCACGCTACTTTGCCGCAGACACGCCCTGCCGGGTCAGCCTGGAAACCGGCGAAACCCTGGAGCTGCGCCTCGACGGTGATGCCGTGCTGCCAGGCGTCATCGCGCTGGGCTATCACCAGGTGCACATCGACGACCAGACCTTCACCCTGGCCGTGGCGCCCGCTCACTGCTACAGCGTGGCTGAAGCCGTCGACGCCCAACCGGCGCGCGCCTGGGGTTTGAGCGCCCAACTGTACGCGCTGCGTCGTCTGGGCGACGGTGGCTTTGGCGACACGCAGGCGTTGGAGCACATGGTTCGCGCCGCCGCCGAACGCGGCGCCGATGCGTTGGCGATCAGCCCGATGCACGCGATGTTCAGCGCCGACACCGAGCGCTATAGCCCCTACTCGCCGTCCAGCCGCCTGTTTCTGAACAGCCTGTACGCCTCGCCTGCCTGCATCCTGGGCGAGCGCGAAGTGCGCAATGCCATCGACGCCTGCGGTTTGACCGAAGAATTGCACACGCTGGAACAGCACACCCTGATCGACTGGCCCGCCGCCGCCAAGGCCAAGCAGCGCCTGTTGCGCGCGCTGTATGAAGACTTCCGCCACGGCGGACACCCGCAGCATGCCGATTTCCTGAGCTTTCGCCAGAACGGCGGTGAAGCCCTGGAGAACCATTGCCGTTTCGAAGCCGTGCAGGCCGTTCGCGCCGCCGCGGGAGAGGACCTCGACTGGCGTCACTGGCCTGAAGCCTGGCGCTCGCCGCAAAGCCCTGAACTGGTTAAGTTCGCCGCTGAACACCGCGACGAAATCGGCTTCTACGCGTTCAGCCAATGGCTGATCGCGCGTTGCCTGGAGCGTGCGCAACAAGCCGCGCGTGGCAGCGGCATGGGCGTCGGCCTGATTGCCGACCTGGCCGTCGGCGCCGACGGCGGCGGCAGCCAGGCCTGGAGCCGCCAGGATGAATTGCTGGCGAACCTCACCGTGGGTGCGCCGCCCGATATTCTCAACCGCGCCGGTCAAGGCTGGGGCATCTCTGCGTTTTCCCCCGAAGGCCTCAAACGCAACGGCTTCCGCGCCTTCATCGAGATGCTGCGGGCCAACTTCGCCCATGCCGGTGGCCTGCGCATCGATCATGTGATGGGCCTGCAACGCCTGTGGGTGATCCCCATGGATGCCTCCCCGCGCGAGGGTGCGTACCTGTATTACCCGGTGGACGACCTGCTGCGACTGCTGGCGCTGGAATCCCAGCGTCACAAGGCGATTGTGCTGGGTGAAGACCTCGGCACCGTGCCCGATGGCCTGCGCGAAAAACTCAGCGCGCGTTCGATTCTGGGCATGCGCGTGCTGCTATTCGAGCAAGGTCACGATGGCCAATTCAGGCCGATCCTTGACTGGCCGGACAACGCCCTGGCGACCACCAGCACCCACGACTTGCCGACCCTCAACGGCTGGTGGCACAGCCGCGACATCGAGTGGAATATCCAGCTCGGCCTGATCGACGCACCGACGGTGGAGCAATGGAGCGAACACCGCCTGCGCGAACGTCAGGCACTGCGCCAGGCCTTGAGCCAGGACCCGCAGAACTTTGTCGATGAAATCCGCAACGACACCGACCACATGATCGACGCCAGCGTGCGCTACCTCGGCCATACCCGTGCGCCGCTGGTATTGCTGCCTTTGGAAGACGCGCTGGGCATCGAAGAACAAGCCAACCTGCCCGGCACCACCGACACCCATCCCAATTGGCGCCGTCGCCTGCCGGGCGAAGCCGCCAGCCTGCTCGACAACGCCGGCGCCGCCCGCCGCCTCGAACTGCTGGCCGTTGCGCGCAACCAAGCCTATGAGCGTGACCGATGAAAGCACTGCCCCTGCGCGCTACCCAGCGCCTGCAATTCCATAAAGATTTTACCCTGGACGATGCGGTGCCTCTGGTGCCGTACTTCGCCCAGCTAGGCATCAGCCATGTGTACGCCTCACCGATACTCAGTGCCCGCGCCGGCTCCATGCACGGCTACGACGTGGTCGACCCGACGACCGTCAACCCCGAACTGGGCGGCGAACCCGCGTTGCGGCGCCTGGTTGCTGCACTGCGCGAACACCAGATGGGGCTGATCCTCGATATCGTCTCCAACCATATGGCCGTGGGTGGCGCGGACAATCCGTGGTGGCTGGACCTGCTCGAATGGGGACGCCTGAGCCCCTACAGCGAGTTCTTCGATATTCAGTGGCACTCGCCGGACCCGTTGCTCAAAGGCCAACTGCTGATGCCGTTTCTGGGCAGCGACTATGGCGAGGCTTTGCAGACCGGCGCGCTGACGCTGCATTTTGACGCCGAGCATGGGGCGTTTTACGTCGAGCATTACGAGCACCGCTTCCCGATCTGCCCGCGCGACTACGCGTTGATCCTCGGCGCCGACGCGCTGCTCCGGCCGTTGGCCGAGCGTTTCAGCGCGCTGGCCTATCAGGATGATGCCTACCACGAAGCCGCCTGGCTCAAGCAGGCGCTGGCCGAACGCGCGACCGAAAGCGACGTGCGCCGTGCCATCGAGCAACGCCTGGGCGAGTTCGACGCACGCCAGCCCGAGGGTTTCAATCGCCTGCATCAATTGCTCGAAGAACAAGTCTACCGGCTCGCCAGCTGGCGCACGGCGGCGGACGATATCAACTGGCGGCGCTTCTTTGATGTCAATGAATTGGGCGGCTTGCGCGTTGAACGCAAGGCGGTATTCGAGGCCACCCACGGCAAGATCTTTGAGCTGATCAGCGAGGGCCTGATAGATGGCCTGCGCATCGACCACATCGACGGCCTGGCCGACCCACGCGGTTATTGCCGCAAGCTGCGGCGTCGGGTTGATTCACTGTCGCCCGAACGGCACTTGCCGATCTTCGTGGAAAAAATCCTCGGTGAAGGCGAAACCCTGCGCGAAGATTGGAAAGTAGACGGCACCACCGGCTACGAATTCATGAATCAGCTGTCGTTGCTGCAGCATGATCCTCAAGGCTTCGAGCCGCTTGCCGAGTTGTGGACCCGCCACAGCGGACGGCCAGCGGCCTTTATCGAAGAAGCCTGGCTGGCACGCCAGCAGATCCTGAATGGCTCGCTGGCCGGTGACTTCGAAAGTGTGGCCCAGGCCCTGCTGCAGGTGGCCCGTGACGATGTGATGACCCGCGACCTGACCCTGGGCGCGATCCGCCGCGCCTTGCAGGAGCTGATCGTGCACTTCCCGGTGTACCGCACTTACATCAGCGCCCGTGGCCGCAGCGAAAACGATGACGTGTTTTTCCTGCAAGCCCTGGCCGGTGCCCGCAGCACGTTGAGCGAAGGCGACTGGCCGGTGCTCGATCACCTGGAAAAATGGCTGGGCGGCCAGCCGTGGCGCCATCGCCCGATCGGGCGCGAGCGCAAGATACTCAAACATGCCTGTGTACGCTTCCAGCAACTGACCTCTCCGGCCGCGGCCAAGGCCGTGGAAGACACCGCGTTCTATCGCTCGGCAGTACTGCTGTCGCGCAATGACGTGGGTTTCAGCACCGAGCAGTTCAGTGCGCCTGTGGCGGCGTTTCACACCGTCAACCAACAGCGCTTGCAGACCTTTCCCGACAACCTGCTGGCCACCGCCACCCACGACCACAAGCGCGGCGAAGATACCCGCGCACGCCTGGCGGTATTAAGTGAATGCGCGCCGTGGTATGTCGAACAGGTTGAGCACTGGCGCACCCTCGCCGCCCCCTTGCGCGAGGATGCCAATAGCCCGTCGGCCGGTGATGAGCTGATCCTGTATCAAGTGTTGCTGGGCAGTTGGCCGCTGGACCTGCACCTGGACGTCGAGAATTACCAGCAGCGCCTCTGGCAATGGCAGCAAAAGGCCCTGCGCGAAGCCAAGTTGCAAAGCAGTTGGAGCGCGCCGAACGAGGCGTATGAGCAAGGCGTCGAGGCGTTTCTGTCGCGCCTGTTGCTCAGCGATGTGGGCAGCGCATTGCGCACCGCCCTGGGCAACGCCGCTCACGCGATTGCCGCGGCCGGTGCGGTCAACAGCCTGGCGCAATCCTTGCTTCGAATCACGGTGCCGGGTGTGCCGGACTTGTACCAGGGCGATGAGTTCTGGGACTTCAGCCTGGTGGACCCGGACAACCGTCGTCCGGTGGACTTCAGCGCGCGGCAACACGCGCTGAACACACCGCCGGACATCCCTGAACTGTTATCCAACTGGCGCGACGGGCGCGTCAAGCAGGCGCTGATTGCCCAGGTGCTGGCGTTGCGCAAGGCCGACCCGGAGATCTTTCGCAGCGGCCACTACACACCGCTGGAGGTCACCGGCACGCACGCAGAACACGTGGTTGCATTCTGTCGCGAACATCAAGGCAAACGCCTGTTGGTGGTGGTGCCGCGCTGGCCTCATCGCTTGCTGGAAAACGGTGAGCGGCCCCACATCGACGCGCAGGTTTGGGGCGATACGCGGGTTAAATTACCGTTCGCCGCGACAACGCAAAACTGGAAGGGACTTTTTCATACAGGCGCAGTCACACCAAACAAGGAGCTGTTGATCAGCGCTGCCCTGGGGGATTTCCCGGTCAATGTCTTTATCAATCCTGATGATCAAGAAAGCTGAAACTTTTCTGTGAGGAGCATTGTGATGAGTACTGAAGACAAACGTATTCGCGAATTGGCGCATCAGATCTGGGAATCCGAGGGCAAGCCCCACGGAGAGGACACTCGCCACTGGGAGATGGCGCGCAAACTGGCCGAAGCCGAAGCGCTGACGCCAAGCAAGCCCAAGGCCGCTGCCAAGCCAAAAACCGCGCCCAAACCTGCGCCCAAAGCCAAGCCGCCGGCACCGGCAGCGAGCAAACCGGCGCCGCCTGCGGCGAAAAAGCCCGCAGCGCCGAAAAAACCCAAGCCTTAAGCGTCACGACCTTACGGGCCTCCTCCCGGCGTTGCCGGCAGGAGGTTCCCTTTTGAATATCCACTGCGTCAGCTGAACGATCGCCAGCACGGTCGCGCTCGGCCCGAAAAAAGACCCTTGCAGGAGCAACTCAATGAGCAAACCAGATAAAAACCAACCGACGCCGGAAAACGAGCCGTCGCGGATTCGTGAAGGTTTGCCCTTCCCCCTCGGCGCCACCTGGGACGGCCTGGGCGTCAACTTTGCGCTGTTCTCGGCCAACGCCACCAAAGTTGAACTGTGCCTGTTTGACGACACCGGCGAAGTTGAGCTGGAACGCATCGAACTGCCTGAATACACCGACGAAACCTTCCACGGTTACCTGCCCGACGCCCACCCTGGGCTGACTTACGGCTACCGCGTATACGGTGCATATGACCCGGCCAATGGTCACCGCTTCAACCACAACAAATTGCTGATCGACCCCTATGCCAAACAGCTGGTGGGCGAACTCAAATGGTCCGAAGCGTTGTTCGGCTACACCATCGGCCACCCCGACGATGACCTCAGTTTCGACGAACGCGACAGCGCGCCCTTCGTGCCCAAGTGCAAGGTCATCGACCCGGCGCACACCTGGGGTAACGACCAGCCGGTGCGGGTGCCGTGGGACCGTACGATCATTTATGAAACCCACTTGCGCGGCATCAGCATGCGCCATCCTTCGGTTGGCGAGTCGGTGCGCGGCACCTGCGCCGGGCTGATGGAAGATGACGTGCTCAAGCACATCCGCCAGCTGGGTGTGTCGTCGGTGGAATTGCTGCCCGTGCACGCATTCGTCAACGACCAGCACCTGCTGCAAAAAGGCATGACCAACTATTGGGGCTATAACAGCATCGCCTTTTTCGCCCCGGACCCGCGTTACCTGGCCAGCGGCAAGATCGCCGAGTTCAAGGAAATGGTCGCGCACCTGCACGAAGCCAAGCTGGAAGTGATCCTCGACGTGGTCTACAACCACACCGCCGAAGGCAACGAGCGCGGCCCGACCCTGTCCATGCGCGGTATCGACAACGCCTCCTACTATCGCCTGATGCCTGACGACAAGCGCTTCTACATCAACGATTCCGGCACCGGCAACACCCTGGACCTGAGCCACCCGTGCGTGCTGCAAATGGTCACCGACTCCTTGCGTTACTGGGCCACCGAGATGCACGTGGACGGTTTCCGCTTTGACCTGGCGACCATTCTGGGCCGTTACCGCGATGGCTTCGACGAACGCCACAGCTTCCTCGTGGCCTGCCGCCAGGACCCGGTGCTGCGCCAGGTGAAAATGATCGCCGAGCCGTGGGACTGCGGCCCCGGTGGCTACCAGGTGGGCAAATTCCCACCGGGCTGGGTGGAATGGAACGACCGCTTCCGCGACACCGTGCGCGCCTTCTGGAAAGGCGATGACGGCCAGTTGGCAGACTTTGCTGCACGCATGACTGCGTCCGGCGAGATGTTCAACCAGCGTGGTCGACGCCCGTACAGTTCGGTGAACTTCATCACCGCGCACGACGGCTTCACCTTGCACGACCTGGTGTCGTACAACGACAAGCACAACGAAGCCAACGACGAAAACAACCAGGATGGCAGCAACAACAACCTGTCCTGGAACCACGGCGTCGAAGGGCCTACCGAAGACCCGGAAATCAACGCGCTGCGCCTGCGCCAGATGCGCAACTTTTTCGCCACCCTGCTCTTGGCCCAAGGCACACCGATGCTGGTGGCCGGTGACGAATTCGCTCGCACCCAGCACGGCAACAACAATGCCTACTGCCAGGACAGCGAGATCGGCTGGGTCAACTGGGAGCTGGACGACGACGGCAAGGCGCTGCTCAAGTTTGTAAAACGCCTGATCAAGCTGCGCCTGGCGTATCCGATCCTGCGCCGTGGACGCTTCCTGGTGGGTGACTACAACGAAGACATCGGGGTGAAGGACGTCACCTGGCTGGCGCCGGATGGCAACGAGATGACCACCGAACAGTGGGAAGACAGCCATGGCCGCTGCCTGGGCATGCTGATGGATGGCCGCGCCCAGGAAACCGGGATTCGCCGCCCGGGTGGCGATGCGACGTTGCTGCTGGTGGTCAACGCCCACCACGACATGGTCAATTTCCGCCTGCCACCGGTGCCGGAAGGCGAGTTCTGGACCTGCATGCTCGACACCAATGAGCCAGCGGTGCGCGGTCAGGAGCGCTTTGATTTCGAGCACGAGTACGCAGTCACCGGCCGCTCGCTGTTGCTGTTTGAACTGCAGCACGACGAGGTGTGAAATGGCGTTGCATGGATTCCTTCAAAGCTACCGGGGCTATGCGGACACGCACGCTTTGGGCCAAGCCCTGAAGGCACTTCAGGAAGAAGGCCTGGACCAGCTGCCGTTACCCGGCAGTGGCCAGACGCTGGAGCGATTCAGTCGTCTGGCGCAGGTGGCGGGCCACGATTTGCGCCTGTGCAAGTTATTCGAAGGCCACACCGATGCGTTGGCGATCATCGCTGAACTCGACAGCCCCCTGCCGCCCTTGGGCAGCTTGTGGGGCATGTGGGCCGCCGAACCGCCGACCGCCAAGGTGCGTGTGCGCCGTGATGGCCATCGGTTGATCGTCGATGGGCGCAAGGCCTGGTGTTCCGGGGCGGCGGTGGTCAGTCATGGCTTGCTGACCGCCTGGGACGACGAAAACCGTCAGCAACTGGTTGCCGTGGACATGGATCAGCCCGGCATTATGGTCACCAATGAAGGCTGGAACGCCGTGGGCATGGCCGCCACTGGCAGCGTCGAGATTGTGTTTGACGGGGCCAAGGGTATTGCCGTCGGCGGGCCGGGAGATTACCTGTCCCGCCCTGGCTTCTGGCAAGGCGGGATTGGCATTGCCGCCTGCTGGTACGGCGGCGCGCAACGCCTGGCCGAGGTGTTGCGCGAGCAGTGCAGCAAGCGCCCCGAGCCCCATGCCCTCGCCCACCTGGGCGCGGTAGACAGCGTGCTCAACAGTGCGGCCTGTGTGTTGCGTGACAGTGCAGAACAGGTGGACCGCGCTCCACGCGCGGATGCGCGGCTGTTAGCGCAGCAGGTGCGGGCGTGCATCGAAGACACTGTCGAGCAGGTCATCCACCATGTGGGCCGTGCGGCAGGTGCAGGGCCTTATTGCAAAGACCCGCACTTTGCCCAGTTGATGGCGGACCTGCCGGTGTACGTGCGCCAAAGCCATGCAGAGCGCGACCTGGCGGCGTTGGGCGAACAGGTGGCCGAGCAACCCACAGGGAGGTGGCAGTTATGAAACCCAATCCGATCGTAGGCCAGGGCACGCCACTGCATCAGTGGCAAGCCTCGTCGCACATGGCCGAGCTGCCGCACATCAGCGTCGAACAGTTGGTACCCGAAGGGCATCGGGCAGTCATCATTGCCCCGCACCCGGACGATGAAGTGCTCGGTTGCGGCGGCCTGCTGCAAGGCCTGGCGGCCATTGGCCGGCCGATTCAGCTGATTTCCGTGACCGATGGCAGCGCCAGCCATCCGGGTTCCCAGCGCTGGCCGGTGGAGCGCCTGAGTGTGGTGCGTCCGCAGGAATCAGCCCAGGCATTGCACCGCCTGGGTGTGCCGTTGCACAGCCTCAAATGGCTGCGCGCAGGGTTCAGCGACAGTCAGGTGGCGGCGCAGGAAGAACAGCTGAGTGCGTTCATTCAACGCTACCTCAAACCCACCGACGTGGTGTTCACCACGTGGCGCGAAGATGGGCACTGCGACCATGAGGCTGTCGGCCGCGCCAGTGCAAAGGCCGCGCATGCGGTTGGGGCGACCCTGTATGAATTGCCCGTATGGACCTGGCACTGGGCAACCCCGGAAGACAGCCAAGTGCCGTGGGACCGCGCGCGCAAAATCCTGCTAACGCCCGAAACAGTGGCGCGTAAGCGTCATGCCATCCACGCGTTTGCCAGCCAGTTGGAGGGCGACCCGCAGATCGGCCTGCCGCCTGTGCTCGCACCTTATGTGGTGGAACGCCTGCTGCAGCCTTTTGAAGTGGTGTTTGTATGAGCGTGGCCACGCCGTATTTCGACCAACTGTTCGCCGGCAATGACGACCCTTGGGCATTTCGCCAACGCTGGTACGAGCAGCGCAAACGCGCGCTGACCCTGGCGGCGCTGACCCGCCCGCGGTATGCGTCGATATTCGAACCCGGTTGCGCCAACGGCGAGCTGAGCGCCGAACTGGCGCCGCGCTGTGACCGCCTGGTGTGTTGTGACACGGCCAGTGCCGCCGTGGCGCTGGCGCAAACCCGGCTGCGGGGGTTTGCCCATGCCGAGGTGCAGCAAAGCCGTTTGCCGGAACAGTGGCCGACAGGTTCATTCGAACTGATCGTGTTGAGCGAGCTGTGCTACTACCTGGATGCCGATGATCTGCACCGCCTGGTTGACTGCGCCCTTGGCGCCTTGACCGAAGACGGGCAACTGCTGGCCTGTCACTGGCGCCCACGCATTGAAGGGTGCCCGCAGACCGCTGAACAAGTGCATGCCCTGCTGCAGCAAAGGCTGAATATGCCGCCGGTGGTGCAGCATCACGAAAGTGATTTCCTGCTCGACCTGTGGAGCCGCGACCGCACCTCGGTCGCAACCCTCGAGGGGCTGCGATGATCGGCGTTCTGATCCCGGTGCATAACGAAGAAGCGCTGCTGGGCGAATGCCTGAAGTCTGCGTTGATTGCCGCACGCCATCCGGAGCTGCTCGGCGAA
This sequence comes from Pseudomonas sp. LBUM920, assembly GCF_003852315.1. NCBI lineage: Bacteria > Pseudomonadati > Pseudomonadota > Gammaproteobacteria > Pseudomonadales > Pseudomonadaceae > Pseudomonas > Pseudomonas edsoni (SeqCode). Next base: position 3,507,538 of record NZ_CP027762.1, read on the forward strand.
AAGGTCCAGATTCTCACCGTGCTCGACAGCTGCAACGACGGCAGTGCGGCGATCGTGCAGGCCTATGCGGTGCAAAGCCTGCACGTGCAGGCGCGCAATGTCGGGCAGGTGCGCGGTGTGGGTGCACGGCACTTGCTGAATCAAGGTGCACGCTGGATTTCGTGCACGGACGCCGACAGCCGCGTCGCCCCTGACTGGCTGGTGGCGCAATTGGCGCTGGGTGTGGACGCGGTGTGCGGCACCGTGACCGTGGTCGGCTGGAGTGACGGCTTCGACCCCGCGGCGCAAATTCGCTACACCCAGGCCTACCAGGCCCGAGACGGCCATCGGCATGTACACGGTGCCAATCTGGGCGTGAGTGCTGGCGCCTATGTGCGAGCCGGCGGGTTCGAGCCACTGGCCTGCCATGAAGATGTGCAACTGGTGCGCAATCTGGAGCGTTGCGGCGCGTCCATCGCGTGGAGCCACCGGCCACAGGTGATTACCAGTGGCCGGCTCGACTGCCGCGCCGAAGGCGGTTTTGGTGACTATTTGAAAAGCCTCATGCAGGCCAGCTGAAAAAATCAACATTTCACGATGTAAAAGCCATGAATCCTTGACTATGCTGAGAGCGCCTTGCCGGTATTCCAGGGTTGGAGTGCCGCGCATCACCGCAGCGGAGTCTGCGCTGAAAAAAAAGAGCGTCGTCCCGTCAACGGGGTACGGCCCAGCATCAATCGACAAGGACGTGACACCCATGAAGCCTGCCTCCTTAAGCGAGGGCCGCCGCGGCCCCGCGCAAATCTGGAACAGCGCGCCACAGTTGGCGCAAATTCCCGCTATCCCTCCCTCTTCGCTGGTGCCACCTGGTGCGCGCGTGGTGGTGATTGCTCCGCACCCTGGCGATGAAGTGCTGGCGTGTGGAGGGCTGCTGCAACTGCTCAGTACCCTGGAGCACCCGCTGCTGCTGATCTCGATCACCGATGGCAGCGCCAGCCATCCGGGGTCTCACGCATGGCCGGCGAGCCGCCTGAGTGTGATCCGCCCACAGGAAAGCGCCGAGGCGCTGCGCAGGTTGGGCATGCCGCTGCACAGCTTGAAGTGGATTCGCGGCGGATTTCGTGACGACGCCCTGGCGAGCAGTGAACAGCCGATGAGCCAGTTCATCGCGCGTTACCTGCAGCCGGGCGACGTGGTGTTCACCACGTGGCGCAACGACGGCAATGACGACCACGACGCCGTCGGCCGTGCCAGCGCCAAGGCCTGTAGCCTGATCGGCGCGCGGCTTTATGAACTGCCCATCTGGGCCTGGCACAGTCCGGCGCGTGAAGCGGCGATGATGCCTTGGCAACGGGCGCATAAGGTGCGTCTGGACAGCTGGAGCGTCGCGCGCAAACTGCACGCCGCTCATGCCTACGCCAGCCAATTGGTCGGCGACCCGGCCATCGGGCTCGCGCCGATGCTCGCCCAGGAACTGCTCGAACGCATGCGCGAGCCGTATGAGATCGTGTTCACGTAGAGCAGGCGGTTATGTATCGCACTGTGTACAGCAGCCGTGGCGATACACAGCGTTTAACCCGGGACCGTTCCTGAAACATGCGCGATACAGCGCAGCGGTCAACTGAGTGTCAGGCACCCATCAGCCGCAGGAGGCTCGCCATGCACACTCTGTTGACCCGTCGCTCCAAACACCGTCCGCTTGCTCTGGCATTGGCCTTGTTGCCATTCGGCGCCCTGGGCGTGGCTCATGCTGAAATGCCCGAGCCGCCAACGCCGGCCAGCCATCACCAAACCGCCTTCGGCGCGCTCAAGCACGTCAAGGCCGGGGTGCTCGATGTGGCCTACGCCGACGTTGGCCCGGCCAACGGCCAGGTGGTGATCCTGCTGCACGGTTGGCCCTACGACATCGACAGTTATGCCGATGTCGCGCCGTGGCTGGCAGCCAA